>JBARHV010000109.1:0-4621 GCA_049799415.1 Silvibacterium sp.
TGGGGGCGTCACGGTTTCGACGGGATCGATGAACTACAGCTTCGTGCCGGGACGACGTGGCCACCCGGATCGACAGATCGAACGGACACGTAACCAACAAGTGCTGAGGACAATGCACTCCGGATGGCAGCTTAACGGCCAGCTATCCCAAGGTTGTGGCCCCGTTCCTTGTTAAGCAATACGGGGCAACTAGAGGCTAATGGCGTGTGCGGCGTGTTTATCTGAGACCGGCCTCGATTTCTACGGAAAACCACTACTCCACACCTGTGGGATGAGACATGCCGCTGCGACCCAACAACGTGTTAAACGGGAGAAGACTCATGGAAGAGCAGTTTGATTTTAGCGAAGCATTGAATCGGATCAAGTTCGGAAGGCTCGTCCGGCGCGCCGGGTGGAAC
Organism: Silvibacterium sp.; assembly: GCA_049799415.1. Lineage (GTDB taxonomy): Bacteria > Acidobacteriota > Terriglobia > Terriglobales > Acidobacteriaceae > Silvibacterium. Next base: position 399 of record JBARHV010000109.1, read on the forward strand.
GGCAAGGGTATGTTTATTTTCCTCGTGCCTGGAAGCACCTTTACCGTCAACCGGGAACCGCTACTTGGCATTTTCCCCGAGGGCACCACAGTCAGCTACCATTCGCACATCGACATGAAGACCGCGCAGGGAGATATTGTGCCCTGGCTGGCCAGCCAGACGGATGTGCTTGCGGAAGACTGGGAAGAGGACACACAATAGCTGTAAGTCCTGCTCGTCTAGTCCGGCTAAGGACGCAACCCTCTCAAGGTTGAAACACGGGTTCGAATCCCGTGCGGGACGCCAAAAGTTTGACTCACATATACTCTACCAGATATAATTGTCTCAGTTGTCACGCTGTCGGCTAATGGTTAGGCCAGCGCCCTTTCAAGGCGCGGATGCCGGTTCAAGTCCGGTCAGCGTGACCATCCTTCTATGAAGCGATACACCTGTAAAATCTGTTCCAGACCATTCGACAACAAGCAGTCGATGAACAGTCATGTGCGCCATTGCCGACTTGCTCAGGAAGGCAAGACATGGGTTGATGTTGCCGCACAGAGCACAAAGACTAAATTCGAAAAACTCAGCAATATACGAACTATGCCGCGACCAAAATGCGTGATTTGCGGAAAGAGCGTCAGAGAGTTACGGGGGAAATTCTGCTCGCTCAAATGTTCGTATGTCGGCAGGAAAGGACGACGCGGCGTAAAGCGGAGTGCAGAGACGAAAAATAAGATAGGTAACGCACTCAGAAAAATGCTCCCCCGCGAGTGCTGCATTTGTGGTAAGAGTTTTTTGCCAAAGGCGAGGACAGCCATTTGCTGCTCTCGGAAATGTGGTTCTGTACGTTCTGGCATGACACAAGCCGGAAGGAAGCAGCATTGGAAGAGCGGAGGGTACAGAGAAAGATCAGGACGTTCAAAAAGTGGATGGTACAAAGGATTTTACTGCGGAAGCACATACGAACTTATATTTCTCGTATATTGTCTGGAACGCGCGTTACCCGTTGCAAGGAGCGTTTCCGCGCGCCAATACGTCTTTGATGGAAAAACATTTGCCTACTATCCAGATTTTGATGTTCTCGGTGCCGTATACGAGATCAAGGGATTTCATACACCGCAGTCGCGCGCCAAAGCTGCGCAGCATCCAGACATTATTCTGGTTGATAAGGCAGCGATTGTCCGTATGAAAGCGTGTACGGAGTTAGGCGGAAAATCCCTAACTGCTTTAGTGAAGATGTATGATAATATCCGAGTTGCAGCGTAGTTAGCCATTTCCGCGTCGTGGAGTTCAACTCTCCTCGGCCCTACCAAAAAATAAGCTTGACAATTCCAGCGGAGCAGTTGATGGCAAGTTCCATGAGTCCGGAGACAGTTCTTTCTCTGTATGAATCGAAGGGTTATGCCTGCGTCGGCCTCATCTTCGTTGCCCCTAGCAAAGAGGCCGCAATCGCATGGGATGGCAGCGTCCCCCAAGAAAACAGGCGCGCATTCCTTCAAGCAGCAATAGATCGCATCGGCATCGGAGAAGAGGTGCTAAGAGCAATATGAACATCGAGTCCAATTCCATCGCGCGCCGTATCCAAGGCGGCACCGTGACCGGCTCAGGCAACCTCTGTCTCGGTTGTCGCTTCTGTCTGCGGCGAGTTAGCGGAACAACGGGTCGCCAGGAAATTCGCTGCGATGCTTTGCAAGGATCACCTATTGTGCGCTTCCCAGTCGCCCAGTGCAGTCGCTACCTTGACCAAGGCTCACTCACGCTCTACGAGATGAAAGAGGTCGCCTGGGTCATTGAGGCGCGCGGGAAGAAGATCGGCTTCCTGTCGCCGGAGGAGATGGAGAGACGTCGGCAGAACGGCCCGCCACAGTCTCCAGTCGGGTTCTAAGATCGTCTTATGAAGATCGAATTTGTTCCATGGTCCGAGAACATCGAAGTCCAGTTGTACGTCGCTGACGCGCCTACGCCGACGCCGAGAGAGCTTGCGTCATTCCAGGTTTCCGGCTGCGTGCCCAGGTAGGTGAACGTCCAGTTGCCGCGCTTGATGCGCTCGTCGATGGCCGCATGCAGTGCTTCCTTCGACCACTCGCGGCTGGAGTTCTCCTGGCCGTCTGTAACGATCACGACAATAGCCTTATCGAACGCCAAGCTCTTGTCGTCATCATGTCCTTGGAGGGTCTTGCCAATAGCGTCGTAGAGCGCTGTTCCGCCGCGCGGTCCGTGCTTCTTGAGTTCGTGGCCGTCCACGTTGGCGACTGCGACGCCGAGGTACGGCGTCTCGATCTGGGTGTCGAAAGTCGTCAACGAGAATAGATATTCGATCTCGTCGTCTTTCTTCTCATCGGCCTGCAAGCCCTCGACGTAGGTCTTGAACCCGCTCAAGGTCTCTTCCCACACGCTGGCCATGCTGCCGCTTCTGTCTTGAATGAAACTTATCAGAACCTTTTTCATCTCCATCTCCTCTTTTTCCTGACGTAGATTACGCGGCGCTCAAGGCCAAGCTTTTCGAGCAAGGGTTCGGAGGGAGGCCGGACACTGTTGTAGACCTGCGAAAGGTAGGAGGCTGTGCAGCCAACCGTAGAAGCGTAGTCCCGGAGGTTTTGGTTTCCCTGCTCCTCCTTCAACTCAGCCACTACTTCTTCGTGGTCCAGTATTTCCTCGATCTCTTCTTCGCGCCACATTGCCGAGAGAATAAGCAAAATGCTGTACAAAGTCAAGGGGAAAATAATTGTTGACATCCCAGATGCTCTGCGCTAAGGTTGAAAACGAGATGAAGACCCGATTCCATATCGCAGCGACACAGCCGACGCAACCAGCCGGTAATACGCCTGCGTCCGGATAGAGGTCTCGACAAGATTTTTCATCACGCTGAGTGAAGAAAACTACGAGGCCCCGGACACCGAAAGGTACCGGGGCTTCTGCTTTGTGGGGACAAAAGGGGAGAGCCGTTGAGCAACCCAAACGCAATAGGCAGAACCGAGCGAATCTGGAGAACTGTTAAGATTCTCACAGAAACAGGCATCGTGCCTTCGATTACAGCGTTCGACATCACAGAAGAAATGCTAGGCGCTTACATTGAAGTCTACGGTAAACTTGGCGGTGGCGAGAACAAGAAATTCCAGCGGGGATACGCCAGAAAATTGGCAGGGCTTGAATTATTGCGGCTCAAATTTTCTCGCGGTGCATTGGTGAAGAACTGCAAAGAAGGGATGGTTTATCTGATTGGGAATCCAGCGTGGCCTGAGCACCTGAAAATAGGTATGACTGTTGACATGGCGGCGCGATTGGACTCTTACCAGACTTACGATCCGTACAAGCGATTCTACATTGCACACTACGATTTTTGCTTGGATCGAAGGGCAGCGGAAAAGAGGCTGCTTGACGAGTTTAAGATTCATCTGATCGACGGTGAATGGGTGAAACACTCTGATGGGCTACAGATCATCGAGGTCATCAGAAATACAGATTTTGTTCCTCTCTAGCTCAATTGGAAGCAGCGATTGGCCGTTAACCAATAAGGTCCCGGTTCGAGTCCGGGGGGAGGAGCCAAAAATTGAAGTTGGGACGTAGCTCAATCGGCAGAGCATTCGCCTCTGGAGCGAAAGGTTACTGGATCGTTGCCAGTCGTCCCAGCCAAGTTTGTTGATGGGGGATCGTTCAATGGTAGGACAATGCCCTTTGGAGGCATCTATGGGGGTTCGAGTCCCTCTCCCCCAGCCATGCGGGTGTAATTCAGCGGCTAGAATGCTTCGTCTTCGGCAGATTTGAGACACCGTAAAAGCACAAAATCTGTTTCGCCGAATTTTGCGGAACGTTGGGATAAGCTGAAGAAGATCGCGGCGTTAGTGTAGTGGAAACATGAGAGTGTGCCACACTTTCGTCACCGGTTCGAACCCGGTACGCCGCTCCAAGATTTGGACGTGATATGCAGATACAGCAGACAGAACTCGCCAGCGGGAATATAAGAACGGTTTGCTGGCTACCTCGCGATCCGCGAGTGAAAGTCGGCACCGTGATCTCGCTTGCAAAGAGCGATACCCGCTGGCGAGTTTTGGAGCAGTACAGCACGATGGAGCACCAGGAGATCAATCGCAACTGGAAGGTTGGCGGTCTCCAATAACAATTCGAGGCAAGGAGGCCGACGTGGAGCACCAGATGATCCTATTCAGTGCCGACCTCAAGAGCATACATGCGAGGTTGGCGAAGAAGTTTAACGCTGGTGAAGTTCAACTGGATGAACGCCGCAT
>JBARHV010000110.1:0-1841 GCA_049799415.1 Silvibacterium sp.
ACAAAAGCTTGAATGCGTTGCTTTGATCTAATTTATTCATAAACAAATATAAAAAATAGTATAATTCAAATAATGAATTTTTTTTATTTAATATCTTTTCAGTAAAAGATGTTTTTGTTAGAATATATTAATTTTAATATTTGTATAACTGAATAATCAGATGAAATCAGATAACAAAAAAAATAATACAGCCGATAAGCCTTGGTTGTTTCAAAAAGGGCAAAGTGGGAATCCCAATGGCAAGCCAAAAGGTACTTTGGTTTCTAAAAGAACAAAACTTGCTCATCTTTTTGTAGACAAAGCAGGGGAAGAATGGCCTGCGCTTATAAATACCTTGTTTGACATGGCAAAGGATAAAAACATACGAGCTATTGCCCTTATTTTTGATTATGCCGTGATTAAACCTGTGTCAACTCATGTGATTGATGATCGCACGAGTCAGGAAGGTTGCGAGAAAACAAAAGAAGAATTACTTGCCATTATCAATTCATAACTACACGCCTGAACAAAAGGAAGCAGCCCGTCAGCTTCTTGAGATGATGGAAGCAGAAGAATCCCTTTACGAATTTCTCAAGCAAGGCTGGACATCCATTGAGGGCGGTGTGCCGTTTATTTCGGGATGGCATATTCAAGCGATTGCGGAGCATTTGGAAGCATGTTACCGCCGTGAGATTAAAAACCTTCTTATCCATATCCCGCCTCGTTCGTCTAAAACGTCTCTCATCTCGGTGGCTTTCCCCGCGTGGGTATGGCTGCAAGACCCAACGCAAAAATTTATGTATGCGTCTTATGCTGCATCGTTGGCATTGGAACATTCCTTAAAGTGTCGGCGACTCATCGAATCTTCATGGTATCAATCCAGGTGGGGACATCTTTACCAGTTAGCAGCCGATCAAAACGCTAAAAGCTATTTCGAGAATACGGCAGGAGGGTATCGTATTTCAACGTCTGTGGGCGCATCGGCAACGGGTCGCGGGGGCAATATCCTTGTGTGTGATGACCCGAACAATGCCAAAGATGGCGAGTCCGAGCTTAAACGAGATGGGACTAATTCATGGTGGTCGCAAGTATGGTCAACCCGTCTCAATGACCCCAAACAAGACGTTAAAATTGTTGTACAGCAACGTTTGCATCAGCAAGACGTATCGGGTTATGTCATGTCGGGAGATGATAGCAACGAATGGGTACGCCTTATTTTACCAATGGAGTTTGAATCGAGCCGAAGAGCGACAACCATTATTCTCCCTTCGACAAAAGGAAAAGTTTGGCGCGACCCTCGCAAGGAAGAGGGCGACCTCCTCTGTCCTGATCGTTTCAGTATGAAAGAAGTCAAGCGATATAAAGCTGATTTAGGTTCGTATGGCTATGCAGGACAATACCAGCAACGTCCTGCTCCCGAAGAAGGGGGCATTATCAAGAAGCATTGGTTTAGATGGTGGAAGCAATCGGCACCTCCGCCTTGCAAGCATATTATCCAGTCGTGGGATACGGCTTTAGAGGCGAATGACAAGAACGCTTATTCAGCCTGTACGACATGGGGCGTCTTTGAGCATAATGGTGCCATGAATGTTATTTTGCTTAGTTCGTGGCGCGGAAAGGTGGAATACCCTGACTTGCGAACGCGCGCACAACGGCTTTACAAAGATTACAGGGACACAGGCGATAAAGAGCTTAAGTCTGAGGGTCACCATGTTCCTGATGTAGTGTTAGTGGAAGCAAAGGTGTCGGGTATTTCGCTTGTGCAGGAGATGATGCGGGCAGGCGTTAACGCCTTTCGTTTTAATCCCAACAAATACGGCGATAAGGTGCAGCGGGTCAGGCTTGTCACCCATCTTATCGAG
>JBARHV010000111.1:0-1677 GCA_049799415.1 Silvibacterium sp.
CTGGCGAGAGTGGCGACGCCAGCCAGCCGGCCGCTCACATATTCACCAGGACCGGACGGGGCGTGGGTCAGCCCGCGTTCGGCGGCCATCGCCTTGCCGACACGCTCTATCTCCTGACGCTCCAGGACGGCGATAGTGCGGCGCGGGATGCCGATAAAGCCGTCCTTGGCTGTGGCGTGTCCCATTTCCACCAGCCTTTGCGCGCGCCGGTCGAGCGCGACGTTCACCTCCCGGCCGAATCCGGCATCGGTGATAGGCAGATGGTTTTTCGCGACAAGCTCCCGGTCGAGCCAAGTCGCCCCGTCGCTGACCACCTGCCGGTCGAGGTCCAGCGTGGACAGCGTGTGGATGGCGAAGTCCTTGGGCCGGGTCGGGGCGTCATAGGCGACACCGCGCTCGGCGATGTCGGCGGGGATTTTCCAGTGATCGGCGTCGATGCGTTCGACGTGCCCTGCACGGCGAAGCGCTTCCAGACGGCGGACATGGGAGCGGATGAAGGCGTCCGGGTCGCCATGACGCTGCTCGATGATGTCTCGCGTCGCTTCCAGATGCAGGCTCGGCCGGTAGATGCCGCCATTGGCTTCCGCCACGATCTGAATGTTGACATCTGACGGCCTGGGTTCAGCCTTGGTCGGCACCGGATCGAGCGCGACGATATGGCCGCGCCTGATCTCGGCCAGGTGCGAGCTGTCCGCCGTCTCGACATAATGGGTGCGGCCGTCCACCCCGTCGATGACGAGATGCAGCCGGTCGCCCAGTTCGTCCCCGGCCAACCCCTTGGCGAGCACCCGGCCGACGATCCGCTCGGTGATCTGCTTGCCGTGGGCGGCGTACTGAGCGGGGCCGCGCTCATCGGCGAGGCCGTGATCGGCCAGCGCCCGGTGCATGGTCTTGATGATGTCGCCGCGCTCGCCCATCTCGCGCAAGGTCGGCTCGGCCTGCGTGGATATGGACCAGCGGCCGACCTCCACTTCGGTCGCCAGTCCCATGCTCTCCAGCTTGCGGGCGCGGGCGATCAGCAGCGCCCGGTTCCGGCGCGCCGTCTCCAGCATGTCCCGGTCGGGCCGCAGGTCGGCGAACTCGTTGCTTGCCTCCTGCTCGGCGATCAGCAGCCGATCGAGGCGGGTGAAGCGTTCGGCCTCCACCTCGCGTTCCAACTGGCGGCTGACCTCCTCCTCGGTCTGCCGCCCCAATTCCAGAGTGACGATCTCGCTGGCCCGCTCGCGGATGCCGTGGGCGATGTAGTCGCCGGCGATGTTGAGGATGCGGCCGTCGTCCATGACGCCCCGGACCAGGATGTGGGTGTGCGGGTGGCCGGTGTTGTGGTGATCGACCGCGATCCAGTCGAGCTTGGTCCCGAGGTCCGCCTCCATCGCCTTCATCAGATCGCGGGTGGTCTCCCGAAGATCGGTCAGCTCGACACCTTCCTCGGCGGAGACGATGAAGCGGAACTGGTGGCGGTCGTCGCGGCCCCGGTCGAGGAAGGCGCGGCCATCGTCCACGTCGCGCTCGGCGGAATAGACCTGTCCTTTCTCGCCGTCGCGGTTGACGCCATCGCGCTCCAGATAGCGCAGGTGGGCGTCAACCGCCTTGGCGCTGGCGAACTGGCGTCCGCGCGCCGCGCCGCGCTGGGGGTTGAGCTTCACGATCCGGGCCTTCACCGTCACACGCCGGGCG
>JBARHV010000112.1:0-20428 GCA_049799415.1 Silvibacterium sp.
AGCGGCCGCCATCAACCGTTCTTTTCTCATGGACACCACTGCGAATATTGGCGGTCTTGCGAGAGAGGGCGGCTGCGCCGGTGTGATCTCGTACACGCCGGTCGGTGACGAGCACCTCTTTGAAGGATTATTGCCCGATAAATATCAGCTCGTTCCCCAGCGGGGAGACGCTTTTGGCGAACGACTGTCGGCGACGGCGCAGGATTTGTTCGCTTGCGGGTTTGGGTCCGTGTGCCTTATTGATTCGGACTCGCCGACCGTGCCCCGGGAGGCTTTTGCGAGAGCTGTCGAGGCCTTGCGCAAGCCTGGCGATCGCATCGTACTCGGCCCCTCGAACGATGGCGGGTATTACCTTGTTGGCATGAAACGCATGCACACTGAGATCTTTGAAAACATCCCTTGGAGCACCTCTTCGGTCTTTGCTGATACCGTAGCTGCTGTCCACCGTCTTGGCATCGAGCTTGTTACACTGCCGCTTTGGTATGACGTCGACGACTCCGAAACTCTTGCAATCCTCCGAGACGAATTGATCAACGACCACAAGCCGCCCTTTACGTCGCTTCCCGGTTTCTCCGCCGAGCACTCTCGGTCCTTCCTGAAGCAGCTGGACGCATCCGCATGGAACTGAACAAGTCGCCCCATCCGGTTCAGGGACGAACGTGGATCCTTAACACCATTCTCCTCGTCCTGGGTCTTGGATTGCTGGCCTTTACCCGGCAGCTGATTGTGGAGTTCCACCACTACGAGATCGGCTTCTCCGGAGTTGCGGGCTGGTCTGTGGTTCTCTTTGGACTGGCGGCGATAGCGGTCCTGAAACTGCCGGGCAATCGCTTAACCCTGCTGCTGGTGATTGTATTTGGAATCGCCTTCCGTTTGGTGACGTTGTTTCCAGAGCCTTTCATGTCAACGGATATTTACCGGTATGCCTGGGATGGCGTGGTACAACACGCACACATCTCTCCCTATCGATACGTTCCCAACGATCCCGCGCTCGCCTTCCTTCGCCATTCGCATCAGAATCTCTTCGAGCACATCAATCGAAGAGATTATGCGCACACTATTTATCCTCCTATCGCCCAGATTCTCTTCTACCTTGTCACCTCAATAAGCGCCTCCGTGACCTTCATGAAGCTGGCAATGATCCTGTTCGAGGGAGTGACTGTTTATGCGTTGATGGAACTTCTACAGTCTCTGGGCCGACGGAGAGAAGAGGTCCTGCTTTACGCCTGGTGTCCACTTGTGATCTGGGAGATCGGAAGCTCCGGACACCTGGATTCAGCCGCGATGGCGTTCATCGCACTGGCATTGCTTGCCCGTTTTCGCCACAAGCCGGTTGCAACCGGCCTCTTTCTCGGTGCCGCGGTCCTGATCAAGTTTTATCCCTTGGTGCTGCTGCCTGCGCTCTGGCAGCGCAAAGACGCCAGGATGCCTTCGGTGCTCGTGTTTCTCGTCGCTGTCTCGTATGCCTGCTATGTCAGCGCTGGAAAGCTGGTGTTCGGGTTTCTCGGCGGGTACGCTCAAGAAGAAGGTCTCGAAACAGGCACACGGTATTTCTTCCTCGATCTTACGCGGCGCGTACCAGGCATGGAACATCTGTCGGCAGGTTTCTATCTTGGCGTGGCGTTCCTTGCCTTTTGCGCTTTGGCATTATGGTGCTGGCAAGCGGCCAATCGTACTCCAGTCCCGTTCAAGCCCTCATTCTGGACCCGGACCTTTCATATTCCGGAACAGGCTCAATTCCTGCCAGGCGCGCTGTTTCTCTCGTTTGCTATGATGCTGGCGTTTTCTCCTCACTATCCCTGGTACGTTGTGTGGCTCATCCCGTTCTGCGTACTCCTGCCGAATCTCTCTGTCTTCGCTTACACGCTTGGACTGTTCTACCTGTCGACGACTTCTCTGGGTGCAGGCACTCTGGAGTCGCAGTATCGTCTTAATTGGTTCCTTTACGCGGGAGTGCTTCTTGTTGTGGTGGTCGAGTTGTCGTTTCGTATCTGGCGTGATCGGGCAGCGCGCCGTTCTCAGGCTGCGACGTGACGGTCTCCGCCATTTCCGTGATCATCCCCGCTCTGAACGAGCGCGAGTCCATTGGCCAGGTCGTTGCTTCGCTGCCATGGTCGCTGATTGCGGAGTGCGTGGTTGTCGACAATGGATCGACAGATGGCACGGATCAGGTTGCACGAGACGCGGGAGCCAGAGTGGTCGATGCACCGCAAGGATACGGCTCAGCCTGTAAAGCAGGGGCGGAGGCTGCTCTCGCAACCAGCAGTATTCTCGTTTTCCTCGATGGAGACGGAAGCGATGCTGTCGAATACCTTCCGCGGCTTGTGGAACCGATCGAGCAGAATAGCGCTGACTTCGTCCTTGGTTCTCGCATACGAGGTGATGCGGAAGCGGGTTCGATGCTTGGAAGCCAGATCTTCGCCGCTCATCTCGTGGGGTTTCTCATTCGAATGCTGCAGGGTGTTCCTTACACTGACATGGGGCCGTTTCGCGCCATTCGGAGATCCACCTTCAGAGAGTTGCCAATGTCGGAGATGACGTATGGATGGAACCTGGAGATGCAGATCCGCGCAGCCCGGCAAGGACTGCGCATCGAAGAGATTCCGGTGGACTATCGTCGTCGCATCGGCGGGGTCAGCAAGGTTTCCGGGAATCTGCGGGCATCGATGAAAGCGGCCGTTCGCATTCTGGGTGTTGTGTTCCGGATAGGACTGTCACGCCGGCCCGCGTGATGGCGCTACATTCTGCACAATGCCATTTTCGCGTAACCCGATCTCTGCCCTGGCGAAATAATCCTCGACCGGTCCCTGGGTTCTGATCCAGGCAATATAGCGCGCAATGCCTTCTTCAAGCGGAACACGAGGCTCATACCCGATGGTCCGGATTCGCGAGATGTCGGAGATCAGGGATCGAATCTCGCCGGGTCGAAACTCTCCACGTGCGATGGGCTCTACTGCCACCCCGAGCTGTTCAGAGATGATCCTCGCGAGATCGCCCACGCTGGTTGCTCTGCCGCTTCCGACGTTGACCGGTAGTCCGTCGAGCAGATCCGAAGTTGCGGCGAGGAGATTTGCCTGGGCGATGTCTTCTACAAAGCACAGATCGCGCGTCTGGCCACCGTCTTCATACATCACCGGCGGCTGACCGTTCAATAGACGCGTGCAGAAGATCGCGATCACCCCGGTATAAGGATTGAACAGCGACTGCCGTGGTCCATAGGTGCAGGAGTAGCGGAGCGCGACGGTTGGGATACCCGTCTGTTTTCCCCACAGGAGGACCAACCTCTCCTGATCGACCTTCGTCAGAGCGTAAACCGTCTCTCCTCCTCCGGGAGTGCCTTCCGGGGTAGGTATCGATTTCGTGGGCCGCCCGCATTGAGGGCAGTGCACCTGGAAGTCACCGATGCGCAATTGCTCCGACGGCCGAAGCAGTGGGACTACGTGCCCGTGAATCTCACATTGCGCGGCCCCCTCGCTGTAAACCGCCTGCGAGCTCGCAACAACAACCTTTTGAACGGGCAGCTTTTGGTCGCGAATGATCTCGAGCAGCTGTGCCGTGCCAAAGCTATTCACCAGGACATACTTCGCCATCTCCGGCATATAGCCGCCGTATGCCGCTTCATGAAAAACTACGTCGATGTTGGTCAAGGCAGAGCGCATGGTTTCGTAATCCTGTACGTTGCCGTGCCGGAACTCAGCCTGAGGATTGATCCAGGCGGGTTTCCCATTCTTGTGGGTCTGTGGTTCGAGATTATCGAGAATGCGAACCTGCCAGCCTTCCTTCACAAGAAGGTCGACAATGTGAGAGCCAATTAATCCTGCGCCTCCTGTTACTAAAGCGCGTTTTTTATGAATCGCCATAGGATCATGATATTGGGGATGAGGAGTTACAGTTCTCGGAATGGACGGGAGCGGATCATCTGCGACATACGAAGTTTGTTGCTCTGTGAACTGCCCGAACTGCAAACAATCGGGCCTTGGCTGTGGATGCCGTACAGTCTGCGACCTGTGCTTATTTCGCCGCTGTGACTTTGGCGGGACTTTTCTTCGGCGTGCCGTCGGCCCATGTCTGCATCGTTCTCGCCTTCGCCTGGGCGATAGCCAAAGTATCGCCAGCCATCGACTACCTGCTCGGGAGAAGCGCGGCTGATTCCCAACTGCAGGCGGCCGCCGGCAATGAGATCCGCGGCGCCGGCGTCCTCGGCCATGTAGTGCGGGTTTTCATACCGCAGTCGATCACTGCTGTGCGAATTTCAATCTTTCGTGTCTTCGCACCAACTGCTGCGAGCAGTGGGAATGGCGATGCCAGTTGCCGCGCAAAGTGATGAACACGAAAGTAGGCTCCGTCCATACCCAGTCGCTCGGCCTCGACGGCGAGGTCAATTGACTACAGGAGCGCGTCCGATGCCGACCGCGTTTGTGATTGCTACGAAGATGTCCAATGGCCGAACGAGAGGAAACCAATTTTCTTCATGCGCAAGAAGTCTACTGTCAAGCTCCAGCATGGGCTTGGCAATCAAAGGGATGGTTCTACCGGGAACACTTTGGGTGATGAAAAATGGCACTTTGCCGATCTCGAGCGACCCGTAAGAGCCCCGATGATTCGTAATGATTCCCGAGGATCAATAGAACCGTGGTTAATGTTCCCCGGTTTGTTCCCTCATTGTTGTCGGATGATAGCGGGTAAACATATGTTTATAAAGGAGATAATAGTCAATCTTATGGCTAGAGGCAATGGGGTTATGAGATGAGTAAATTGCTGATTCTAAAATAACTATAGCGGCGTAGATGATCCCTAGCCTCTATTAGGAATCAGCAGGATACGGAATCGGCTTCTTATTGTTCCCTTGTTTGTTCCCTTACTCCGTGCTCGGACAGAGTGCGAGATTCGAGCAGCCGACCTCTACTGTGTCAAACCACTAGTCTGACCTAAAAAAAAATACCTACAAGGCTTCAGCCGCCACATTAAGTCCTTGTAAATCTCTCCAGGCTGGTAGTTTGGTGCCCTTTCTGTGCCCGGTTTGTGCCCTCGCCGATCCGTACCATTTCGCGGTGGCGGTATCCGGTAATAATCCTCTATCGTGGTGCCGGATGCGTAACCGTCAACCGGTCACTTTGGGACGGAAAGCCTCTCGATGGTGGATTCACCAGAAAATCCGAGGAGAAGGCCCTCTGTTGGATCGAGCATAGCGCCAGGATGTCCGCTCTTCCATTGCGCATATAGGATGCTCCCGATGACTAGGCTGCATTAGGTTATCGCGATTATCGACATTCATTTGGAAATTCAGCGTACAAGGGACCAACCCTACCTCTTTGTGAACAGGCAATCAGTTACTCTCGCGACATCGCTTCATCACTGATGAGACAGTCTCGGTGTTGGCTAGCATATTCGGAAAATGGTGACACATGCCGCTTCGCCGAGCAATAAGAAACGAAGGTTATCTCGGAGAAGAGGCACGAAGTCGAGTTGCTTCGCACGCAGTTCAAGCCGGTTTTCGGCCCCCTTCGAAACGCACGGCTAACGAAGGTTCTCAGCGCCGTTGGCAGCGTATGTTTGATTAGCGAAGCGGTATCCGATACGTGATACCAAAAGCCAAGCCGTTCGCCCAATTATTCACAGTTGTCGGCGTCGTGCCGGGAGTTACTGGCGCGCCGATATAGTAACCGTCGGTAAGATTTTGCGATCTCCCATTGTGGTCACCAACCAAAAATACAAATCGCTGAATACCAAAGGATACGCCTTCAAAGAACTCGGCCTCAGTGGTTCCATTGTTGGGGTTGACCATGAAGCCGCCGGCGAGCCCCAAAGAGCCGACATAGCCAAATGCGTGGCGGGGAGCATTATTCGACATCCAGGTCGGAATTTGGTTTGGTGGGCTAGCGGCTGTGAAGGCGGGATCGCGTACCCAGGGCAGTTTGAAGTTCCACAAATGGACTTCGGCGAATACTCCAGGCATGAACTGGGGACGCGTCCGCTTGATGACGACCGTTGGGCAATTGGATGTGGTGGGGGGAATAGCCGTCGGGTTTGCCGGACAACTGGCAGCCGCTGAAGGATTGGTGTATGTAGTTTGGGTTGTGGCCTCCCGACCGTGCAATGTGGAGATTAGTACCCCGGAGGAGATGTCGAAGATCGGCGGCGACTGGAAGTATGCGTTGAACTGGATGGCATCGAAAAGGGGCGCGGCGGTGACCGGGTCGACACACTTGACCTGCACCGCAACTTTGCTCTCCGAGTACAGGGCGATGGGGAGCGCCTGCACCGAGGCATCGGGCCGGATTTTGTTGGCCGCCGCTACCTTATCGTCTTGGGCTAACCAATCGTGGATAAAGTCAATCAGTTTCTGGATCTTAGGAGTGGCATCGTTGAGGTAAGTGACAAGAACTGCGGTCTTTGGGGATTGAGCGTCGTCGAGTCGCCGTTGAGCTACAGCGATCTGCTCGTTCGCTGATTCTACGAATGCAAGAATCTCATTATCGGGATAAGTTCGTTGCAGCTTGGCGACTGCTATTTTTATCGCTTCCAGTTTGGCAGCCAGAGCGGGCGGTGTCTTGGAGTCAGGAAGCGGACGAGAGACAAAAGTGGACGCGTGAGAGTAGATTTCGGCGAGCTTGTTTCGGGCCGTTGTGTCGTCAGGGTAAGAATAGGAGATCGAGTCGCGAATTGCGTTGACATCCGCCGGGTCTTCGGTCGGACGAAGCGATTGGTAAGGAATACCAAGGTCGGCGAAGTCTTTAATTGCTGCCGTGATCGCCTCTTCATCCTTGTGGATGTTCAACAAGAGTAGACTGTGTTGGTATTCGCTCTCGCGTTCCTCGATCAATTGTTGAACCCGCTGATTTATGAATGCGTCGAGTTCCTTACCTTTCAGATGACGCGCCTCGCTGGGCTGCTCAGTTAACACCTGGGCTTTCATCTTTTCGGTAAGTAACGCCATGTTTTCTGTTTCTGGAGGGGCGATTATTGTTGTCGGGGTTATTTGCGATTGGAGTTGATTCACGCTAATCGCGCCTTCGGCTAGGATGGTCTGTGGAATGGCACCAAGCCCGGCCATTGAGGTAAGAGTTGATGAAATGTTGGCGCTGAGATCACGTGCAAGCGGGCCGAGAGTGGTTGTCAGCGAGCATGCTGCGAAAGGCGAGGAGCGCCAGAGTACTACAACCCCACGGCTATCGCGCCCCAAATAAACAGTAATGTCCTTGTGCGTTTGCGGGGGTATTCTGATGTCTTTTGTCTGTGTCATGTCAAAGTCGATGCGGCACTTCTGCGAATTTTTGGAGGGCAGGTACTCGCGGCACTGTTGCCACTGCAACACTTGCTGCACGTTCGGAACAGGATCGGCTCCGGCATCTGTTTTCTGGCCCCAAGCTTGAGTTCCAGATAGGAACGGCAATGTCCCAAGGATCATGAAAAGCCAAAGGTTGCGCATAGCCTGCACCTTCTGCGAGAACCTCCACTGTGGACAAATGTGAAGGTCGATGACGCTCCAAGGGATTGGGTTATATGGCGTCATGGAAAAGGAAGTCTCGCGTATTGTGAGTGATTTCAACACGAAAAGAGTCGTTGCACCAGAGAAATCATTGATACCATTCCGATCTCAGATATCCTCCGATTTAAGGCCACAGATTCCTAATCGAGATATAAATCTCGCCGGAAGCCAACTTAGCGATAGAAAGCCAGCTTGCGGGAGGTGGTGAAAAATGAACCCTTCACTTAAGCTCGTGCTAGAATTCCTCGGCATTCTGCCGAATGTTCACAGCGCGATTGGTTCGAATTGCAGTTGGAACGGGCCACTGATCGTTGCCGTGTCAATCTGGCGATTTATTGAAAACAAAGAGTTACACTTGGCAGACCCAGAATGCACAACAGAGCATTGCTGGGAACGCTATTTGAACCCAGAATTGGCCCCTTGGAGTGGCCCTAAAGTGAGCCGATGAACGGGAACATCTCGCGACACGAATGTACCATCGGCTTTTAGTGGATGATAGCGCAAATAGCCTACGCAGCTCATCGGGGCACAGGCCTCCACGTACCGTCCGCATCACACCGTTCGATCGTTCTTGCTCCACTCGGCGAAATTCGCTGTGCTCCGCGAGAATAGTTCCTTCCTTGCTCATCTTGGCAAAATTCGCGGCTCTGATTCGCCCCCTCCGGGAACAGGTGGTGCGGTTTAGATTTGAACAAAAGAAGAACCGCGTTGATGGCAATGATAAAGGAAAATGGAACAACAACGCAGAGGATTAGCGCTCGCTTCAGGGTCATGGCAAGATCTACTTGCCTTCTCCTGGAACCAATCCAGGGAGGTGAATCGCAAACCGCTTTTCGATTGCGGCGGCCGTACTCGGCTGAAATGCACCCACCCAATTGTTGACAACTTTCCCGGATGGCGCAATCTCGACGGTTTGGGGTGTTCCGAGAAAATCGACTTGTCGAAGCTCGGAAGGATCGTCTATTACGTATATTGGAAATGGAAGAGGGAGCTTTTCTAAACTCGCAGGCAAGTCTTCGCCAGTAGTCGCGATTCCTATGAAACGGAGATCGCCCGAGCGCTGACGACTAAACGATCGGATATTCTCAATGTTAGTCGCACACCAACGGCACTTAGGCTTGAAAAAATAGAGAATGACCGTTTTACCCTGACCGAAAGATAACTGTTGAACGGAGCCCGATACCGTTCGAGCGTTTAGCTTTGAAAGCAACATGCCGGTGTGCGCCTTAGAACTGGGCACGAGAGACATCAAGGATTTCACTTTCCATCCTTGAATCACATTACCAGCAAGTGATATGGCCAAGAAACACACAAGGAGCACATCTGGCCAAGATGGTTTACGCGTTTCAACTGATGGTGTAGTAGTGGTCTTCACAGGCCTCCACTTTCATCGATTCTTCGAATCCCTTTGATCGACCGACAGGATTATCTTCCCCCAATCAGTCCGCTCATCCAAATGAAACGAAGCAGGCTGGATCAGTTGCAGGTGATCGCCTGCCCCGCTTCGTGTGAGAGGGTTGCGGCTTTTGCTTACCCTCTGGCGGTATGGTTCAAACCGCCATGCCTAAGTACCGCACGTTGACCAAGTGCCATCAGCTTGGCACACTTGCGATTGGCCAGTGGGACAACCATTCTGGCTCTGCGCACCTTCGGAGTAGTCCTGACCTGCGTAGGCACAAGTGGCATGTGCAGAAACAGCCTGCGGTGATCCGAAGAAAAACACGATCAGCGCAATAAGGGGCAATGCAAGGGTCGAAACGGCGAGGAACTTCTTCTTCGATTGAAGGATCACTTGAATCTCCTTTCAGGAGGTGGGGGATTGCGGTTGACGGAGATACCACGCTAAGGGACGAGGGTCCCTATTGTGGTACTTCGTACATATTCCCGGATAGCCTCCGGGGAGCGCGACTGGCAAGGCTGTTGATTGAGACGGAACCGCTTGGCTTCAACGGTTCGCTTTTGAATCGGGACCTCGCTGATCGTTGGTTTTCGTAAAGCGAGGCGTCCGAAATCTCCGTTGGAAGGTCAAATCTAGCGTGCGATACAGATAGCATAGGCACGGAGTTTTTGTCAACGGCACGAAAGGGTAGTGTCCATAAGTAATAGCGAGATTATTCCCTGGCCAGCTTGCATGTCGGTCGGACTCGCGGCCGGCTGCTTTTCCGGTATTTCAGCCAACCGCGCGCGACCTGGAAAGTGAATTCAGCCCTACTATCGAGAGACCGCCCGGGAGGAAGAGAGTCGTCAACCGGAGCAGTGGAATGCCCCAAAAGTTGCGATACCTCGCCTTGGGCAGCTGTTCTCGCAACAGATGCGCTACCAAGGATCGACTTAGAAGCAGCGAGTGCAATCAGCAGCTTCCGAATGAACCCGCAGGCCTCGATTTCGCGGTACAGGCGAATTTGTAGCTCAGTTTGCCTTCAACATCCACAAGGTTCAATTGCGAATTCTGAGCAGCCGATTACGCCGGTGGAAAGTGTAGGGTACCCTAAAAGTTTCTTGAATCCGAACAATACGCCGGCTTCCGGCATCTCGAGCACGACAGCATACTTACCGGCGATGACTTTCGATGCGGCATCGATCCGCCAGTCGAAACCGGACGTGAACCTTTCGGATACAACGTAGGGGGACGATTTGAGCCGATCAACTTCAGTCACCTTACCCTGGAGAACAATAGCTTTCAGAACCTGATTGAGTGGGCTTGCCCTCTGGAGAATCACAGAGTAATTGGGTTCGACAGTCTGCCGAAAGAGCTGCAATCTGCGATGTTCAACGTGCGAGCCGAAGCCGACGCGGCTGCTGACGAACGATTGGCGAAGCTGCCCACGAACAAGTGAGACTGGAGCAGAAGCACATGATCCAGGCGATGCTTGCCGAGCGCTTCAACCTTAAGGTGCACTGGGAGAGCCGCAATTCTGCTACCTATGATCTGGTCGTGTCACACCGCGGAAAGCTGCGATCGACAGGGGTGCCGCCGAGTGCAGAAGAAACAAAGATGTTCGGAGATCGTGGCGTACCGCCTCTTTATCAGAGGGGCGGCGTCAAAGGCTTCGAATATATCGCGCGCGGTGCTACGACGGCAGACGTGGCCGAAATGCTGTCGGGACAGTTCGCAGCTCCTGTGAGTGACAAGACCAGCCTGACGGGAAAGTACGCCTCGATCTGAAGACCTGTGAGAACAAAGCGAGCGATCGACGAGAGGACGAGACGAATCCCTGGCCTCCGCTGGAGACGGCCATTCAGGACGAGCTGGGACTGAAGCTGGTTCCGCCTCATGACCCGGTCAGGACACTGGTGATCGACCATGCCGAGATGCTGTCTCCCAATTAGCCACAAGCTTCACTGAAGCCATCCTCGCAGTGCAGTATTCACGGATTCACCTGGATGGGCGCGCGCCAAAAGGTACTTTTGCCGGAAGTGGGATCCAGGACGGAAATCTGGCATTCGTACTCACCGGGCGCGAGATGGTTGAGATCGAGGTTGAAGCTGAGCGGCACATGCTTGAGCTTCTGCGACGGCTGCGGCGTGACCGCGATGGGCTGGGACTGCATCGCGAGCGCCTGATCGCGATAGAAGCTGACGAAGGCGATGAGCGGCTTCGGGGGCGTGGTGGGCGTCTCGTAACCCTGCAGGTACACATAGAGTGCGCGATTGCGGCTGAAGACGCGCGTGACGCTGGGGATTAGCTTGCTGCCATTGTCGACCAGCGGACTGACGGCAGCTTCCTTTGCCTGATCCTTACTCCTCATCGCATTGTAGAGCGCATCCTTCAGGGGCACGCGCTGGCTGCTGAGGACGACGGAGCTGATGGGGACGCGCTGTTCTTCTTTGTTCAAGTTGGGAATGGTAAAGGTAGTTTCGTAGGTCCCGATGCGGCCGGTCTCGTCGTCGCGCGCGAGAAACTTGATGCGATAAGTACCGGGGAGAAGCGTGAAACCCGAGTCGTACTCGATCGGAACGCGCGCCAACTGCACCTCCGTTTCATCTGTGAGCCGGATGTTGATCTTGTCGCGGATATTGGTAACAGTAGTGGCGCTATAGATATCTTTGATTTCACCAATGAAGTCGAGCAGGGTGTGGTCAGCGCCGCCATGCCGGGCAAGAGCCATCTCATGACCGGGAATCTTGACAACGAGCGGCACGAAGTACTCGACACTGTTGAGCTGAAAGTAGTCGAGTTCCATGGCGATGGTCAGGTCGGTAATGGGATCTTCGAGCATGAGAGCGTCTTCAAGTTGGCGCTCCTTGTCGGCGGCAGTAAACTTCGCAAATTCCTTGGCGGCGTAATAGCCTTCGCGGTAATCGATCTTCGCAGCATCAGGACGGCTCACCAAGATTTTGATCCGTCGGAAGCGGCCGTCCAGCGCTGTGTTGGTGGTGTAGTAGCTCAGCACATAGTAGTCGGAGATGGAGCGCTGCGCCTGCGTGATGCCGCGCGTCAGGTCGTTGGTGTCGAGTAGAGCCTTTCCGCCGGTGTCACCCGCAAGCGAATAGAGCGTGTCCTGTGACTCGGCGAAATTCGACTGCACGGCCAGGTCCGCTTTGCCGGAATACATGGCCACGCCGCCGGGCGAGCCCTGGGTGGCATCGCCGAGCGGCGCTTCGGCCACTAACCCGCGCGCGTCAACAGGCCAGAAAGTGACGCCGGCGCGAATCGCCGCGTCGACCGTAGAGTGCAGCTGCGCCTGGTTATCGATGCCGTTCAGCGTGAGGCCAGATGCGAAGTAGATGAGAACTTTCTTTTCGCTGAGATGGCCCAGCATCTGGGCTGCTGTCTGCAGCGCGGCCAACTGGCGATCAGTATTGAAGACGTTGAATTCGCCTTCGTCCTGCCCGAAGGCCGCGCCGGTATCCGCGCTGCTCGGGTCGCTGACCGCTGTGGCCCATTCCTGGCCCTCGCCGATCTTCATGGTCGCGAGAATGTTGAGCAGTCGGTTGCGGTCAGCGGTGAAGTCCTGCAACACATCGACAGAGCCCTCGCTGAAACGAAGGATCGAGACCAGATCGATGGGCGTCATCTGCGTGCGGATGAAAGTCTCGGCCGCCTGGATTGCACGATATCGATCAGCATTCCCCATCGCGGAGACGTCGAAATACAGCGCCAGTAGGCGATGGCCGCTGTAGCGCAGGTCCTCCGGCGATTCCTGCGCGATCTCCCCGCGGTTAAGCTTTCTGTAGACCGTGAGATTTTCCTGATCCCGGGTGAGCGCGGGCATCGGCGTTCCGTCGGTGGGCAGAGACTGGTGCTCGCAGAAGCGAATTTTTTGCGGCACGCCATTTTCCGTCAGCGTGAAATCGGCTGCGGTAAGGCCGGAAACGGGAATACCTCCCTTATCCAGGATGGTAACTGTTTCGGTTACAAGCTGAGAACGAACGTTAAGGGTAAGGACCTTATCGTTCTCCCCGCTTCCGTTCTGACCGATGGTTTGCGCGCCGGCGATGGCAGGAAGCGCGAGGGCGAGCAGCAGCAGACGGCGCATTACGCTCAGAACCTCAGTCTCGCGTGAATCTGCAGGCTGCGCATGGCGTTGGCCGAAGCTGGCAGTCCAAAAACTGGATTGGTAAGCTCCGGATCAATGGTGGTGTTGTAGCTGGTGAAGACGACATGATTCAGCACGTTTGTCGCAGTGCCGCTTATATCGAGATAGGTGTGCGGCGTGGGGCGAAACGTGCGCGCCAGCGAGCTGTCGAAAGTGAATACTCCGGGGCCAGTGATGGAATCGCGTCCGGCATCGCCCCATTCTCCCGATGCCGGAGCCGTGTAGGCGGCCGGATTCAGATGATGCCCCGGCGGCGGGGTGTAGAGGGAGGCTGAGGTTCGATCGGGACGAATGCTGCCCGAAAAGCCAGTCCCGCTGACGGCGGCTAAGTACACCGGCGTTTCCGGTAGTCCGCTGCCGAATTTGATTGTATTCAGCACTGTCCATTCTTTATAGACTCGCCCCAGCCATCCGCGCATCAGCGTACCGCCGCCGACGCCCATCCCGGTGGTGTATTGCAGGGTGGCGTTCAGCAGATTGCGCTGGTCGAACGTGGAAAGCCCGCGCTCGGCTGCCAGATCTTTCCAGTTCTGCGCGATCGACATCGAACTGGCCGCGGCGCTGGTGGCTCCGCCAGCCAGCGGACCTTGTCCGCCGAGAACAGAATCGTCGTCGATGGATTTAGAGTACGTGTACTGCAGCGACGCGGTGAGTCCGCTGCGCAGCCTGCGCCGCAGCAACAGGATTTCCGCCTCCCGCGTTGAACTGCCGGAGGAGATGCTGTAGGAAAAGCCGGTGGGGCAACTGGGGCAGGGGTTCGTCGCGCCCAGCGCATAAGTGTTCGGCAGAAACTGCTGCATTCCGTTCGAGCCCCTGGTTCCCTGATAGGTGGCGCTGATCTGCAGGGCGGCGGGCAGGTCACGTTGCACGGCGACCTGCCATACCTGCGCATAACCGACCCGGAAGTTAGGATCGATGCCGAAGGTATCGGCGGTGAGCGAGGTGCATGGGTTGGGTCCGGTCTTCAGTGATTGCGGGCAGATACTGTTGCTGGCGCTGATGCTGGTGGAGAATGGCGCCTGGAGCGCCATGGAGAGCGCGAGGTTCTGGTAGAGCGAGGTGTCGGCGTAAATTCCATAACCGGCGCGCACGACGAGCGATGAACCGGGGAGGGGTCGCCAGGACAGCGCAATGCGCGGTTCGACCAGGCTGCGATCGGGCCGCATCAGCGAGGCTGGATAGTGCGCTCTGGTTAGCGCACCGACGGGATCGGTCGCCGTGACCGTTGCCACCGAGCTGAAGTCCGGCGTCACGTCGAGGTTGGCAAGGCGATCCTTCAGCTCTGTGATCGGAGCGCCGTACTCCCAGCGCAGGCCGGCGTTGATGGTGAGGTTCGGCTCCAGATGCCAGTCGTCAGTAGCGTACAGATCGTAAGCCGACTGTCGCAGGTATTTATCCGGATTGCCGTAGACGATGGCCGATGTTTCGGGAACTCCGTTGAGAAAGTCTGCAAAGTCCGATCCGGATGCTTGACCGGTGAAGGTGAAGGTCCCGCGCGGATTGGCCTGAGAGAAGTAATTGAACTCCTGCCGCCGGAAGTCGCCGCCAGCAGTTACGTTGTGGCGTCCGTGGTACCACTCGACGGATCCGCCCACGCCGCCGGTCTGGTTGCGGTCGAACGAGTTGTTGGCATCGGTAAGAGAAGCAATACCGCTGGAAAAGACCAGCGTGGGGGGACCCCAGTTCTCCGGCGACTGGTCGTTCCCGGTCATGCCGGCGTTGCCGGAGATATTGGTGCGGTTTTCGAAATACGGAGTTTCCTGGATGCGGAGGCGGCTGTACTTATAAGTCGCACGCAGCCAGAGGTTATTCGCGAAGCGATGGGTGAACATCAGCTTTCCGTTCAGCCCCAGGGAATCGGTGGTATCGCGAAAACCGAAGAGGCTGGTTTGATCGGAGCGGGTGCTGAGCGAGCCGAATTCGCCGGAAATATCTCCCCAATGCATGTATTTTGCGAGGTGTACGTCAAAGGCATCGCTGTGCGTGCCGTTGAGCACGGGAACCTGATAATTGTAACTTGTATTGCCCGCCAAGTTCGGCAGAGGATAGAGGGAAAGCAGTGCCTCCGCGACTGGATTTGGTGCCGAGACCGTATCGTCGCGCTGTTCTATCGTCGGCACCAGACCGCTTTCGTCCAGTGCGCTTCTGTTGCGCGTCCATTGGTAGGCCAGCCCGACGTCCGGACCGTGGCGCAGCAGATGCGGAATCTGCAGCGGTCCCATCAGGGTGGCAGTTCCGATCGTTTGGCTGTAACTCGGCTGCGGCGTGTTCAGTCCTGTAAGGGAGTAGGGGCGTGCGTCCAGCGCAGAACTGCCATAGATGATCTCGATGCCGCCGTTATAGAGGCTACGCGAATTAATGCGCGCGTTGCCAAAGGCTTGGTCGAGGGAAAACTGCGACGTGGCCGCATTGTTCACGCTGCCATTCAGCAGCAATCCTTCGTCGGAGGCGGGCGGTGGCGATTCTGACTGGGACGGCGCCTTTACTGCTGGGTTGGACGCGGCCTCGCCACTCGTGGCCGACGGTTCGGAGGCTGTGCTGCTCTGCGCAGGTGGTCGCGGTACAACAATCTTCGTTTGCGCCAGCGCCTGGTCGAGAGGCAGCATCTTTAGCTCCCACCGCGTCGGCGGCGTACCTGTGGCTACGCTCACAGTCTGCTCGGCGGTCGCAAAGAACGGCATCTCCACCGTGACCTTCCACACGCCATCCGGCAGATTGGGAAAGAAATAGTTGCCGTGCACATCGGAGACAGTGACGAACTTGTTATTGCCCTGAGTGGCAATGACCTCCGCGCCCGGCACCGGGAAACTGTTGGAGAGCACACAGCCGCTGTATTCTGATGCGCGAAGCAGAGGCGCGCACAAAACATACGCCGCGATAGTCAACCCTCTCAACCAATGCAAATGCGGCCCAGCCGCTTTCTGCATCATCCTGATAAGCTCCCCTAAGAAACAAATGCTCCCTGCCTTCCTCTTAGGCTGGAGTGTACAACGAACATGGGCAGTGGGTAGCGGCATCACTTTTCCACAGATAACAAATGACTCTCTAGCTCCTTACGAGTTGCGAGCATCTCGTTGCAGAAAGAAATCGCTCAGTTGGGAGATGGCATGTCGATATGATCGACAACCAAGATATCTACCGGTCCTTTTGACAATTGCAGCTTCAGCCCTAGCTCATTTTGTATGGCGGTAAAAATGGAGGGCCCTCCCGGAGCCTCGTCCTGATCATGGTCGACTGGATTCATGCTTGTGTCAGGGCTCCAAGTTAGCTCAACATCATATTTACCAGTAAGGCCTGTTTGATTGGCGACCTGATAACCGACTATGTGAGTTAGAATGCGTGCGAAACCGCTCATACTGCAATGCTCAATGGGAAGATAGCCAACCCTGCTGGTTCCCTTTGCCAAACAATCAATACCGCTGGTAGAACTTCCAGGAGTATTAGCTGATTCGGAAAAGCGTGGCCCTCTGCTAGAGACTTTAAGCAGATAAATCGGTAATTCTTTAGTTCCAAAATGAGTCTTCAACTTAAAACGATCCGTGAGAAGCCCCTGAATCATAACTCTGCGTTGGTCGAGCGTATAGCGTTGATATTCTGCAAGATTGTCTGCATCTACTTTGGCTTCGATGTTATATCGAAGCGACGTCGCCCAACCTGGAAGCCCGATAATTCTATAGCTATCATAGATGCCGTATGCTTCTTCGATAGAGGAGCTTACAGATAAAGCTTTGGCCCAGTACCCATCGGGTGAGTAGTTGTAACCAGAGCTATTGAAGTCTTTAACAGGCACTATCGAAACAACATCGAAGGTTTTTAGGGAGGCGCCTTCGGTGATAGCCGGGGGTTCCGAGTCGTGCTCAGCGGTGCTCCCTTGTCCAAACGTTATCGGAGCCAAAGCAAGAACCCCACAAATCACCAGCAAAACGGTTGAAAGTGTAGAATGATTGGGTAGGTGGAAATAACTGTGAGACATAATGTTAGGATCCCTCAGACTGGATTTATTGCAAGGGGCACACATGGGCGGCATCGTGTCTGTATGACGCGTTCCTGATGTTGCTATTCGTACTCTGAAATGTACCATGCAGCGTCTGTGAATCGGCATTTTGCTTAACAGACGCCGCTGGTCGCCAAAACGCTCGGCGAGCGTGAGGCATTTACCCTGCCGGCGAAGCCGTGATCATTCCTCGCAGGCGACGCTTCGCTGCTATTCATTGCTCTTGTGATCGAAAGCAGGACGGGCGCAGGGCATTTCATCAGGGTCGCCAAGCTTCAGCTCAATCAATGATTGTAAGCACTTGCGCAGACTCGGTGGGCGCGAAACCACTCGCCGAAAAAGTGCGTTCATCGAACCACAGGGCGGCCCGGCGAACCCATGAAGTGTAACGAACGGCAACGGCCAGCAAATAGAGGTTCTTATACCTTCTGCTAGGGCGAGGGTTTGAATCACCTTGTCCTTAGGCATTGGAGGGTAAAAATTTGGGTACATAGCAAAGGTATATATACCTTTGCTATGTATCCTTTCAATTATAAAATACCCATCTCTATCGTTCATCATTTTTCTGTGTTCACGTTACGTGAACTACGTATACTAATGAACAAGGAGGTATGTAATGGCACCCGTCGTTGGAGAGCAAGTCATTTTGCAAGAGGCACTTGATGTTCTCGAGAATACTACCGCCTTAAATGCCAAAATCCTCCCTATGCCCAAGGATCAACGCTTGAGGCCTGATGCTATCGTCGAGATCCAGCGCAAGGGACGCACCGAGCGCTTCTTGGTTGAGGTCAAGCACATTGATCGCCACATCGCATTGGGACAAGTCAAAGCCCAACTCATGGCTTTCATTGACGCGCACTATCCTGGCTATCATCCTCTTCTCGTGACCAAATTCCTGACTCTGGAAATAATCGACGAATGCCACAAACTCGATCTTCCCTTCATCGATACAGCCGGAAACATGTACATCCACACGGACCTTTTCCTTGCCGACATTCGAGGCCGAGCGAGGCCAGAAAATCCCTTGAAACATGAATACCGGGCGAATAACCCCGCAGGGCTCAAAATCGTCTTTGCCCTGCTGTGCAAGCCTGACCTTGTCGACGCACCATATCGAGAAATCGCTAAATTTGCTCGGGTAGCACTCGGAGCAATAGGTCCTGTCCTTAAAGATCTGACACAACGAGCCTATCTGCAGGAACGAAGGGCAAAGCGCATATTTACTCAGAAGAAGAAGCTCCTCGATGAATGGGTCGCCTTCTATCCTGCAAATCTGAGACCAACATTGGACGCAAGGCGGCATCAAGCCGATCGAACGCGATTGACCGAAACCGATCTAGGCCGATATGGGGCGTATTGGGGAGGTGAGTACGGCGCGGAAAAGTTAACTCGTTATCTGAAGGCGGAGCGATTCACCATTTATGTACCTGGCGCTCCGCCCCCTGCGCTGATGCTCAACACAAGAATGCGTCTCGCTACCGATGGGAACACCGAGATCCTCCGCACATTCTGGCATCCCGACCTAGTAAAGCAGCAAGGGAACGTTGCTCCGCCGTTGTTGGTTTACGCTGATCTCGTCGCTACCGCTGAACCACGCAACCTGGAGACTGCAAGAGAGGTCGATGAACGTTTTCTCAAAACCGCTGAAAATCAGTAGAGAACGGCCTGTCGATGAAAGCACAATCCAGGTCGTCCGCCTCATTGACAAGATACTTCGCGGAGCTCAAGTCCCCTACATGCTGGTGGGAGCCACAGCGCGCGACCTACTGCTGCATCACGTCTATGGACACTCAGAAACCAGATTCACCTTTGATGTGGACTACGCCATCCTTGTCGACTCATGGGAGCAATTCGAGTCCGTAAAGCAACGGCTCCTCGAGATTCCGGGCTTCGCCGACAAGGGGAAAGCAAAGCCGCGCCTCTACTATCGCCCCGATCTTTCCACCCCTGAGAGTATTGTTGACATCATTCCTTTCGGCAAGCTGGAAGCAGATGATGGAACCATTGCGTGGCCTCCCGATGCTGGCATCGTGATGAATATGGCTGCATTTCAGGACGTTTTTGAGAGCTCGGTGACCGTCGAAATCGAGCCCCAGCTTGTTGTGAAAGCACCTTCCATCGCCGGGCTCATCATTCTCAAGTTGTTTGCCTGGATGGACCGCCTGAGCGAAAAAGATGTGCAGGACATCCGAAGGCTGCTCGAGACCTATACCGACTCAGGCAATGTCGACCGTCTCTATGAGGAAGTACCAGCGGAACTTGAACGGCTCAAGTACGACACAACGTTGGCCGGCGCGTTCCTGCTCGGGAAGGATGCACGGTGGGTGATTGATTCGCATGTCGGCGAGAAACTATCAGCTGTTCTTTCTGGAAAGTTGATCGAAAGGCTCGTCAGCGATATGGCCCGCACGATGAGCGCGATTGACGATCGATCTGAGGCTGCAGCGGAACTGCTCAAAGAATTTTTCTGTGGGCTCGGGCTCGATAAGATTCTTTAAAAAGCGGAGGACGTCAATTCTAAGCTGTGATGGCTTCGGAGTAATCGCGCAACGCAGGGTCTGAAAGTGTAACGTAGTCCTGATTTTCCCGACACATTCTTCGCGTTCAGAGTTAAGATCACGCCAGTTCGATCAGCGGGACACGCCGGTGTGTAACCACCGACGTATCCCTGACCACCCATCACCTTCCGTAGAAAGGCGACGCAATGGCTGTCTCTAAAAGTACCCGTCCATCCACCTCCGACACAAACCAGATTCTCCGCAAGATTCTTCAGAGCAACCAGGTCTGCTCCGATCGCGAGCAGACCTGGAGCCGTGCCTTAGCTCACAGCGGGACCGGCGATCCGCCGTTACGCTTCCCGGTCTATGAATGCCTCTACCGGATCAACGTCCACGCACATGGGCTGGTCGATACCTTGAGAACGGTCAGTAATCGGTTCTCGATCAACCAGACCTGGTCCGTATATCAGCAGTCGCTGGTGCAGTACGTCCGGGCCGCTGCCACCCGCAACATCATGGACGCTATGGCCGAGGTCGAGCATACCGAGGCGTGGCTCTTCCAGACCCTGCAACATCGCGAAGAGAAGAAGTTCCGCGATCCCGATGACGTCTACTTCGAGGTCCGCGACCGCGAGGCCGAGCGCGTGAAACAAGGGTTTCCACCCCGTATCCGGTTCGTCACCGAGAAGGCGGAAGCGAAGTCACAGTCCAAACCCGCCAAGTCAAAGAACTCCAGCTGAATCCACTTCCGATCTTTTGCTGATCCGAACCGATGACTTGATGGATTCAAACCGCAGCCTGCGGCTGCAGAAGGGCTGGGTCGAGATGGACCGCAATGCAATCACTTATTTGAGCGAGCTGAACAAAGGCATGGACGGAGTCTTCTCCATGCTGGACAAGTTGCTCG
>JBARHV010000113.1:0-40634 GCA_049799415.1 Silvibacterium sp.
ACTTGCACCTGCTCCAGCTCACCGCGTCGCGCATCGGCCAGGCCATCGAAAACGCGCGCCTCTACACCCGTGTCGCGCGGCAGGCGCAGACCCTCGAAGTCCTGAACGAAATCAGCCGCGAGCTCACCTCCATCCTCGACGTTGACGAGCTGCTCGAACGGATCAGCCAGCTCCTGCGCCGCATCATCGACTTCCAGATGTTTTCCATCTGGCTCGTCAACGAGCACGAGCGCGTGCTGGAAAATCGTTTCGCCCTGCGCTTCGGCGAGCGCTTCCATCCCGCGGAAACCATTCCGCTCGATCGCGGCCTGGTCGGCGCAGCCATCGCCACCCACCGTCTCGTTCGCGTCTCCGACGTCCGCAAGGATCAGCGTTACATCATGATCAATCCTGAAGCGCGATCAGAGATGGCCGTTCCGCTCATCTACAAAGGCAAGGTCATCGGCGTCCTCGACATCGAGCACACCCGCGCCTACTACTTCAACGAAGATCACGAGCGCGCCCTCACCACGCTTGCCGCGCAAATCGCCATCTCTATCGAAAACGCGCGCCTCTACCAGCGGGTCGCCCAGCAGGAGCAGCGCCTTGAGCACGACCTCGCGATGGCCCGCGAAGTCCAGTTGCGTCTCCTGCCGTCCGTCAAACCCAAACACAAGCATGCCGAGTTCTCCGCGCGCTTCGTCCCCGCCCGCACCATCGGCGGAGACCTCTACGACCTCATCCAGTACGACCCCGACCGCAGCGCCGTCGCTCTCGGCGATGTAAGCGGCAAAGCTGCGCCCGCCGCCCTCTATGCCGCGCTCGTCAGCGGAATCATGCGTTCGGCCGCCGCCCAGTCGCTCTCACCCTCCGCCCTGCTCAAGGTTCTCAACGACTCGCTCCAGGAACGCAAAGTCGACTCGCAATACGTCGTCATGCTCTACGGTCTCTGGAACGACGAGAATCGTACCCTCCAGATCGCCAACGCCGGAGCCACCCAGCCGCTCATCTGTCGCGGCGGTGAAGTCGAAACCGTCAAGGCCGAAGGCTTCCCGCTCGGCCTCTTCCCCAACGTCGAATATGAGGAGTTCACCCTCGCCACGCAGCCCGGCGACTCCATCATCTTCTTCAGCGACGGCATCACCGATGCGCAGAACGACGCCGAAGAAATGTTCGGCGACGACCGCCTCAAGGCCATCGTGAAAAAGTACCACCAGAAGCCCGCCTCAAAAATAGCCGACTGCATCCTCTCCGAAGTCGGCAAGTTTCAGCACGGCAAAGAGCGCTTCGACGACGAAACTGTCGTCGTCCTCAAAGTGTTGTAATCGGCAAGGGCTCTTGGCGGAATCAATGGCCAGCCTCTAGCCTTCAGCAGTTGTCGGATCAATCGTCCTCGCGATTTCGGAGATGCGATTCGCGGGGAAGCCGCCTAGTGCGGCATGTTCCTTGATCAACTCCTCATTGGGAGCGCGATAGATGCAGTAGATCTTGTCCCCGGTCACGAAGCTTTCGATCCATTGAATTTCATACCCCAGCTTACGCAGCACGCTGCAAGATGTTTGCGATATGCTCTTCAGTTCCTCACCGGTCAGGTTCCCTGCGCCGGGAATTTCTCGCTCAATCACGTACTTTGGCATGGCTCCTCCATAGAGCACAATGGTTGTCTCCTGAATGCGTAATGGTTCATGCCAGCCGGCATGAGCGCGAAACCGCCGCGAACGCTTCGACGACGAAACCGTCGTCGTCCTCAAGGTCCTCTAAAAAATCCCGCGGCGCGCCGCCGGGCATGCCGGAAGCGCGTCGCGTGGGCAAAACGCTTTCCGAACGCTAATCATTTGCGCAGGTCACATTTGTGTTCCAGTCCACATACGTACCCAGCGGACTATTCCGCCACGCCCATACATGCAGTTCGTAGAACGCCGGTATCCCGAATCTGTTCGGCGCGTCAACGAACTGGAGTGACTGGCCTTCGAGGATGGGTGGAACCCCTTTGTTTGCTGCATCCCAGGCCGCCTGGAACACAATGAACTCAACGCCCACCAGCCGCAGTTCTCCGCCCGAAGGCTCATAGATCAGCGCTTGTGGATGTTTGGGATCGAGAGTGCCGTTGAGCAGGGCCCCATTGACGTAATGAATGCCCATCGCGCCCTGGTCCGGTCCGGTTACACACCCAAGAAATGGCGCATAGCCATCTGCTGTGGCTACATTTACATTTGCGTATTGACGCGTGTTCTCCTGCACAATTTGGATAAGCTTCCCTTGATTGTCCGAAGATCCCGTTTGAGCGGTGGCCGTCGTGAGCAGCGGGCCGCCCGCAGCAATGCTGCTCAGCAACAGGAAACGAAGAAACATACTGCTCGATTTCTGAATCGTCATGGCTATGTCCTCTGAATTCTCTGGAATTCTTCCGTGTCTTCTGGACGCGGGTACGAGTGCAGGATGAGTCCCGGCAATGCAGTCCGGCAATCCTTACCGCCTCCTTTGGAGGTCAAAGTTTTCTCCTACGGTAAGTGATTGCAATCACGATGCCTGCCACCCCCAAGGTCTGCCGGTGAGGCGTATCATAGCTGCTGAAGCGAAAGTGTTCGTATGCCGACATCCACTTCGACAGGTCGTATTTTTCGTTTCGATTCCTTTGAGCTGGACCTTCACGCGGGCGAATTACGCAAGTCGGGCATCCGGCTGCGCCTTCAGGGGCAGCCCATAGAGATACTCGCAATTCTTCTGCAGTCTCCCGGTCGTCTGGTCACCCGTGAGGAGTTGACGACACAATTGTGGCCGTCTGACACCTTCATAGATTTCGACCACAGTCTGAATAATGCGATCCTGCGAATTCGTGAAGTGTTGGGCGACTCAGCCGAAACCCCGCATTACATCGAAACTCTGCCGCGGCGCGGTTACCGCTTTATCGGACACGTTGAAGAGCTGGTGACCGAGGCGCCCGAACCGCTAACGCAACCCGATCCTCCCGCCGCAAAGCCGGCCCCGGTCCGGGCGGGGAGAGTCCGCCGAATCCCGATCCGCTCTATCCTGATTCCTTCCCTGTTGATTCTCGCTGCGGTGGGCGTGCTTTGGCTGGTGCCGTCACTCCATCGGGCAAGCGCCGCGCCTATACACTCCATCGCCGTCCTGCCTTTCGACAACCTGTCCGGCGATGCATCGCAGGGTTACCTGGCCGATGGCATGACCGACCAGCTGATTACCGATCTTGCCCAGATTGGATCGCTTCGCGTTATCTCGCGGACATCAGTCATGCATTACCGCAACACGAAAAAGACGCTGCCGGAGATCGCGCGCGAACTGAACGTCGACAGCATTGTCGAAGGCTCGATCACACGCTCGGGTGACCGGGTGCGGGTCACGGCGCAATTGCTGCGTGCAACTTCGGATGAACATATCTGGGCTGAAAGTTACGAACGCAACCTTGGCGACATACTCCGGCTGCAAAGCGATGTCGCACAGGCGATAGCGGAACACGTCCGCGCTGACCTGACTCCGCAGCAGATCACGCATCTCCGTTCCGCGCCGACAGTGGACTCAGCGGCGTATGAAGACTATCTCCGCGGTCGCTATCTCTACACTATGTATTACTATTCGGGACCGCAGATGAAGACGGCTCAGAACTATTTTCAGGAGGCAATTCGCAAGGATCCCAATTTCGCACCCGCATATGCTGGACTGGCAGATTCCTACCTTTACCTCGCATTCGCCCGGGAATTATCACCCGAGAGTGCCCATCGGTCTGCGCAACAGGCCCTCACCAGGGCACTGGAGTTGGACCGCGATGTAGGCGAAGCCCGTGAAGCGCTCGCAGTCATGCGATGGAGGTATGAATGGGATTGGACAGGCGCCGAGCGCGAGTTCAGAGCCACGATCGCTCTGGCTCCAAGCTATGACTGTGCCCACGAGGATCTAGCCGCCTTCCTCAGCTTCACCGGACAACGTGCCGAGGCTCTCGCTGAGATCACTAAGAGTCACGAGCTGAACCCTGACTTTAACCTCGACGGCGCTGAATCCGCGCTCTATTATCAGCTGCGGGACTATAACGCTCTCGTTGAATCCGGACTCCGGGCAGTGGTGTCGGACCCGAAGAGTTGGTCCAATCACTACAACCTTGGCGTGGGCTACGAAGGTTCAGGACAACTGGCCCAGGCCATCCCCGAATACCAGAAGGCTGTTCAATTGTCGGGCGGTGATCAGGATGCCTCCGCTGCGCTCGCATACGCCTATGCGGCAACCGGCAAGCGATCGGAAGCGAAGAAAATCCTCAGCGACCTTCTATTGCGGTCGAAAATCTCCTATGTTTCTCCCTACATGGTCGCAACCATCTACGCCGGGCTCGGCGATAAAGACCAGGCGTTCGCGTTTCTCGAGAAGGCTTATCAGGAGAAATCCCCTGACATCTCATGGTCATTCAAATCTGACCTGCGCCTCGACAATCTCCGTTCCGATCCGCGATTCCAATCGTTGTTACAGCGCATTCACTTCCCCGATGAATCGGATTCGCAAGGATAAACTCCGGTAGGATAAAGATAGTTCCCTTCTGGAGAGCATCCACCTTGTCCGTGACTGAAGCCTCGACCGAACGCATCATCGCGCCCGCGCGCAACATCCTCGGCAGCCTGCGTCTGCCCGGAGACAAGAGCATCTCCCACCGCTACGCCCTGCTCGGCGGACTCGCCCACGGCAAAACCCGCCTCACCAACTTCTCCACCGGAGCCGACTGCGCCAGCAGCCTCGCCTGCGTCGAAGCATTAGGAGCAAAAGTCACTCGCTCCGCAGATGGTGAAGTAGAAATCGAAGGCGTAGGCGGCCAGTTTCGTCCATCCAGCAAACCCCTCGACTGCGGCAACTCCGGCTCTACCATGCGCATGCTCGCTGGACTGCTCGCGCCGCAGCAAGGCAGCTTCACCCTCATCGGCGATGCATCCCTCAGCCGCCGCCCCATGGAGCGCATCCGCAAGCCGCTCGCGCAGATGAGCGCACAGATCGAACTCACCGAAGGCCACGCACCCGTAACCATCCGCGGCGCAAAGCTCAATGCACTCGACTACGCCACGCCCGTACCCAGCGCACAGGTAAAAAGTGCCGTGCTCTTCGCCGGACTCCAAACCGCAGGCATAACCACCGTCCGCGAAGCCGTCCGCACCCGCGATCACAGCGAGCTCGCCCTGCGTGGTTTCGGAGCCAAAGTAGATCGCACCCTCGAATCCATCTCCATCGAAGGCCCGCAGCAGCTCCAGGCCATCGAAGCTGCCGTTCCCGGAGACATCTCCTCTGCAGCCTTCTTTCTCTGCGCCGCCGCCCTCTTCCCCGAGTCCAACCTCATCTTTGACGGACTGGGCCTCAATCCCACTCGCGCCACGCTCCTCGACGCACTCACCGCGCTCGGAGCGCACATCGGCGTGCTCAACCTCGAAGAGAAAAATGGAGAGCTTGTAGGAACCGTGCAGGTCAACGCACCCAGGGACGGCCTCACCGGAACCACCATCTCCGGCGCGCTCGCCGCGCAGCTTATCGACGAGCTGCCCGTCCTCGCCGCCATCGGCCCCTATACCAAAAATGGAATCCGCATCCGCGACGCCAAAGAGTTACGCGTCAAGGAATCCGACCGCATCGCGCTGGTCGCTGAAAATCTCCGCGCCATGGGAGCCGAAGTCATCGAGCACGAGGACGGTCTCGATGTGCCCGGAGGCCAGTCGCTCCACGCCGCCGAAATCAACTCCGGTGGAGACCACCGCATCGCCATGGCCTTCTCCGTCGCTGCGCTTCGCGCCACCGGTCAGACCGTCATTCGCGGAGCCGAATCCGCAGCCATCTCTTTCCCTGAATTTTTCGATCTGCTCGATCAGGTGACCGAGCGCTAGCAAATAAAAACCCCGCGTCCGGAATTTCCGAACGCGGGGTTCTACGCCATACACCCTAATCTCAGCTTTTAATTCCCCGAAGTACTGACCGGAACTGGGGCCGCTTTGGGCGCAGCGATATACCCCTTAATCTCGTTCTTATCAATGCTGTTCACGACCAGCTCATATAGATAGTTGTCCTTACCCGTATAAAACTGCACCGGCTCATTCAGCCCGCGGTCTTTTTTCTCGATCTTCTTATCGTCCGCATAAACCTCAAGCGTGTAGCGGCTATGCTTTACGTCCGCTTTTTTCAGCTCCAGGCTCACCGTGGAAACCGGCTGCCTTTGCCCTTTCCGCAGCGTGAACTGGTAGTAATTGCGGTCGCCCTTGTGCTTTAGATAGTCCAGTTCCTTCTGGTTCGTCGCAATCAGGCCGCCGTCCAGTCCAAGATCGCCCTTCATGCTCTGCATCTGGGCTTCGTCCGTCTTCAGCTCTGTCTGCGTATTGCCTAGATCAGTCTTCACCCCGCCAACATCGGTCTTCACGCCGGAAACGTCGCTCGACACCGAGGTGATCTTCTGCTGTGTCGCCTGCTGCTCGCTCTCAAAGCGCCGCGACGCCGCCTGCTGGCGATTCAACAGATCCTGCGCCCGCTCTTCGAGCTGTTTCTGCGTAAGGCCCAGCGAGTGGCCGAGGGTATCGCTCGTCACCTTCAGCCGCGCGTTGGTTTCATCCAGGGCCGAGGCCAGCTTGTTGTTCTGTTGCTGCGCCTGCGACAGCTGCATCTCCGCATGCGTCAGCCGTCCCGAGAGATAGTAGGTCCATCCCAGTCCGGCAATGGCCGCTACAACCGCCAAAGCCAGAAGTCCCAGAAAAAGCCCCGAATAGCTCCGCTGCTCGCCAACTCCACTACTCTCGTCGCTCATTCTCGTGCCGTCCTCTCTTGTTTCAAGCTGTCTTGCAGTGCCTATTGTATTTTCATCAAATGTATCAGCACACAACCATTTGACGGATCATTGTCCTCTTCGCACTACACAAATCCGCACCATAAAATAGAAACATGCAGCAAGTGGACATCGCCATCGCAGGTGCGGGGATCATCGGCCTCGCCGCCGCGCTTGAGTTCGCCTCAGCCGGCGCAAGCGTTACCGTCTTTGAGCGCGGTCAGGCGATGCGCGAATCCTCCTGGGCCGCGGCCGGAATGCTTGCCGCTCACGACCCTGAAAACCCCTCTGCGCTGCAGCCGCTCTCTGAACTCAGCCTCAGCCTCTACCCGGAGTTCCTGGCTAAAGTCGAATCGCTTTCCGGCAAAAGCATCCCTATTCTCAGCACGCAGACGCTGCAGGGCATGCACTCCCTCCCGCCCAACGCGCGGCTGCTCAGCGCAGAAACCATCCAGGCTCTCGCTCCTGGCTTGCAGGCCAATGGCCTCGAGTTTTTCCTCCTCGAAGAGCAAAGCTTCGACCCGCGCGACCTCGCCCTCGCTCTACCCACCGCCGCCCAAGCCGCCGGAGTCACTCTGCACGAGCAAACCGCCGTCACCGCCGTCCACTCACAGTCCGGCTCCATCCACGTTCAAACCACCAGCGGCAGCTGCACTGCCTCTCATTTCATCAACGCCTGCGGAGCCTGGGCCGCCGATCTCACCGGCATTCCCGTCACCCCACGCAAGGGCCAGATCCTCATGGTCGAGCATCCCGATCTATATGCCGATCAACATCTGGCTGCTGTCATCCGCACCCCGCATCTTTATCTACTCCCGCGCAAAGGCCAACGCGTGCTCATCGGAGCCACCGTCGAGCACGCCGGCTATGACAAGCACGTCGATCCCGCCGCCATCACCGCACTCCACGCCGCCGCCGCTGCGCTCTTTCCGCCCATTCGCCACGCGCGCGTCGTCGACGCCTGGTCCGGCCTCCGCCCCGCGTCCGCCGATGCCCTGCCCATCCTCGGCGAACTAGCTCCGCGCTCCTGGCTGGCCCTCGGCCACTTCCGCAACGGAATCCTGCTCGCGCCAGGGACCGCGCGCCTCCTCCGCCAGATGGTCCTCAACCAGCCTCTTAGTATCGACGCCCATGCCTTTAACCCCGGACGTTTCCATGCCTCCAGCGAGTAATCATTCCCGTCGTACGTCTTTTTGCGCACGAGCAGCGTCTGTAAACCAGCGCCAGCGCGGCTCTCCGCATGACAACCGCTATCGCACTACGTTATAAACAAGTGTTAGCCTCTTTTCGCGCGTGAGCGCATCACCCAAGCCCACAGCAGGCACAACAGGGCCTGAAAGCGAAACAAGCGGCAGGAACGTCAAATGCAAATCAACCAGTCGGAGGAACGAGAAGACGTATGGCAACTGCGGTAGCTGCAAAGGGACTTGAAGGCATTGTTGCAACCAACTCCAGCATCTGCTGGATTAACGGCGATGCCGGTGTACTTGCCTATCGCGGCATTGACATTCACGAGCTGGCCTCCAAATCCACCTTTGAGGAAACCACATTCCTCCTCTGGCACGGCAAGCTGCCCAATAAGGCCGAACTGGCCGACTTCTCCCAGAAATTATCCGCAGCCCGCAGGCTCCCTCCGCAGATCATCGACCTCCTCAAATCCTTTCCCAAACAAGCCACGCCAATGGAGGTCCTGCGCACTGCCGTCTCCGCGCTCAGCCTATACGATCCCGACGAGAAGACCGTCGATCACGACTCCAACGTGCGAAAGTCCTTCGATCTCACCGCGCAAATTGCCATGCTCGTCGCCGCCTTCGACCGCATCCGAAAAGGCAAACCGGTCGTCGCGCCCGATCCCTCTCTCTCGCATGCCGGCAATTTTCTCTGGATGCTCACCGGCGAAAAACCTTCCGCGACCGCGACGCGCGCGCTGGATGTAGCCCTCATCCTCCACGCCGACCATGAGCTGAACGCCTCCACCTTCGCCGCCCGCGTCATCGCCGCTACACTCTCTGACATTCATTCCGCAATCACCGGAGCCATCGGGGCCCTCAAGGGCCCGCTCCACGGCGGAGCCAACGAGGCCGTCATGCGCATTCTCTACGCCGTAGACAAAGAAGGCGCAGACCCGGTCGAGTATGTTCGCGAAATGCTTGCGCAGAAGAAGAAGGTCTCCGGCTTCGGCCATCGCGTTTATCACACCGAAGATCCCCGCGCCACACATCTCCGCAAGATGTCCGAAGACCTGGGCCGCGCCTCCGGCAATCCAAAATGGTTTGAGATGTCGCGCAAGATCGAGCTCTTCATCAACGCCGAAAAGAAGCTCAATGCCAACGTTGATTTCTACTCCGCCTCCACCTACACCACTCTCGGTATCGACCTCGATCTCTTCACGCCCATCTTCGCCATTAGCCGCATCTCCGGCTGGGCAGCGCATGTCATCGAACAGCTCGACGACAACCGCCTCATCCGCCCCCGCGCCGAGTACGTCGGTCCCGAATACCCGGCAAAATACATCGCGATCGAAAATCGCTAAGCGAATTCAGCTCTAAAACAATTTGGGGATGGGCAAAAGCCCATCCCCAAACTGTTTAGACAATACGCAGAACATCTAACTCAAAAGAACCCAGCAGCTCTCTACGAAGGATCCAGGAAATAAGAACTCACGGCCCGCGTGATCGCTTCCTGGTCAAGGCACGGCTTCCTGCCTTCAAACCGCGCCGCCCAGCTTATCTGGTTCATAATGTCTCGCGGATAGCACGGGCGCAGCGGTTCTCTCAGGGTTTTGCGAATGTAATTTGCCAGTTCAAGAACCACTTCTTTGTCGCTCTCCAATCCATAGTCGTTGGCCACCCGCCGA
Organism: Silvibacterium sp.; assembly: GCA_049799415.1. Classification (GTDB taxonomy): domain Bacteria; phylum Acidobacteriota; class Terriglobia; order Terriglobales; family Acidobacteriaceae; genus Silvibacterium. The sequence continues at coordinate 9,630 of JBARHV010000113.1, forward strand.
AAGATCTCGCAAAACTGCTCTTCCGAAACCGCGTCAATCTTGATCTTCGTCTGCACCCTCCGCAGATAAGCGTCTTCCAGCAGCTCTGAAGGGTTCCTGTTGCTCGAAAACACAACCATCACCTCAAACGGGACCTCGATTGTCTTGCCGCCAGTCAGCGTCAGGAAATCGATTCTCCGGTCCAGCGGCACCACCCAGCGATTCAGAAAAGCCTCTGGCTGCACTCGTTGCCGTCCAAAATCGTCGATGATCAGCAAGCCGTTGTTGGCCTTCATCTGCAGCGGCCCTGCATAGAATTTTGTTACCGGGCTGAACTGCATATCCAGCATCTCAATCGTCAGCTCGCCGCCGGTCATCACCGCGGGCCTCCGGCACAGCATCCAGCGCTTGTCGCTCATCGGCTGCTTGTCTACATGCCTGTGTACCAGCGGATCATAGACAGTAATAATCTGCCCATCCATCTCGACTGCATACGGAATCCACACCAGGTCCTCGGACAGCACTCGCGACAGCGTCTCTGCAATCGATGTCTTTCCTGTTCCCGTAGGTCCATATAGAAAAATGGAGGACCCGGAATTCAGCGCCGTGCCCAGCTGCCAGAGTGTCTTCTTGTCAATCACCAGGTGGGAAAACGCGCGTTCGATCTCCGGCGCGTGTACCTCCACATTACGAACGCTCTGCTGCCGGACCCTCTGCGTATAACTCTCCATCGACACCGGAGCCGGCCCCGCATACTGGTTCAAAGTCAGCAGTTCGAGCGCGCGCGCTCTCCCTTGCGTGGTAATCGAAATGTTCGGAACATTACCGGTCAAGCCCGTCACCGAGCACAAGTGTTCTGTGCGGAGCCGATCGAACAGCTCCTCAGTCACTTCAACGCTCAGTCGCATCTGTCGCGACAGTTCAAACAGTGAAAAGGGGCCTGATAGATAGAGGATCTTCAGCGCCAGCCCTTCCAGGTTCGCCTTGCGGATTCCGGTTTGCTCAACCGTTCGTGGCTCCGGAGGATATCCGGTCGCCTGCTTGCTCTGTGATGTCGGTGCATCCATAAGCACGTCCGTAAACTCTAGGAATTCTGTCAACATAGCGTATGGGGCATTCTTCCACAGACGACCCAGTACGCAATCACTCAAGTCGCCTCAGAACCGCCGAGGGTATACGCATCTGCAACAGAAGGCCATCCTACATTATTCGGGGAACATTGCGGTGATCTCTTCGTAACTCGCGATTTCCTCAGCGAATCTGAAGGTCCCGTGCTCCCGCATCTCGCGCGCCGCGCGCAGGAAGCCGGTCAAAGCCGCCCGGGCCAGTGCGCTGCCCACGCTGATGCGCTTCACGCCCATCGCCGAGAGCGCCGCCTGGTCCAGCCCTGCACTCTTCATCCCCACCAGCACATTCACCGGGCGGTCCACCGCCGCAATCAATGTGGCGATCTCCTCGGCGCGTGTCAGCCCCGGAGCATACAGCACATCCGCGCCCGCCTCCTGGTATGCCTGTAGCCGCCCAATCGTATCCTTCAGGTCCCGCCTGCCATACAGATAGTTCTCGCACCGCGCCGTAAGCGTAAATGGAGCCTTCAGCCCATGCGCCATCTCCGCCGCTGCGCTGATCCGCTCCACAGCCCTGTCTTTTTCATAGATTGGATCGCCCGCGCGTCCCGTCGCATCCTCAATCGAACCGCCAGCCGCGCCCGCCTCCGCCGCCATCCCGATCGTCTCCGCAGCCATCTCCGGAGCGTCTCCAAATCCATTCTCCAGGTCGGCGCTCACCGGCAGCTCCGTCGCCGCCGCAATGGCCGCGACATGCGCAATCATCGTCTCGCGCCCCACCGCATAGTCCCGTCGTCCCATAGAGAAGGCGTACCCGGCGCTTGTCGTCGCCAGTGCCTCAAACCCCAGGTTGGCCAGCAGTCGCGCCGACCCCGCATCCCACGGATTCGGCAGCAGAAATGCACCCTCTCGCGCATGCAGGGCCCGAAACCTCTTCCCCTTTTCAGCCTGCGTCACATTTCCAGCCATATGCAACCCCCAGTCCAATGCGTAAACCACCTATATCAAATTCCCCGGCGCCTCAAAACCCCGTCAAGAGCAAGTCAGTGCAAAGCATTTAAAATCAGAAACTTGAAAATGCATTTCAATATGCTTGAAATTGATAAACTTGAAATAGGGGCTAAAAAAATTGAATAAAGGGCGGAAGCGCAATCTGGACGTGGTTTCGTGCGAATGCAGAAGTCATAACCGCTAATTTGAGAACTCCATTCTCCTCAGAGAACTTGATCGGTGAGTGCGTCGTCTCTTCCCAGAACTTTCGTGGGAAATTGGCCTTGGACTACCTATGCCCTGACAAACCCTTTTGTTTTCTATGAACTACACAAAAAATCGTTCAAGACCGTTTAAAATCTATGATGTAGAGAAAATCGGCAACTTTTTTTATTCAGCAGGAGCACAACTGGCCGCAAACTGAATCTCTCTTTCACCATCGAAACGCCTAACCCAACCAGTCCCTTGTCCGAACTTAACCCTCTATCTGTCTATTATTTATAGATAAGCCGCATAAAATCAATTATTTAGGCAACAGAAAAATCCAACGCCTCGAATAGAATCTATTAGATACAAAAAAAACTTCAAAAAAAAGAACTGCGCATGGCCCACTCAAGCGTCCCTTGCTTGAGTGGGGAAAAGCTCTCCGGAACTACTACTTCCGGCTCGCCGGAGGAATAATCCCGTTCATGCGCAGATACTCCACCATCTGTCCGTAGTGGTCCCTCGAATGCGCCATGGAATAAGCCACCATCGAGACTCGCGTCAGCTTCATCTGCGGAGGACCGGGCAACGCGGCAAAAGCATTCTCCGGAGTGATCGAGTTGATGGCTGCCTGCTCGAAGGCAAAGCTGTCGCGCAGCGCCTTCACCAGCTCCACTTTCGTCGTCAGGGAATTGAGCGTTTTGGGGTCGATATCGCCGGCAACGCCCCATCCGTGGAAGAAGTGATAATTTGCCTGGGCCACGTGCCTCACCTGCTGGCCAAAGGTGCGGACTCCGGTGAATTCGCCGGGGCCTTTGGGAGCAAAGTCATATTTATCGGCAGGCATGGCCTCCGCCGCTCCAATCACCTCCTCCTGGAGTTCGCTAAAAACGGCGCTCAGGGACTCTGCTGGAGAAATGGACCGTGCCGCCAAAGTCACGTTCGGCTGCTGGCTCATGCCCGACTGCGCGAACAAAGCAAACGGCAGCGCAAGCGCTGCGCAACAGGCCGGAATAGCGAGATATCGTTTCAGTTGCATAGTGTCCTCATAAGAAACTTCGCTGCCAGCCTACCAGAACGACAAATGAGCTGGGATAAAATCACGCATCGTAGGCAGGATTAAAAACTCAAATGGAGACACGATAAAATAATTACCATGCGACGCATCTATATGGACGCCAACGCCACCACACCTCTGCTGCCTGAGGTGTTGGAGGCCATGCGTCCCTGGCTGCTTGAAAACTACGGCAATGCCTCGTCCATTCATCAGCCCGGTCAGCAGGCCCGCGCCGCCGTCGAGCGCGCCCGCACCAGTGTTGCCCGTATGCTCAACTGCCGCGAATCGGAGATCGTCTTCACCTCCGGCGGCACGGAAAGCGATAACCTCGCCGTCTTCGGCCTCATCGAACCCGGCGACCACGTCATCACCTCATCCATCGAGCACCACGCCGTGCTCCACGCCGCCGAGCGGCTCGCCGCACGCGGTCTTGAGGTCACGTTTTTGCCCGTCTCCTCCGACTGTCGCGTCGATCCCGGCGAGGTTCGCCGCGCCCTGCGCCCCAACACCCGCCTCATCAGCATCATGATGGCCAACAACGAAACCGGCGTCATCCAGCCCGTTGAAGAAATCGGGCGCATCGCCCAGGAAGCCGATGTCTGGTTTCACACCGACGCCGTTCAGGCCGCCGCCAAGATACCCATCGATGTGCAGGCCATCGGCTGCGACCTGCTCAGCCTCTCCGGACACAAGTTCCATGCTCCGCAGGGCACCGGAATCCTCTACGTCCGTCGTGGAACCAAGCTTGAGCCGCTTTTTTTCGGAGGAACCCACGAGCGCCAGCGCCGCGCTGGAACCGAAAATGTCGCCGGAATTGTAGGCCTGGGCAAAGCCGCCGAAATCGCCGCCCAGTCCCTCACCAACGGTACCCTCGATCGTCTCACCGATCTCCGGAACCAGCTGGAGACAGGAATTTTAGCCAGAATCGAAGGAACAGGGATCAACGGCATTGGCCTGCCCCGGGTTCCCAATACTTCAAACCTTTACTTTAATAACCTCGAAGGGGAGGCTCTGGTCATTGCACTTGACCTCAAGGGCATAGCCGTCTCCGGAGGCTCCGCCTGCGCCTCGGGAGCCAGTGAGCCATCCCACGTTCTCACCGCCATGGGACTCGCCCCCGCGCGTGCCCGCGCCAGCCTCCGCTTCAGCCTCACCAAGCTGAACACCCAGCAGGACATCGACGAAGCGCTGGAGATCATCCCCGCCGCCGTAAGCCGCCTCCGCGAACTGGCCCCAGTCAACGCCGGAACCCTCGGCTGAAGCAGGCCGATACATGTCGGTTGTATGTCGTTTCCCGACCAACGGGAGGGCCGCGCGAAGCGACCGCCTGGACGGCCAGTCCTGTCATACTAGAAAAGTGAGCACTACTTACAACAACACGATCGCCGTAGCCATGTCGGGAGGAGTCGATTCCTCCACCGTGGCGGCGATGCTGAAGGACGAGGGCTACGATCTCGTCGGCCTCACTCTTCAGCTCTGGAACCAGCGCCGCCTCGCGGGCCACAATGGCATGCCCGAGCAGGTACAGGGACGCTGCTGTTCCATCGATGACGTGTACGACGCGCGACGCGTCGCCGAGACCCTCGGCATCCCCTACTATGTCGTCAACGAGCAGGAGCGCTTCGAGCGCGACGTGGTTCGCCCCTTCGTCTCCGAGTACCTTGCCGGGCGCACCCCCATCCCCTGCTCGCTCTGCAACAACCATCTCAAGTTCGATCAGCTCCTTGTCCGCGCCCGCCAGATCGGCGCCGACCGTATCGCCACTGGCCACTACGCCCGCAACGAGTACGACCCCGCGCGCGACCGCTGGATCCTCAAGCGCCCCGCCGACACCTCGAAGGACCAGACCTACTTCCTCTTCGGCCTCACCCAGGAGCAGCTCTCCCGCACGCTCTTCCCGCTCGGCGGTTATCAGAAGCCCGACGTCCGCACCATCGCCGCCGATCACGGCCTGGCCCTCGCTGCCAAGCCAGATTCGCAGGAGATTTGCTTCATCCCCGGCGGCGACTACAAGCAGTTCATCGACGCCTACCTCAACGAGCAGGGGGAGACCATTCCCGACACCGCAGGTGAGTTAGTCACCACCTCCGGCGAAGTTCTCGGGCATCACTCTGGCATTCACAACTTCACCATCGGTCAGCGCAAGGGACTCGGCGTCTCATCTCCCGATCCGCTTTACGTCCTGCAAATCGACCACGGCAGCCATCGCATAACTGTCGGCGCAGGAGCCGAGGCCACGTCGAGCACCGTGCGAACACGAGATCTGAACTGGATTTCCGTGTCCGGACTGAGGGGAGAAATGCGTGTACGCGTAAAAATTCGCCATCGCCACGAGCCAGCATGGGCTACGCTCCGTAATTCCGGCAGCGATGAAGCTGAAGCATCATTTGACGAGCCACAGCGCGCCGTAACGCCCGGGCAGGCCGCCGTGTTCTATGACGGGGATGACGTAGTAGGTGGCGGCTGGATTGTTTAAGCCAGACTGCTTGAATCAGAAGATCTAAGCCGGCTTCTGTTCCACCGGTTTTTCCGGAAGCCTGGCGCCACTCGTGCCGTTGGTCGAGGAATGGCTCTTTTTCCCCAATAGAACTTCCACACCGGCCCTCACTCCGTGGATCACACCTGAGACGCGCCGTGCCGGCAAGGCAACTGCAACCTCAACCGCCCTCGAAGCCTGATTCAGCGCGTCGAACGTCGCCGTGACCATCTCATCCACGCGCCCAATCTGGGCATTCGTCTTATCCAGCAGCGACTCTACTGTTCCATTCAAATGGTTCGCCTGGTGCCGAAGCGTATGGCTCACCTCGGTAAGATTGCTCGTCGCAATCTTCAGCTTTGGAGAGATATCATCCAGCAGGCTTTGGGTGGTTGAAAGTACCGGAAGTGCCTTCTCCTTCACCTCATCGGCTACTTCGTGCAGCTTGCTCATTGACTTGCGCATGGCGAAAAAGATCGCCAGCAGCACCAAGGCCTGCAGAAGTACGGCAAATGCCGTCACCGCCGTAAACACAATGTAGTAAACCGGTGATAAAGAGTGTTGCATGGCCGCCCCCGAACTGCGCCCGGCGTTGCAAGATCGAACTTAAGCCGTCGGTTCTGGGTCCGTTCCCGTTGAGGTCTGGTGGTACGCTTCCTTGCCCGCATCAACCGCTGCGGAAACCTTGTCCGTCTGCTCGTTCACATAGCGCCGGCCCCGGTTCACAAAGTCTTCCCACTGTGCGCGGCCCTTGTCCACATAGTCCTTGCTGCGGTCCACATACTCGCCGACCTGCCCGGCCGCATCCCGCGAACGCTGGCGCAGATACTCCGTTCCTTCGCGCGCTCCACTCGCCAGGTCCTGTCGCGTATCCCGGCCCGCCTTCGGTGCAAATAGCACGCCCAGAATCGCTCCAGCGCCTAATCCTGCGAGAAACCAGCTGAATCCACCTGATTGCTGTTCGTCTGCCATAGCTCTTAGCTCTCCTTCGCTGAAGTCCGGATAGTATCAAACCGGATGCTTCCCGGCAACTTTATGCATTTAAAATAACTTGACGCTTCTTGAATAGATGCCTGCCAGATGGCTTTCGCTGCCAGTCGGGCTCAATTCGCTTTCGCCCGCTCTTACTTCTCTTTCGGACGCGGCCACTTCGCCTCAACAACCGTAGAAATGCCTCCCCGCGGACGGAAATCGCCGATCACTTGTGCCCACACCGGATCGCATGCCTTGACCACATCTTCGAGAATCTGGTTTACGATGTTCTCCTGAAAAATGCCGAGATTGCGGTAGCTGAACAGGTACTCTTTCCAAGACTTCAGCTCCAGGCATCGCTCGCGCGGCATATAGCGCAGTTTGATGTCTCCAAAATCCGGCAATCCCGTCTTCGGACATACCGAAGTAAACTCCGGATCGTCGATCACAATTTCATACGCTTTGAACTGGTTCTGCCAGGTCTCAATCGCCGGAAATTTGAAATCCAGGCCGGCCTTTGCATGTTCGTCGGTATAACGCGAATCAAGTGACATACCTTCATTTCACCATAGAGTGCCTAATTTTTTGACGCGAATGCCTATCCTGCTGAGTCTTATATACTCAGTAACGGTTCACTTATCTCCCTGATACCTAAAATGGCAACAGCAAAAAGACGAAAAAGTTCGCGATGGATATGGCTCGCCGCACTGGTCGGACTGGTCATCGTCTTCTATTTCGTGCGCATGGCCACTCGCACCCGGATTCCTGTGCGGACGGCGGTTGTCGTGCGCAGCGAACTCAAGAAAACAATTCCCACCAACGGCAAGGTTGAGCCGCAGATGAACTTCGAGGCTCATGCCCCCTTCCCCGGGCTCGTCAAAGCGCTCTATGTGCATGAAGGCCAGAAGGTTTCCAGCGGAACGCTGCTTCTGGCCATGGGCGATACCGATGCTAAGGCACGGCTGGCCACCGCCTATGCAGCACTTAAAGGCGCCCAGGACAGCTACAACACGATGCTTCAGGGCGGCACGCAGGAAGAGCGGATCTCGCTCAACGGCGAGTTGAGCAAGGCGCAGATCGATCGCGATCAGGCCCAGCATGATCTCGCAGCGCTGAAACAATTGCAGTTAACCGGAGCAGCTTCCGCAAGTGAAGTCGCCTCGGCGCAAGGGCGTCTTGACACAGACAATGCTTCGCTGGCCGTCCTCCAGCAGAAAAAGACGCAGCGCTACGACAACGCCGATCTCAGCCGCGCCCAGGCTGCGCTGGCAGATGCCCAGGCAGGCTATGCCGCAGCGCAGCAGACGGTGAATCACGCGAACATCCGTGCGCCCTTTGCCGGAACCGTGTATTCCATCCCCGTCTCAAGGACCGAATATGTGCAGCAGGGCGACCTTTTGCTGCAAATGGCCGATCTGTCCAGGATGCAGGTACGTGCCTATTTTGATGAGCCTGAGATTGGCCATCTGCACGTCGGCCAGTCCGTCACAATTCAATGGGATGCCCAGCCCGACAAGACCTGGCACGGACATATCGCGCGCGTCCCCTCCACCATCATCACCTACACCACGCGCAACGTAGGAGAAGTGCTGGTGACCATCGACGACGCAGACAACGATCTGCTGCCCAACACGAACGTGCGCGTCACGGCGTTGGTTGCAAATGAGCCGAACGCCTTGAACATTCCGCATGAAGCGCTGCACTCGGAGAATGGCCGGCCCTATGTTTACATCGTGAGGGGCGATGCCCTGCACCGGACGCCGGTCACCGTCGGCAACATCAACCTCACCCAGGTGGAGATACGAAGCGGCCTGAAAGAAGGCGACGTCGTCGCGCTGGGCAGCACCAATGGACAACCGGTCGGCGACGGCGTCCCCATAGTCGAGGTCAAGTAGCAATCGTGCGACTCGGAATAAAAAATAAGCTGGCGCTTGGCTTCATTCTTCTATGGATGGTGGCGTCTTCCGGATTCAGTTACGGATCGCCCCGCGACGGACTTGGCGCAGCGCAGACCGCCTTCACCCGTGGCCACGCCGATGACGCGCTGAGCGTAATCAACACCACACTTAGCCAGGACAATGGAAATGCGGCCGTCTGGAACCTGCAGTGTCGCGTCTATCTGGCTCAGGCTCGATGGGAAGACGCAATCGGATCATGCCAGCATACCGTGCAGCTCGCTCCCGGCAGCAGTGAATATCACCTATGGCTGGGCCGCGCCTATGGCGAAAAAGCCAGCCGGGCCAAGCTTTTCGCAGCCTATCAAACCGCAAAGCTGGTTCGCGCCGAGTTTGAGACAGCAGTATCACTCGATGGCCGGAACCGCGAGGCTCTATCGGATCTCGGCCAATATTATGTCGAGGCCCCTGCGTTTCTCGGCGGCGGTTTCAGCAAAGCCCAAGGCATCGTAGAACGGCTGAACACACTCGATCCCGCCCGGGCCTGTGAGCTGCGTGCGCACATCGCCGAGTCCCGGAAAGACTACGCCGGAGCCGAGCAGAACTGGCGCGCCAGGATCTCAGCCTCGCAATCGTCCCCGCAAGCCGCAGCCCAGGCATGGATGGATTTAGGCAGCTTCTATCGCCGCCGCGGACGCTGGGACGACATGTTGGCGGCCCTCAAAAGCGGAGCGGTGGCGGACAGCAGCCACGGCCCTGCGCTTGTCGACGGAGCCTCAACCCTGATCGAGTCCGGCCGCGAGCCGCAACTCGCCGAACAGTGGCTCCGCGAATATCTCAACGGAAATGCGCTGAGCGAAACCGCCCCGGCCTTCGCCGTTCATACTGAGCTTGGCAGCTTGCTAAAAAAGCAGGGTGACGCGCCGGCAGCAGAGCGGGAATTTGCCGCCGCGCATGCGTTAAGCGCAAACTATGCCGGAACAGCGGCCATCAGCACTGGAGATTAGGTCTCCGCGTGACGGAAATAAATTTGAAGAGATACGTCTATTACGGACTCGGGATCGGAGCGGTCGCGCTGCTGGGTGTTGCAGGTGCGGCGGCGCAAATCTCTCTGTCCTCTACCGTGGCTCTTGCTCTGCAAAACAGCACGCAGGTAAAGATCGCCTCCGCTGACGTGCAGCGCGCCAATGCGGGCATCTCGGAAGCGAAAGACGTCTATATCCCCAACCTCGTCACCGGCGCAAGCCCTGGCCCGCCTTCCATCGGCTTCCCTCTCGGCCAGCCCTCGCTGTTCAATGTGCAGTCACAATCGCTCGTCTATTCCTTCTCGCAGCCCGACTACATCCGTGCCGCGCGCGCCGCGCTCAAGTCGGCCCAGCTGAGCCTCAAAGACAATCAGGATCAGGTGACCCTCGACTGTGCGCTGGCCTACATCCAGCTCGACACGGACACCCGCAAGCTGGCATCTCTCGATGAAGAAAAATCCGCCGCCGAAAAGCTGGTAAGCATCGAGCGCGATCGCCTGAATGCCGGCGTTGACAGCCGCATGGACGAGACGAAAGCCGAGATCACCTCCGCCCAAATCGATATCAATCGGCTGCACACGGAAGATGACGTCAGCGACCAGCGTCAGAAGCTCGCGCATCTGACCGGCCTTCCCGCAGCCAGTTTCATCTCCAACGCCAAAAGCATTCCGCCGGCTCCGGATTTCGCCGGTGACGATACGCTCTCCGATCAGGCCATCGCTTCAAATTCGGGAGTGCAGGCCGCCTATGCCAACGCGAAGTCGAAGCTCGATCTCTCCTTTGGCGACGAAAAACAGAACTACCGCCCGCAGTTCTCCTTCGGAACCGAATACAGCCGCTTCGCCTCCTTCAACAATTACAGCGAATACTACCTTCATTTCCGCAATGACAACTTCGGCGCAGCCGTGCAGATCACGCTTCCCCTCTTCGACGCCAGCCGTCGCGCCAAGGCTCGCGAGTCAGCCGCCGAAGCCAGGCGCGCCCAGATCGAGGCCGATCAGGCAAAGAACCAGACCAGCGAGCAGGCCATCTCCCTGCGGCACAGTCTGGCCGAGCTGAAAGAGCAGCAACATCTGGCCCAATTGCAGAGCGATTATGCGCAGGAACAACTGGAAACCGTCCGGGCTGAACTGAAGAACGGCACCGGCTCGCTGACCACCACTCCCGTCACGCCCAAAGACGAACAACTGGCAAGCATTCAGGTCCAGGAACGCTATCAGGACGTCCTCAACGCAAACCTCGTCCTGCTCCGTGCACAGCTCAGCCTCATGCGCTCCGTCGGCTCCATTGGGGACTGGGTGAATTCGGCGGTAAAGTAGCCGCCATGTACCGGATCCGCTACCCCCGAATCACCGTATTTTCACCCCGTATGAGTGATAAAATTGAGGTTGATACGCCATGCCCCTAAAAACACTGTTTTTAAACCCACCTTCGTTCGAGAACTTTGATGGCGGCGCGAGTTCGCGCTGGCCTGCCACGCGCGAAATCGAGTCCTACTGGTATCCGGTATGGCTGGCCTATCCGGCCGGAATGCTCGAAGGCTCGCGGCTGCTCGACGCGCCTCCGCACCACGTCTCCGCAGAAGAGACCATCGCCATTGCCAAGGGCTACGAATTCCTCGTGCTCTTCACCAGCACACCCGGCTGGACCGGTGACCAGAAGCTCGCGGAGGCCATCAAGCGCGCCAATCCATCCATCCGCGTCGCCTTCGTCGGCCCTCCGGTCACCACCTCGCCCGACCGCGCTCTGAACGAATGTCCTACCATCGACTTCGTCTGCCGTCGCGAGTTCGACTTCTCCGTAGTGGAGTTTGCCAACGGCAAGCCACTCGATCAGATTCTCGGCATCAGCTACCGCAAGAACGGCGAGGTTGCGCATAACCCCGATCGCCCGCAGGTCGAAGACCTGGACGCCATGCCCTGGGTCACCGATATCTACGCCCGCGACATGGACGTCACCAGATACAACGTCCCGTTCCTGCTGCATCCCTACGTGTCGCTCTACTCCACGCGCGGCTGCCCGGCGCAGTGTACCTTCTGCCTCTGGCCGCAGACCCTCAGCGGTCACGCATGGCGTAAACGCTCCACCGATGACGTCGCCGCCGAAATGGCGCACGCCAAGCAGCTCTTTCCGCACGTCAAGGAATTCTTCTTCGACGACGACACCTTCAACATCCAGAAGGTGCGCACAATCGAGCTTTGCGCCAAGCTCAAACCATTGGGCCTCACCTGGTCCTGCACCTCGCGCGTCACCACCGACCGCGACACCCTGAAGGCCATGCGGGAAGCCGGCTGCCGCCTGCTCATCGTCGGCTTCGAGTCAGGCGATCCGCAGATTCTCAAGAACATCAAGAAGGGCGCGACCGTCGAGCGCGCGCGCGACTTTGTCCGCGATTGCCACGACCTCGGCCTCACCATTCACGGAGACTTCATCCTCGGACTGCCCGGCGAAACCAGAGAGTCGATCCGCAACACCATCAACTTCGCCAAGGCGCTCGACGTCGAGACCATTCAGGTCTCCATCGCCCACGCCTATCCCGGCACCGAGTTCTACGAGTACGCCCGCGAGAATGGCTTCATCGTAAACAACGGCGCCATGGTTGACGACGAAGGCCACCAGCTCGCCCACATCGAATACCCCGGCCTGCCCAAGGAATACGTGCTCGAAATGGTGCATCGTTTCTACGATGAATACTATTTCCGCCCCAAGGCTGCGTGGCGTGTGGTCAGCAAGGCCATCGTCAACCGCGACCTCAAGCGTCTGTATGTCGAGTCGAGGTCATTCCTCAAGCTGCGTGCCCAGCGCAACCGGGTTGTGAAGCAGGCAAAATCCAAAAATTCCGGCGAACCCACTACCCCGGCCCGAGCCGAGGTCTAGGCCCTTGCCTGTTTTCAAACCACGCGGCCGGCTCGATTGCTGGCCGCTTTTGATTCCGCAGCCCGCGGTGCTCTCATCTGTTCTCTAACTGGGAAGTGAGACTGCCTTGATGATGAAATCTACAATGACGTCCCGGCGATGGCTGGTCCTCGGCGTCGTTGCCGTCACAGCTCCGCTGGGCGACACGCTCCTCAGCATCGGCATGACCCGCGTAGGCCCCGTTTCGTTCCATCATCTCTCTTCGCTCATCTACGCCCTCAAAACCCCGCAGATTCTCCTCGGCATCGCACTCCTCATCGGATTCTTCTCCTCTTACCTCGCGTCGCTTTCCTGGGCCGACCTCACCTTTGTCCTGCCCGCCACATCCATCGGCAACGTCATCGTCGCCCTGCTCGCGCACTTCTGGAAACAGGAGCATATCTCGCCCATGCGCTGGCTCGGCATCCTGTTGATCACCGCAGCCGTAGGCTTCGTCGCGCGCGGCCCGTCCTATACCGAAATACCAAAACCGCACGAAGCGCTGGAGACGGAGACAAAATGACCGCCCTCTCTCTCCATCACGCCTGGCCCGACGCGGCCATGATCGCCGCCATCGTCGTCTTCGCCACCATCGGCGACGTCATGATCGCCTCCGCCATGCGCGCCATCGGAGACCTCGACGAAATCAGAGCACACTCAGGGCTGGGCGGCGCAATCCTCGCCGTGCTCAGCAGCCCGCGCTTCGTCTTTGGCGTTTCCTTCATGGCCTTGAGTTTCTTCTCGCTCTTATTCGCGCTCAGCCACGCCGATCTGAGCCTCATTGCGCCGGCCTCTGCATCGCTCACCTTCGTCACCAATGCAATGGCGGCAAAAATCTTCCTTCATGAAAACGTGGATCGCCGCCGCTGGATAGCTGCCGTGCTGGTCTGTGTGGGCGTCACGCTGATGACTTTATAATAGAAGTTAACTTTGTGGCCCAATGCCTTTATGATCCGCCGTACAATCAAATCAATGTCTGCCCGGAGTCGCCTTTTTCTGCTCTTTGCGCTGCTTTTGCCTTTCCTTGGCCACGCCCAGGCCACCGCCAGTGCGCCGCATCTGTCTGTGCAGTTGGTGGTTCCACCCGCGCAGATTTATCCCGGGCAGAACTTCACCGCCGGGCTTTACTTCAAGCTCGACCCCGGCTGGCACGTCTATTGGATCAACGCAGGCGACTCCGGCGAACCGCCCGCAATGCACTGGGCGCTGCCCGTGGGCATCACAGCCGATGCCATGCAATACCCTGCTCCGCAGCGCTTGCCCCTCGGCCCGCTCATGGACTTCGGTTACGAAAACGAGGTTCTCTTCCCCATTCCCATGCATGTAGGGTCAGACTTCAAGCCCACAGCTTCCACCGTAAGCCTCGGCGGCAAAGTAGATTGGCTCGTATGCAGCAACGTCTGCCTCCCCGGCAAAGCCACACTCTCCGTTGACCGTCAGGCGCTCGCCAGCGCACCTTCGTCTGTCGGAACCATCGCAGCAGACTGGCAGCTCATCGACCACTTCAGCAGTACGCTGCCGCAGCCGCTGCCTTCCGGCGACCAGGCAAAGTTCCAGGCCACTCCAACGGGCTTCATGCTCACCGTTGAAACCGGACGCCGCGAACAGTCCGCGCAGTTTTTCCCCTTCGATCAGAACACTCTCGCCAACGCCGCGCCGCAGCCCGTCAAATTTCTCAGCACCGGCGTAGAGATCTCCTTGTCGAAGGACGAAAATCTCGCCACACCGCCGAAAGATCTCCACGGCCTCCTCGTGCTCGGCAGCGGACGCGCCTACGAAATCAACGCCACCCCCGGCGTGCTCAATCTCGCCACAGCTCAGTCCTCCGCAATCGAAATGCTGCGCATCATCCTGTTCTCGTTCATCGGCGGAATCATCCTGAACCTCATGCCCTGCGTCTTCCCCGTGCTCTTCCTGAAAGGGTTGGCGCTGGTGCAGTCCTCCGCCGAGGAGCGGCACAAGCTGCGCCTGCATGGACTCGTCTACACGCTCGGCATCCTCGTCTCCTTTTGGATCGTCGTCGGCATTCTGCTCACGCTCCGCGCCGCCGGCCACAATCTCGGATGGGGGTTCCAGTTCCAGTCGCCGCTCTTCCTCGTCCTGCTCGCCCTGCTGCTCTTTTTTCTTGGACTCTCGCTCGCCGGCCAGTTTGAAATCGGCCTCTCGGTGACCAGCGCCGGCTCCAGCCTCGCCGCAAAACAGGGCTACGCGGGCAGCTTCTTCACCGGAGTGCTCGCCGTCGTCGTCGCCACTCCCTGCACAGCTCCGCTCATGGGTGCTGCCATCGGATACGCGCTTACCCGCTCCGCCATCGTCAGCATTACAGTCTTCACCGCGGTTGCGCTGGGCCTCGCCGCGCCTTACCTGCTGCTCGCCTTCAATCCTGCATGGACGCGCCTCCTGCCCGGCCCCGGTGCATGGATGGAGGTTCTCAAGCAGGCCGTCTCCATCCCCATCTTCGGCACCGTCATCTGGCTCGTATGGGTTTTCAATCAGAGCGCGGCCGCCAGCTCGCTCGTATTTCTCCTCGCGGCATTCCTGCTCCTCGCCATCGCCGGATGGATCCTAGGCCGCTGGCCCGCAAAGGCTCCGGCAACGGTAGCCGCGGTGCTGGTTCTGGCGCTGGCCGTCGCTGTTCCCGCATGGGCGCTGCACACCCTCACTCCCAGCGCCGCCACCCACGCGCAGGATGCCCGCTGGCAGCCCTTCACTCCGCAGCTCGTCGCGCAGTATCGCGCCGAAGGTAAGCCGGTCTTCGTCGATTTCACTGCAAGCTGGTGTCTCAGTTGCCAGGTCAACGAGCGCGTTGTGCTCGATCGTGCCGACGTCCAGCAGCGTCTCAAGTCCAGCGGAGTGGAGTTGGTCCGCGCCGACTGGACGCGCCACGACGAAACCATCGCCAACGCACTGGCGGCATTAGGGCGCAGCGGCGTCCCCACCTACGCTCTCTATTCCGCGGATCCCAATGCTCCGCCAACACTTCTGCCCGAAGTTCTTACTCCCGGAATCGTTTTCCATGCGCTCGATCAGGTGAAAACAACCCCCCGGCTCGGCCAGTTCTAGTCTCTGATTTTTTGTATTCCGGGAAACGAACCTTCCGCCTACACTATCCAAACGCAAATATGGAGTATCCCCTTTTCATCTTGCGTCGACAAACCCACTCCGGGCTTCACCGGAATAGATACTCACAGAACGCTGCACAAACGCAGCGTCAAATTCCCTGCCCGCTGCGTGCTCTCAACTGCTAGCCTAGAAGTATGAAATTCGGAGTCCTCGTCTTCCCCGGCTCGAACTGCGACCACGACACCTACCACGTCATCGCCGAACTGGCCCATCAGCCGGTGGCCTTCTTATGGCACGATTCCCCGGACCTTCAGGGCTGCGACGCCATCCTCGTGCCCGGAGGCTTCGCCTACGGCGACTATCTGCGTACCGGAGCCATCGCCCGCTTCTCGCCCGTCATGCAGTCCGTCCAGAAGTTCGCCGCTGAAGGCGGTCCGGTGCTCGGCATCTGCAACGGCTTCCAAATCCTCTGCGAATCCGGTCTGCTGCCCGGCGCGCTCCTGCGCAACGCCGGACTGAAATACATCTGCAAACAGGTCTATCTCCGCACCGAGACCGCTGATTCTGCATTCACGCATCTGTTGAAGAAGGGTGAAGTTCTCAAAATCCCCATCGGCCACATGGAAGGAAATTACTTCTGCGACCAGGCCACGCTCAATGCCCTGCGCAGCGAAGATCGCATCGCCTTCCGCTACGCCACTCCCGAAGGCGCGATTACAGCCGAAGCCAACCCCAACGGTTCGCTCGACAACATCGCCGGAATCCTCAGCGAAGGCCGCAATGTTCTGGGCATGATGCCGCACCCCGATCGCTCCAGCGAGGCCATGTTGGGATCGGCGGATGGCTGGAAGATTTTTGCATCGCTGATTGAAGCTCTGGCAACAGCACAATAGTTCACCGATGATCGATATCCATCACCACCTTCTCTTCGGGCTCGACGACGGCTCAAAGGACATAGAAACCTCGATCGCCATGGCAAAGATGGCCGCAGCCGACGGCATCACGCACATCGTCTGCACCCCTCATGCCAACTTCCGCTACAACTTCGACTCGGCAGCGAATCAGCAAAAGCTGGACCAGTTGCGCGCCCGGCTCGACGGCAAAATAACTCTGGGGCTGGGCTGCGACTTTCATCTTTCCTACGACAACATTGACGACGCGCTGAAGCACCCCGCCAAATACACCATTAACCAAAAACAATACCTGCTCGTCGAGTTCGCTGAGTTGGCCATTCCCCAGCAAATGACGGAGGTCTTCTACGAATTTCTCGTAGCCGGAATCCAGCCCATCATCACCCACCCAGAACGCAACCCCATCATCGTGAAAAACCCTCAGCGTCTCGATGACTGGGTCGAACGCGGCTGCCTGGTGCAGGTAACGGCCTCTTCCCTTACCGGGCGCTTCGGACGCACGGCAAAGAGCTTCTCTCAAAAACTGCTCGAAGAAAATAAGGTCCACTTCCTGGCCACCGATGCGCACGACTTGGTATCGCGCCCCCCGCGTATGAAAGAGATCTTCGACCTCGTGGCCAGCCGCTATGGGGCCGCAACCGCCGAACGGCTTTGCATAACCAACCCCAGAGCAGCTTTCTTCGGAGAAGAGTTCCCTCAGCAGCCTGTCTCCCTAAATGAAAAAACTTCACCCACCCCATCGGGAAAGCGTAGCCTCATCGCCCGTTTATTGAACCGCTCTTAAGCAAGCCGATCGTCGGTCGTCACAGCACTGAACACCCGGACAATCCTGCGCCCGAACGCACGAAACACTGGCACGCTGTTGTCAGGAATCGGTTTAACGGCAATCCGTGCTTCAGTCTCTCGGCGAACAGGAGCCGGCTTCCATTCTTATTTCCCGTTAGGCCCTGAAATCAGGGTAAAATTATAGTGCTAATCCATTCACGCGGAACCATTTGACCGCGCTTGAGGACTATTTCATATCTTGTCAAACCAAACCATTCAAGATCGAGTTTTGAAGGTCATTGCGACCTCAAAACGCATTCCGCTCGAAAGCGTTCAACCTGACAGCAGTTTCGAGTCCCTGGGGATCGACTCGCTGGATCGACTCAACATCCTCTTTGACCTCGAAAGCGAGTTCGACATCGAGATCAACGACGAGGACGCCAAACAGGTCCAGAACATTCACCAGATGGTCGAAGGCATTACCAAGCTATTGGAAGCGAAGAACGCCTCTTCGCCCACCGAATAACGTGCACCGCGTCGTCGTCACCGGAACAGGCGTCGTAAGCGCCTTCGGCAACAGCACAGATGCGTTCTGGCGCGGCTTGGTCGCGGGCACTCCCGCCTTCCGCCAGATTGCGGGCGAATATGCCGCGCAGATCCGCTTCAGGAACGGAGCGGAATACCAGGATTACGTCCCCGAAGAGCATTTTGAAGCAAAAGATCTTGGCTTCATGGAGCGCTTCACGCAGTTCGCCGTCCTCGCCGCCCGCGAAGCTATCGCCAATGCGGGCATTGAATGGACACAGGACCTGCGCGAAAACGCCGCCGTCATTACCGGCTCCTGCCTCGGAGGCCGGCCCATCGAAGAAACCGGCTACTGGGAGCTTTTTCACAACGGCAAGAGCCGCGTCCACCCGCTCACCATTCCCCTCAGTATGGCCAATGCCGGGGCCAGCCTCATCTGCATGCAGTTCGGCCTTGAGGGCCCTGCTTACACCATCTCCACCGCCTGCGCCTCTTCCACCCATGCCATCGGGCAGGCCTTCTGGATGGTCCGCTCCGGAGCCGCTCCCATCGCCATCAGCGGCGGCAGCGAAGCTCCCTTCTTCCTCGGCGGCCTCAAAGCGTGGGAAGCCATGCGCGTCATCAGCAAGGACACCTGCCGCCCCTTCTCTGCCGAGCGCACTGGAATGATTCTCGGCGAAGGCGCTGGCATGCTTGTGCTTGAAGCTCTCGACTCCGCGCTCGCGCGTGGCGCGCGTCCTCTCGCTGAGATTGTCGGCTTTGGCATGTCCGCCGACGCCAACCATATCACTCAGCCCATCGCGACCGGAGCCGTTCGCGCCATGCGCGGCGCCCTCCGCGATTCCGGCCTCGCGCCCGAGCAGATCGGCTACATCAACGCCCATGGAACCGCCACCGAAGCCAATGACCGCATTGAAACCGCTGCCATTCGCTCCACCTTTGGCGCGCACGCGGATAAGCTCGCCGTCAGCTCCACCAAATCCATGCACGGTCACGCACTCGGTGCCGCGGGCGCTCTGGAGGCCGTCGCCAGCATTCTCAGCCTCCGGTGCCACATGCTCCCGCCAACTGCCAACTTCCTCACGCCCGACCCTGCCTGCGATCTCGACGTCGTCCCCAATCAGGCCCGGCCCGCGCAAGTTGAGGCCTGCCTCTCGAACTCCTTCGCCTTCGGCGGACTGAACGCCGTGCTCGCCTTCAAAGCGTTTCCTTAGGGAATATGGATCTATAGCGGGTTGCTAACCCGTAAATTTTAATAAATAAGAGATGTCATCCTGAGCGGAGTTTGGCGCGTTTTTGCGCCAAACGTAGTCGAAGGACCTGCTGTTCTCTTGTTTGGGCATAGAGCCATGCTGAAACAACGAGCATACGTTACGCTTATTCGCCTCAATATTGACAATGCTTACCCCGGGTTCAACCCCTTCACCCACGCCACCGATGCGGCAACCCCCTCCGCCATCGACACGCGCGGAGCAAAGCCGAACGCCGCGCGTGCCTTATCGCTCGGATACTCCTGGTCTCTCCCCAGCAGGTACACTGCGTGCCGCGTCAACAACGGCCGCCCCGGCAACGTCTTCATAAGCCGATACGGAGCTTCCATCGTCCCCGCTACCGCCATCGCCGTCCTATAGGACAAATAGATCCACGGTCGTTTGCATCCCAGCCCATCCGCCAGTGCCGACACGTAATCCTTCCATCGCCCGTTGGTCCCGTCCGACAGGTTATAGGCCTGCCCCAGGGCCTTCGGGCTCCGCGCCGCCGCAATCAACGCATCCACGGCGTTATCGACGTACAGAAACCCTCCCGTCGTTCGCCCGCCGCTGATGTAAGCCATCTGCCGTTTCCGCAGCAGCTCCGCAATATCCGTCACAAATGCCTTGCCGCGTGGACCATAAATCGTAGCGGGACGAACCACCGTCACGGGCAGACCATCCTCCCGCGCCGCGCGCCACACTGCCTTCTCTGCAAGAATCTTCGTCCGGTTATACGGCAGGCCCACATCCCGCACCTCTCCCGTCTCCGCGCACGGAATCACCGGGTACCCATAAACATCCGTCGTGCTCACATGCACAAAGCGCTCCAGCCCGCGCGCCTTCCGCGCCGCCAGTAGCAGCGTCTCCGTCCCTCGCACATTGCTTTCCAGATAAACTTCCGCTCGCGCCCAATCCGTCGAGGCCGCCGCGCAGTGGAAGATATGGGTGGCCTCGCGCACCGCCTCCATCACCGGCTCGCTATCGGTAAGGCCTCCGCGAACCACGCGCAGCCTGGCCAGCCCTGAAAGGTGCCGTAAATCAGAATTCGCGCGCGCCAGAACAGTCACCTGTTCCCCTTCGCCCGCCAGAACCTGCGCCAGCCTCCCGCCCAGAAATCCACTGGCGCCCGTCACCAGAGCCGGCATCGCTACTCGTCCCGCATCTTCTCGAAGGCGTCCAGCACGAACTCCAGGTGTTCCGTTGTATGAGCAGCTGTCACGCACAGTCGCAGCCGCGCCGCTCCCTGTGCTACCGCCGGAAACAGCACCGGCGAAACCAGCACGCCGTAATCGCGCAGCCGACGCGCAAACAGCGCCGTCCTCGCATCGTCGTGCAGCATCACCGGAATCACCGCCGTCTGCGAAAGCCCCGTGTCATATCCCAGGCTCTGCAGGCCCTCGCGCAGAAACACCCCGTTCGCCCGTAGCCGCGTCACCCGCTCCGGCTCCTGCTTCAGAATCTTCAGTCCCTCTAGAACCGCCGCAGCCGAAGGCGCCCCCATCGCCGCAGAAAAAATAAAGGGAGAGGATCCATGTTGCAGAAAGATGGACAACCGTTGCGAAACCGCCACAAATCCGCCGTTCGATGGAACCGACTTTGCCAGCGACCCGGTCCAGATGTCCACGTCTTCCGTCGGCACCCCAAAGTGCTCGTCCGTTCCTCGTCCGGTCGCGCCCAGAACGCCGCTCGCGTGGGCGTCGTCCATCAGCAGGAAACAGTCAAACTCCTTCTTCAGGGCAATCAGCTCCGGAAGGCACGCAATATCGCCGTCCATCGAAAACACGCCGTCAGAGATAATCAGCGTGCGATTCGCCTCCGGCCCATGCTCCAGTTCGTGCCGCAGCGAGACTGGATTATTATGCTCAAATCTTTGCACCTGGACCCCGGCCAGGCGGCACGCGTCCAGCAGGCTCCGGTGCGAAAACACATCCATAATCACGCGATCCGCTGGCCCGAACAGCCCGCTGATGACCGCCAGATTCGCCGCATAGCCCGACGTAAAACTGACCGCCGCCTCCGTGCCTTTGAATTCCGCAAGCGCCTGCTCCATCTCCTGGTGCAGATCCAGCGTCCCTGCCAGCAGACGGGCCCCGCCCGTTCCCGTTCCATACTTCCGGATCGCCGCAATCGCCGCCTCGTCCACGCGCGGGTCGCCGATCAACCCGAGGTAGTCATACGACGAAAGCATCAACATCCGGTGGCCGTCCACCTCCACCATCGGACCCGACCGCGTGCTCAAGGGAGGCTGAAACGGATAGGCATCCGCGGAACAGGCCAGCGCCGCATTCTCAAACAGCCTTCGCGCCCGTGCATCGATAAGCTCGCGCTTCTTATAGCTGCCTTCGCGCTTGGAGGAAAAATAGTCTTGAAACATTTGTCCCGAAGAGGACGGAAAGCTCTTCTTGGCCGGTGAGGTAATTGCTTCTTTCAGCATTTGGTCGCTCATGAATATCCAATATATCGCGCCTTCCTGTCAGATGCCCGGGAAAGCGAAGGCACAGGTTGTGAGATCGATGGATGAACTTTGTATGGTGGACGCGGATGGAATTGAACCATCAACCTGTCGATTAAGAGTCGAATGCTCTGCCAATTGAGCTACGCGTCCACTAGGGCGCCGATCGGAGATCGGAGATAAATCAGGCTGGAAACGCGCTGAAATATCCTGCGCGCTCTATGAAATATAACACACCCACATCGCTGGAATCGCACGAAGCGCCTGCGGAAATTACTTAGAATGTGAAGGACAATCCGCCTTCGACGGCGCGTGACGCCTGTGCAAAATAAAGCACGCTGCCATCGCTCGATACAAAGGGTCGATAGCCCTCGGCCAGCAGGTTCCTTACGTCTACAAGAGCCTCCAGCCCATTCGGCAGAACATTCCGGCAGTGGATCGGCTGATGCACATAAAAGCTCAGGTATGGGTCCGGAAGGCTTTTATTGAAAGGATCGACCGCCGTCAGTGTTCCCGGCTGCTGCCAGCGATAGGAGGCCTGCCACTGGGTCCCGGCGCGTTGCATCTTGCCTCCCAGAGCAGCCGAATACATCTGCGTGTAGTGTGGCCGCAGGTTCGCAAGCCCGTTCTGCAGCGTAGCCCCAATCGGAGCAGCATCCATCTGCAATGCATCGCCCATCCCTCCGGTGAGCGCCACCCACATATGGTCGGGCATGACGTCGCCCAGTTCCGCAACAAAACCGGTTCCCGTAAAGTCTTCACCCGCAACCTCAAGCGCATCGGTAGAGGAATCGTACAGAAGATCTCCGCTCTTCCAGTCGGCTGAGGAAATGTCTCCGCCGCCGTCCACCATGGGGTTGTCCACATGGTCATGGAACACCGTCATCTGCATATGAAGCGTGCCAGCCGACTGCGCGAACGAAAGCTCCTGATGCAGCCCGTGCTCTAACAAAAGCTGCCCGTTGCGCTCGGCAATCTCCGGGGTCAGCGTGCTCGAACGATCCAGCGTCTCCGCCTCCTGCACTCCCGGCGCAGTGGAGACGCGATATGTGATCATCCCATCACCGGTGCGCACATGCACTGAAGCGAAGGGGTGGCTGGCAAGCTGCGTCGAGGCCATATGGACAATCTCCGTCTCGCCTCCAGCTTCCATTCCGATTCCCGGAGTCAGGTCGATCGTCTCCGCCGTGCGGAAGATCATCGCCTGCATGCCCTGGATATCCGGGCCGCCCGCAATCTCCGGGCGATCCACAAATGCTGCGACTGTGCGTATCGTTCTGCCCAGCCCAAGCTGCTGCTCATAGCCCACCACGGTGTTCAGCGCCGTATCGTCGGACTGGCTCAGGTCCGCCCGCAGAATTAACTGCCGCGTATCGTCGTTCAGGCGTCGCATCTCGAAATCATGATGAATGCCGCCGTCTCCAAACCTGCTCTCGCCGCCGCGGACCGTGACTCTGGCCTTCAGTTCGGGATTCTGGCCTGGGCCATCCGTAACCACCACCAGCGGTCCATCCTGCAGCATGCGCAGCAGCGGCTTGTTTGCTGACAATCGCAGCGTCCACGCCCAGTCATCCCGTGGCTCGTCAACTTGGCGAGGCTGGGCCGGGATCCATCGAAATGCCTCGTAAAGAGTATCCAGCGTGAGATTTACAATCGTCTTGGAGTTGGGAGCAATGTGCAGGTTCTCGCGCAACGTAGGCAAAAGCAGTGACGCGCTCGCCTTCACGCCATACACGCCGGGCAGCACATGCGGCAGCGAATAGCGGCCCCGATCATCCGTAAAAGTTTGGGCAATAACAATAAGGTCGGCGTTCACCAGCTGCACCAGCGCGCCAATCTGGGGTGTGCCACGCGTATCGCGCACCTCACCCGTAACCGTGCCCGCCTTGGCGGCGTAGACCGGGAGTGTCATCGCTGTTAGGAACAGCGCAAGAGCTGGGGCGACTATGGAAAACCGTCGGTTCACTGATTCAATTTCAATCGTCGAATTGCTTCCTGGCCTTTGGCTCCGATCTTTCACGAATCAGATATCAAATGGATGGAACCGCTCTCCGGCAGCTTATCCAGGACATTTCCACTAGTACACAAACCTAATCCACCGTAAACGGGGCCGACTGGGCAATCTCCTGTTTTGAGACGCTGTCATCGATCATGATCTTCACAAGGTACTTGCCCGGCTGCAGGCTGGCAAGAGGAACGCTCTTCTCAATTGTAAGCTGATCGAGATTCGCACCCAGTGTGTGAGAGTCTTCCGATGTATCTAGAAGTGTTTTGTTAGACTTAGCGTCGATAATTTCGTAAGTGATCTTCGCTGAGTTCTGCTTGCTTTTTTCATTGATCCCCAGGTTGTACACCTGCATCCAGAAGTTCAGGTTCTGGTCGCGATGGAACGACGCCGTGGTTGCGGCGCTGTCCGCCACCCGGGGCCGGACAAAAGTATTGCCGATAATGAAGCTCCCGGTGCCAATCTCCTTCGCCGGCACGCGGTACATTTTGTCGGAAAGAATCAACGAAGAGGCCGACAGCTGGTCATCCTCATACCGCGGAACGTTGATCGCCCGCGCATACACGCCCACATGGTCGGGATTATTCACATCCTTGATGGCGATATCAAGACGGTAGCGTCCGGGCCGCAGCGGAAGTGCCTTCCAGTAAAGATCGTCCTGGTCCATTGCCTTGGCCAGCAGCTCTGCCGGCTGCTCCACTTCCACCGTCTCCTCGAATGTCTGAACAACATGGTCGGTAATCGTCGAGACGCGCCCAAAGATATTCACCACTCCCTTCGATACCCCATCTTTGGTATTGAAGGTAATGTCGCGGTTCCTGAGCTGAATCGTGATCGGCACCAGGATCGTATCGTCCGTCACCTTTACAAAATCGGTGCGCACGTCAAACGGAAAGATCGGTCCCGTTATCAGCTTATGGTCCGCGACAAAGGATTCCAGGTCCTTGAACTTGATCACCGGAGGAGCCTGCAGCTTCGCAAACAGCTCTAGGCGGTCGAACTCCTTGGCCTGTTGCTGCGACGAATAAGGGCCGGAACCCAGCGTCTCCAATCCGCCTTCCGTGCGGGCCGACTGTTTGGCCATGCCCATCTGCTCATAAAGAGTGGCGCCCGCGCCCGGAACATGCTGCAACGCGTCTTTTTCCCCGCGGTTCATGGTCATGTGGTAATCCCCGCACATGCAGGTATCCACAAACTCGATATCAATATTGCTGCCGATGCCTTCCAGGTAACGGTAGTGCCACACTTCAAATGGATACGTCTCGGTCTCGCCACCGCCTTCATCCATTGGGCGCTCATAGGCGCCACCGCTGGGGTGCGAGTCCTTATCGTCCGGCGGTCCGAACTTGATATAGATCATGCCACGGTCCGTCATCCAGCCCGGCTTGCCCGCTGCAAAATGCTCGTTGGCATAAGCAATGCGGCGGTAGACCTCTTCGCGGTAGGTGTTGTCCGGAGAATCCGGGTCAGGATTGCGCCGCCGCCAGAACTGCTCAATGAAGGCATCGCGCTCTTCATCGTTCGAAAGGCTCAGAAACGCCTTCCGCTCCTGGTCGGTAATAATCCAGCGGACATCCTGGTCCAGCCATACTTTATACGTGCCGTGCAGCTCCTGGCGCAGTTCCTGCTGCTGCTTGCGCCGCTCTTTGTCTGACAGCGGGCGCGTCAGGGGGTTCTGATTATCCGGGGTGGTCTGATCGGCCTGCGCCGGAGTCTGGGTCTGTTGAGCGCGCGCACAGGGAACGCATGCAATCGTACCGAAAGTGATCGCAAGAATGAATGAGAGACGGCCCGTTTGCATACGCCTGTTGACTGCTCCTATACAGCAGACTTGATTTTACGGTCTTAGTGAGCGAGATTCAAGCAATCTTCGCAATCCTCGAACCTCCCCCCTCCACTCCAGGTTCCCCTCCAATTTCCGCCTTCAATCCCCCGCTGCCTGATATCATCAGGCTGATTCTCCGTTCGACCACATCGACACCGCAAAACTGGCGCCCGAGGGAACTATTTCGCTTCGCCCTGCGTAACACTGTCCGAAGGTGGCATTGGAATCTCCTAACAGGAAAACAAGCTTGAAGAAAATTATTCTTATCATTGTCGCTGTCCTGGTTATCGCTGGAATCGTCGTTTTGACCATCGTGCGCGCGCAAGCTGGCTATACCAAGGTGATGACCGCCAAGGTCGTGCGCGAAACCCTGGTCTCCACCGTCAGCGGCACCGGGCAAATCAAGCCCAAAACCTATGTAAACGTGGGTGCCGAGTCTCTCGGGCGCATCACTCACCTTTATGTGAAAGAAGGCGACCGCGTTCACCAGGGTGAAGTGCTGGCCACCATCGAGAACGTCCAGCAGGCCGCCAATGTCAACGGTCAGAAGGCCGCCATAGCCGCGGCCAAGACCGATATCACCGCCGCCATTGCTGCCGTAACAACACAGCAGGCCACCGTCGAGCACGCCAAAGCCGACCTTGTGCAGAAAGCGCTCGACTACAGGCGCGCCAAAGCCCTCTACGCCGCCCAGGTCATGTCCAAGCAGGACTTCGACGCCAAGAAGGCCGCCTATGACACGGATGTCGCCACAGTCGCCCAGAACCAGGCTGCTGTAGCCCAGGCTGAAGCGCAGGTGGACTCCGCGCGCGGTCACATGAACACCCAGAAGGCCAACCTGACTGCCAACGTCGATCTGTACCAGAAGACCATCGCTATCGCTCCTTTTAACGGCATCGTCACCAACCTGCCTGTCCGCGAAGGTGAGACCGTCGTCCCCGGCATTCAGGACACCAACGGCTCTGTGCTCATGACCCTCGCCGATGTCTCCGTCATCACCGCCGAGGTCAAAATCGACGAAACCGATATCGTCGACGTAGCGCTCGGACAAAAGGCCGAAGTGAGCGTGGACGCGCTCCCCGGCAAGGTCTTCATCGGACATGTTACTGAAGTTGGCGATCAGGCCCTGCTCCGCTCCACCGGCCTGGCCACCAGCCAGACCACCAGCGGACAAGAAGAGGCGAAGGACTTCAAGGTGGTCGTCACCCTCGATCAGCCCAACGACGCGCTCAAGCCCGGTCTCTCGACAACGGCAAAAATCATCACCGCCACGCGCGACAACGCCATCGTCATTCCCATCCAGGCCCTCGTCATGCGCAACCCCCACCCGCCAAAGAAGGGACAGGAGCCAACCACTGCGTCCGTCGATCCTTCGCAGAATGCGAACGATGTACAGGGAGTCTTCGTGGTCCGCGCAGAAAAGGGAAAACTGCGCGCTCATTTTGTGCCCGTAACCACCGGCACCACCGGCATTACCAGCATCCAGGCGCTCAGCGGGGTCCAGCCCGGCGATGAAATCGTCACCGGGACCTTCAGTGTCCTGCGCGATCTCAAAGACAATGCGCTGCTCAAACGCGACAACACAACGTCTCCGCCTCCGCCCGCCGATTCGGACTCAACCTCGTAAAATGAGTGCAGAATGAGTGCAGGAAGATAAGAAGACTCGCGGAACCAACAGGAGCGCCGGATGACGATCGACACAATGCAGGAACCCGCAGGACAAACCGCCGCCGCGCACGGCGACGTCATCGCCGTCGAGGACCTCTGGAAGACCTACAGCATGGGAGACCAGGAAGTGCATGCGCTCCAGGGCGTCTCCCTGCGCATGAAGCACAACGAGTATGTGGCCATCATGGGTCCGTCCGGCTCCGGCAAGTCCACGCTCATGAACCTCATCGGCTGCCTCGACTCGCCCACCAAAGGCAACTACTGGCTCAACGGCCATCTGGTCAGCGATCTCAATGACGATGAGCTGGCCCGCATCCGCAACAAGGAAATCGGCTTCGTCTTCCAGACCTTCAACCTGCTGGCCCGCGCCACCGCGCTGCATAACGTCGAGCTACCCCTCATCTACAACGGAACTCCCGCCGCCGAGCGCATCGAACGCGCCCAGGCCGCGCTGCGCGCCGTCAATCTCGAAGATCGCATGTACCACAAGCCCAACGAACTCTCAGGCGGACAGCGCCAGCGCGTCGCCGTCGCCCGTGCGCTCATCAACCGGCCCTCCATCATCCTCGCCGACGAGCCAACGGGCAACCTCGACTCGAAGACCGGCGACGAAATCATGGCCCTCTTCGACAACCTCCACGCGAACGGAAACACCATCGTCCTCGTCACCCACGAGCCCGACATCGCCGAGTATGCGCATCGCGTCGTCCACATCCGCGACGGAAAAATCTTCTCCGACCAACCCTCCTCAAGAAAAGCTAGCATCTGAAACGCAGCATAAGGAATAGCGTGCAGGACAAATGATTCTCCCTGCACGGCGGCCGCTGGTTTTCTGTGCCCTGAGCCCTGAGCCCTGAACTCTGTACCCTGAATCCTGCCTTCCCCGGCCTAATCTCCTGCATGTTTTCTGTCGATAAGCCTTCCAGAGCATGGAGGAGAGTCGTTTGCAATCCGCGCATTCAATCGAAGAAGAGCTTTCGCCCATCGCCGCCCATTGCCCGGACTGCCCTCCGGAGTGGAGCTTCGGCCCCATGGCTGGGCGGAGTCCCGTTATGTTGCGTCTCTTTTCGCAGATGCGCCACATCGCGCGCCATCTTCGCATCGCCACGCTGGAAGGCGAAAGCGGCACCGGCAAAATGCTGGCCGCACGCTCTCTGCACGAATGCGGCATCAACCCTCAGTCGCCCTTCGTGCCTTGCTCTGCGGTGCAGCTCTGCGAGGCGCAGCCGGGGCTCGCACTCGTCCCGCCGCGGTCAACTCCAAAGCCCGATTTCTCCGCGCTTCCTGCCCTCAAACAATCCTGCGGTGGAACCCTGGTTCTCACCCGCATTGACGAGCTGACCTCCGCGCATCAGGGCCGCCTGCTTGAGCTGCTGCAATGGATCGACCATCAGCACATTCTTCACGCGCCTGAATCTATCCCGCGCCGGATTCTCTGCCTCTCCAGTCAGCCGCTGCGCAAGCTCGCTTCCACCGCCGCCATGCGCGCCGATCTGGCCAATCGCCTCACCGCCATCCGCTTCACTCTGCCGCCCCTGCGCGAACGCAGTGAAGACATCCCCCTGCTCGCGGATCTCTTCGCCCAGCGCTTCTCCGGCGCTCACGGCAAGCCCATACGCGGACTCAACCCTCAGGCTCTGCCCCGCCTCATGCAGTACACCTGGCCCGGCAATGTCCGTGAACTCGAAAGCGTCATCTATGCTGCGGCTCTCAGCTGCCAAGGCCAATGGATTCGCCCCATCGACCTCCCGGCCTTCACCGCCGCGCCCGCGCCACCGGCGACCCCCCGCAGCTTCACGCCCGACGATGACCCCAATCTCGACCGTGCCATCCTGCGCCACATTCAGCAGGTCCTCGCCCGCGTGGAAGGCAACAAGCTCCGCGCCGCAAAGCTGCTCGGCATCAGCCGCTCCACCCTCTACCGCCTGCTCGACACCGCCGCCACATCCAGAACCTGCTAGTGTCCCGTTCCTGAAATACCTGGCACACATTTGTCATCTCGACCGGAGCGAAGCGAAGTGGAGGGACCTGTAGTTTCTTTCGCTTACGCTCCCTCTAATCTCAGGGAAAGTATGATGTGAGCTTTCGGGACACGACACTAGCGCGAAGCGGTACGCTTGAACAGCACGTCCCCGACCAAAGGGCGGCCCGGGAAAGTCAGTTCCGGGAAGGCGCTGAAGGCGCATGTGCCTGAGAGCCTGCCCTGGGCGAAGCCGAAGGGGCCAGTCCCCAGTTAGGCTTGCGTTTCTCTAAAAAAGCCCGCACACCTTCTTTGAAGTCCTCCGTCGTCCGCGCCTCTACGTTGGCCGCGATCGCCGCCTCGATCTCTTCGTCAAGATGATGATGCGCATGCTGGCTCAGCAGCCGCTTTGTGGCCTGCATCGCCGCCGGACTATTCAGCAGCAGCTTCTTCGCCAGGCCGCGTACTTCCAGCATTAACTCCGGTTCCGGAACCACCCGCGTCACCAGCCCCAGATCGAACGCCTCCTGGGCCTTGATCAGCCGTCCCGTCAGCAGCAGGTCGCGTGCGTGCTTATCGCCGATCTGCCCGCGCAAAAATGCCGACACGATCGCCGGAACAAATCCAATCTTCACTTCCGTATATCCGAACTTCGCCTCCGGAATCGCCAGCGTAAAATCGCAGATCGTCGCCAGCCCCATCCCTCCTGCGATGGCCGCGCCGTTCACCGCTGCAATTGTCGGCTTCGGCGTGTCGTAGAGCGTGCGCAGCAGCCCCGCAATGCGTTCGGAGTCCACGCGGTGCTGCTCCGGAGTCTTCGCGCTCAGCGTTTCCAGGTGCTCCAGGTCCAGCCCGGCGCAAAATGCCTCACCCGCCCCCGTCAGCACAATCACTGCGCACGCCTCATCGTTCCCCGCCGCCGTGAGCGCATGCGTAAGTTCATCGATCATCGCCGGATTCAGTGCATTCCGCTTCTCCGGCCGATTCATCGTAAGGGTAAGCACCCCACCGTTTGTGTGCGTATGTAACGTCGAGTAAGCAGCCATCGTGCACCCGCTCCAAAAGAAAATTCCTACGCCAGAACATTACACCGAATAGGATGCAGCCGTTATTGAGGCACCGCCCCAAACTTCTTTTCAATCGACTGACTCGCAGCCATCAACCCATCCAGGGAAGCCAGCTTCGGCAACTCTGCGCCCAGCCGAGCCAACTCCGCAACCGCAATCTCCGTAGCCACGTTCCCCACCAGAGCATCCTGCGCAAAAGGACACCCACCCAACCCACCGATTGCCATATCAAACCGCCGAATCCCGCTCGCGTAAGCCGCCGCAATCTTGGCCCCTGCATTCTCAGGACGCGCATGTAGGTGCGCCCCCAACTCTACCGCATCCGGCATCGCTCGCCGAACCGCAGCCGTCACTGCGGCAACCTCCTCCGCCGACGCCACGCCCACCGTATCCGCCAGCGAAATCTGCTCGATCCCCATATCGGCAATCAGGTCGCAAGCCGCAATCACCTCGTCCGCCGACCACGCATCGCCATAAGGATTCCCAAACGCCATCGAAATATACGCCGCCACACCCAGGCCGCCCTTGTATGCCGCCTCACCAATCGCTTCCAGCGTGTCCAGAGCCTCCTCCGCCGTCTGCCGCTGATTCCTCCGCAGAAACTCCGGCGAAACCGAGTAAGGAAACCCCAGCGTCGTCACCGCGTCCGTCGCTATCGCCCGCTCGGCTCCCTTCTTGTTCACCACAATGCCGAGTATCTCCACGTCCTCCGGCGCTTCCAGGAACGCCAGCACCCGCTCTGAGTCCGCCATCTGCGGAACCGCCGCTTCTGACACAAACGACACCGCGTCGATATGCCGGAAGCCCGCGCCAATCAGCGCCCGCAGATAATCCGCCTTCACCTCCGCCGGAATCACCTTCGGCAGCGCCTGCCACGCGTCACGCGGGCATTCAATCAATTTCACTTGGTTCGTCATCACAAAATTCTCTGCAGGCCGCTCTGCAGATAGG
>JBARHV010000114.1:0-3047 GCA_049799415.1 Silvibacterium sp.
CGGATAATCCCCGGCAGATGCTGATCCGTAATCACCTTGCCCAGTCGCATGCCCGCTGAGGCAAACGTAAAGTCATCGCGATCGCCTTCGCCCAGTCCCCCTTGGAAAAACGCTCCCAGTTCCCAGGGATCAGTCGCCAGCGCTGCCTTTGCCGGAGAATTATTGTCCGGCGCCGGCGTCTTCATTGTCTGCGCAAAAGCGCCCAGACCCGCCCCAACCAGAACAGCGCCCAGAAGACTGGAAAGCCAGAAGCTTTTCATGCCCATATGTATCTTCAAATCTCCCTGTTGCAAGAGAAAGGCCGCCATCTTCGGCGGCCCCGTCGTTCTTCGTGAATGCCGAAGCCTACCCAGCGACCTCTTCCATTTGCTGCGCGTCCATGTCGAAATTTGAATAGACGTTCTGCACATCGTCGTGGTCTTCCAGCACATCCAGTAGGCGAAGCATCTGTCCCGCCGCCGGACCTTCCAGCCTGGTATACGTTGAGGCGATCATCGTCACCTCCGACATAACCGTCTCGATCTTCGCGTCGCGCACGGCCTGCGCTACCGCCTCATACGACTGCGGATCGGTCAGAATCTCCCACGACTCGCCTTCGTCGTTCAGGTCCTCGCCGCCTGTTTCCAGCACAATGTTCATCAGCTGGTCTTCGGTGGCCGCGCCCTTTTGAACGGCGATAATGCCCTTCTTCGAGAACATGAAACGCACCGAGTTCGGCTCGCCGAGGTTGCCACCATTCTTTGAGAAGGCATGGCGAATCTCGCTCACCGCGCGGTTGCGGTTGTCTGTAAGGCATTCGACAATAATCGCCACGCCGCCGGGCCCGTAGCCCTCGAACGATATCTCTTCGTAGGTCGTGCCCTCAAGTTCGCCCGTGCCGCGCTGTGTGGCGCGCTTGATGTTGTCCGCAGGCATGTTCTCGGCCTTGGCCGCCGCAATCGCGCTACGGAGCCGGGGATTCCCGTCTGGATCGCCACCACCCTGGCGGGCCGCGATGGTAATTTCTTTAATCAGCCGGGTAAAAATCTTCCCGCGCTTGGCGTCGAGTGCGCCTTTCTTGTGCTTGATTGTCGCCCATTTCGAATGGCCGGACATGGAAACCTCTTGAAGTCTGCTTGGACTGGTTTAGATGCGGTGAAATACCGGGAACAATGCTGCTCGAAAGCACTCGCCCGCAAACTCGAAGTATAGCAAAATGAGACTGCTCTGGTCATGGCGTGCTGCGACGGGGTGATTTACTAATTTGGATTTTCGTCCTGTCGATCTGCTTCAATGTCAGCCTTGGTCACGCCCAAGTCGTACCATGTCGAGCGGGTGAGCCAGTGCCCTCCATCGTCGTCTCCTGCGGACACCCATACAAACCGAAACGGGACTTCATGGCTGTCCTCATAGATATCCGTAAAGATAAGCAACCCGCTCACCTGCAGGAACAGTTCACCTAGTCGGAGTTTTCTTTCTATGATCGTGTCAACATGGAGATACGTTTCGTACTCCCAACCGAGGCCTGTAATCTTGATTTTCGGCAGTGTAGTAGCGTTATCGGTATTGGCGATTGTGTTCGGGAACTCCTGCTGAAAACCTATTTCGTATCTCTCCCCATCACGACTCGAAACGACGTTCAGAACCGCATAGGCCCTTGCGTGAAAGGCTTTTGTGGCTCCCTCATTAGCGGCGTACAGAGTCACCACTATAGCTTGCTCGTTTTCCAGAGACGGCAACAATTCGGGAATATCCAATCCGCGGATAGCTAATATTGCCCTTTCCCTATCCTTCATCACCTGCGTCTGGGTAAGAGCTACTTCGACACTCTGTTTTGTCGCTTGTGCGGCAATCTCGGTGGCTTTAGTCTGCCGCTCGACCTTTCTCAAAGTAAATATCGCAATGATGACACCAACAATTCCCACAACAACAAGCGCGCAATTCGCCGCAGATGCAAGCCAGTTCAACATAATGCCGAAATTGTACGCAACGCTTTCAACTTAAGACATTTCAAATCGCTGGTAAAATTAACTTATGACGCAGTTGGAAGTCCTCTACCGCTACGAACGCCATCCGTCCGAAGCCGCCATGATAGCCCTCGGCAATGCGCGCGAGGTCTATGGCATCCGTCGCATCAAGCTTGACCCGGAGTGGAATACTATCCGCATTGAGTACGACGCGACCCGGCTCAACAAGCAGATTGTCTCGCAGCTCCTGCGGCGCGCCGGTATTGATCTAGTGGAAGAGCTGCCGCTCATCCCGCCGCAG
This sequence comes from Silvibacterium sp., assembly GCA_049799415.1. Lineage (GTDB taxonomy): Bacteria > Acidobacteriota > Terriglobia > Terriglobales > Acidobacteriaceae > Silvibacterium. The sequence goes on from JBARHV010000114.1 coordinate 2,248, forward strand.
CCTCCGACTGAACCCGCAGCGGAAGCCGCACCCGTGCAGCCCAAATAAAAAGATAACTCAACCATGAAATTAGACTTACCATCCGGACCCTTCCAGGCCTACCTCTTTGACTGCGACGGCACCATCGCCGACTCCATGCCGCTGCACTACCTCGGCTGGAAGCAGGCGCTCGCCGAGCATGGCTGCGGCTTTCCTGAAGATGTCTTCTACGCGTGGGGAGGCATGCCCGTCCACGAGATCATCTCCACGCTGAACCGGCAGCAGGGCCTGAGCATGCCCGTCGAGGCCGTCGCCATTCGCAAAGAGAACCTTTACTACGAATACCTGCCCCGGCTGACCGCTGTGCCCGAGGTCCTTGAAGTCATCGAGTCCGCTCACGGCAGCCTTCCCTTTGCGGTTGTCTCCGGGAGCACACGCGAGTCTGTGACCGCTTCGCTCGAAACTTTGAAGTTGATGGACAAATTTGAGACGCTGGTTTGCGCCGGAGACTATCAGCGCAGCAAGCCCGATCCTGAGGCCTTCCTGATCGCTGCTGAAAGGCTCGGCGTGGCTCCGAAAAACTGCCTCGTCTTTGAAGACACGGCTATGGGCATTCGGGCCGCAACCGCCGCTGGAATGGCCTCGGTAAAAGTGCTCCAGCCGTGGGAGAGAACGCCTAAACGCTGAACGGGTTCCGGCACAAAACCTGTTTGCATAGCGGCCAAAAACCCTGTATCTTAAAAAAGTTCGTAGTCGCCTTTCCTAAGCGTGCGCCCATAGCTCAGTTGGATAGAGCGACTGACTACGAATCAGTAGGTCGG
>JBARHV010000115.1:0-1721 GCA_049799415.1 Silvibacterium sp.
CATGAAAGGGTCGAAAATGGTGCGTGCCCGGATCGAATCGCAGATATACCGCACTTGCGGCAGTGGCCGGGGACAAGCCACCGGGTTGCCTGATCCCCTTATCTTTCCCCACATTTCACGGGTCTGCAAGGTGATAGCCGCGCAGGAGGAGTTGCAGGGTTTGCCATCCACGCCAGAGCGTCAGCCAGCCGGGCGGGCCGTCGTTTTTTCGGGCGAGATACCCGCCCAGACGCGCGATGCTTATCCAAAGCCACTGCACTGTTTTCTTTCCCGAAGGCGGATGAATCTTTTCCAATAGCTTCACCATCGGCTCGCGGGTCTGCTCTTCCTCCAATGGCTTCTGGCCGTCGATTCGTGCCGACCACTTCATTTGCAATAGATGCACCGCAACCACCGATACGATTCCCGCCAGGGCGCTGAGCCTGCGGTAGTCGCTCAACTGGCTTAACTCCAAACCCAGGCCCGTCTTCATTCCCTTGTGCAATTCCTCGATCATCCAACGGCAGCGGTAAATTCGCATCACACGCCCGCACGCCTTAAGTGTATCCACCGGTTGATCGGTCAACAGCGTCCATTCCAGGGGTTCCACGCCTGCCGGCGGATCCACCTCGCGGACTCTCACCACGCCCAGCGTGACGTTGGCCGCTCGTCCGCCCGGCCGCGGCGGGCCTCGCAATTCCACTGCAATGCCGCGAACTTCCATTGTCGCGGTGCGATGATGCTGCGGAAGATCAAGTTGCAGATGTCCTCGCACTGGAGCGTTTTCCGCCGCCGACATCAGGTCCGCGCCGAATTCGTCGTCGACGGTCGCGCGCGCATAGGCCGCTCGGATCACAAACGATACGCCGGCGGCGCGGCACTTGCCGAAGACCTCGTAGATGTCGCTCTCGCGGTCGGCGACAAAGATCAGTGACGAATCCTCACGCTTCATGGCGGGCAGCGTCGCCAGCACCGCGGCCCAACGTATCGACTCCCGATCCTTCCGCTTCTGACGCGCGTGATTCGGTTCCTTGCCGCGGCCCGTGCGTTTACGTCGCGCCGGCCGTTCCGTGGGTCTTGCCCAGGCGTGTTGATGCAGCAAACCGATCGGCCAGCAGCGATCCTTCTCGGAGGCGTCGCTGGAAAGTTCCCACCGCACGGCCAGCGTGCTGTGCAGCCAAAAGCCACGCGTGAACGCCTCGCCAATCGGACCCAGGCCGCTGGATTGCTTCAACCCCGGATAGGCAATGGCCGTCGTGTCCTCGATCAGCAGCGTGACGCCCGGCTCGTTGATCGTCGAGCGAACGTGCCGGCAATGCGATTCGATGACGGACGGATGGGTTACCGACTCACAGTCGAGTAAACGATAGGCCGCCTTGGCCTGATGGGTCGCGGGAATCACACTGGTGATGGTGCCTCCGCCGCCACAACACGCGCCGGAATTGAACGCCGCCGCCACTTTCACCAGACGATGCGTACGACGCTTGTCTCCCAGGGCGGCATTTCCAAATGAACCTCCGCCCACCCCCGTGAACAACCAGCATCCATGCCGGCCTCCTTTCACATTTGCTTCTACTATCTCAGAAGCCACCAGGGGATGTCAAAGATGTGGGGAAAGATAAGACCATGGCAACCCTTCGCCGCGGCGCCGGCAGCCGCTCGGCACAGCAGATCGCCGAGTTCTTCGATTCCATCGGCGGGGATTTAGGCACGTCCTGCGGAAACAACACATGGTCCTGGTC
>JBARHV010000116.1:0-6153 GCA_049799415.1 Silvibacterium sp.
TCCATGGCCTGCGTGCTGTGTTGGGGCGGATGGGCCATGCTGTCGAAGCTTGGCTCACGTGAGATCCCTCCGGAGACAATGCAGTTTCTTTTTACGGTTGGCACGATTCCCGTTTGTGTCGTTTTGCTGATTGCACGCCGGTTCAAGATGGAGAACAGTCCTAAGGGTATTTCCTATGGCGTGCTGAATGGCGTTCTTTCCGGCGTGGGTGGGCTGGCTCTTTTTGCGGCATACCACACCAACAGCAATACATCCTTGGTTACTTCGGCTACGGCACTCTATCCGATGGTCACGGTCGTGCTGGCCGTGCTGATTCTGCGCGAACGGTTTCGCCCGGTCCAGGCATTCGGGCTTGTTTTTGCGGCAATTGCAATCATCATTTTCTCAATGTAGGCAAGGGGTTATCGCATGCATATTCCGCCGTGGCTCCCTTATGCACTCATCACGCTCGTAGCGTGGGGCGTTGTGGGGCTTCTTCAAAAGCTTTCAACGAACTACATTTCCGCGGAATCGTCGCTGATCTGGCTCGTTGTTGGATTTCTGCTGCTTGAGCCGCTGTTGTATCCGGGAGTGGCGATGTTCCACTACTCGGGCTGGAATCTTACCTGGGCATTGTTGAGCGGGGTCTTGAACGCGCTGGGTGCGTGGGCGCTTTTTGCTGCGTTGAAAAATGGAGGGAAGGCCTCGATCGTTTCGCCGCTTACGGCGTTGTATCCGCTCGTGGTGATTATGATTGTCCCGTTTGTATTGCACGAGACGATTACACGGCTCCAGATTGTGGGAGTAATCTGCGCGTTGATTGCGGTAGTTCTGCTCTCGGCGTAAAGTCTGCAAGGGAGTCTATGAAAAAGGTATGGGCGGCGGCGGTTTTTGGGGCAATCCTTTTTGTGGCTGCGCTCGTCCCATGCCAGGCGGCGACGAATGGCTCCGGCGAGGATGCAGGCGTTCGCGCTGGCGCGAAGGTGTTTAGCGATCAGTGCGCGGTGTGCCATTCTGTGGAGCCAAATAAGAAGATCGTTGGTCCAAGTTTGTACGGGGAAGTTTCGGGGACGAAACCCAGAAAGATAGATGCCCAGCTGCGCGATATCGTCCTGAAGGGAATTGGGCGCATGCCGGATTTCAAGGACGAGTTGAGCTCGCAGGACCTGGACAATCTGCTGGCGTATCTCCACACTGTGGGCGACGTCACGGGCAAGTAGTTTTCACCATCCGAGGCCGGCGATCAGCGAAAGCCGCGATCGGTCCGTCAAAAGTATGAGGTTATTTGATTATGTGTACACACAAAACCAAAGGAATTTCGCGTAGGGGCTTTCTTCAGGCAGGATCGCTGACTGCGGCCGCGCTTGCCAGCCAGAATTTGCGGCGAAATCTGGCGTGGGGAGCGGTTGCCACTAGCGGAGCACCGCTGGAAGAGTTCGGCTATGGCGACGTTCTTATGACCAGCGACCCGCATGAGACACAACTTCGAGAGACCCATGCCGTACTGATGTCGCTGAATGAGGACAGTCTGCTGAAACCCCTCCGGCAGATGTCCGGAATGGCGGCACCGGGCGAGAGTCTCGGCGGATGGTATGGCTACGATCCGAACTACGACTACCGCAAGGATTTCGATGACGGGTTTGCGCCCGCATGCACGTTTGGCCAGTGGATTTCCGCGCTCGCTCGTGTCTATGCGATTACAGGAGATGAGGCAACGCGCGAAAAAGTGGTCCGCCTGAACCGGCTCTATGCAGAGACCATCACGGCGGATTTTTATGTGAAAAACCGGTTCCCGGCATACTGCTATGACAAGCTGTTGTTGGGGCTGCTTGACTCGCACGACTACGTGAAGGATCCGCAGGCGATGGCGATTTTGCAGAAGACCACGGACACCGCCTTGCCGCACCTGCCGGGACATGCCGTAGAGCACGGCGTTCAGTGGCGGATGGACAAGGACAAGGATAACGAGTCGTGGACCTGGGACGAGTCCTACACGATCTCGGAAAACCTGTTCCTGGCCTATAAGCGCGGAGCCGGCCGGCGCTATTACGACCTGGGATACCAGTATCTCGATGACAAGAAGTGGTTCGATCCCCTTTCCCGCAACGAAAATGTTCTGAATGGGAGGCATGCCTACAGCTATGTGAACTCGTTGTGCTCCGCGATGATGGCCTACCTGGTCGGAGGAAGCGAGAAGCATCTGCGGGCCGGGGAAAATGCCTTTGCGATGCTTGCCGAACAAAGCTACGCGACGGGTGGATGGGGGCCGGATGAAGAGTTGCGCGCGCCCGGCAGCGATGACGTGTACGCAAGCCTGACAAACAGCCATCACAGCTTCGAGACGCCGTGCGGTTCCTATGCTCATTTCAAGCTGACGCGATACCTGCTGCGAGTGACCCGCGATGCGCGGTACGGCGACAGCATGGAGCGCATGATGTACAACACTGTGCTGGGCGCGAAGCCGATCGAGGAGAACGGCGACTCCTTCTACTACTCTGACTACAACTTCAACGGAGAGCGCGTTTACCATGCGGCTCGCTGGCCATGCTGCTCTGGAACGCTACCGCAGGTCGCTGCCGATTACCGCATCAACACGTATCTACGCGGGCCGCAGACGGTTTATGTCAACCTATACCTGCCGTCGACGCTGCGCTGGACCGAAAACGGGGCCGCGCTTTCGCTTACGCAAGAAGGAGACTATCCGTACGAGGATCGCGTCACATTTGCGGTGACAAGCTCGGCTCCGACTGAGTTGACGATTCATTTCCGGATTCCCGAGTGGGCGGAAGGCGCATCGATCTTTGTAAATGGAAAGCGACAAAAGGGGCTGGCTGTCCCCGGGCAGTTTGCAGCGGTACGCCGCGAGTGGGCGACGGGAGACCGCGTGGAGCTGGAGCTTCCGCTGGAGATGCGGCTGGAGGCGATCGACGCGCGGCATTCAGATACTGTTGCGCTGCTGCGTGGACCGATCGTGCTGATGGCGGTCAAGCCGACCCAGGATGGCCCTGTGCCGAAAGTATCTCGGCAGCAATTGCTGACAGCAAACCGCGTGGGCGAGCGGCAGTGGGAGACGAACTCGGAGAACGGCCGGGTGACGATGCTGCCATTTACCTCGTTGGGCTCGCGTCCTTACACGGTGTATGTGAAAACTGTGTGAGCGGGCTGTACGCCTTGAAGTAACAGGTCTGGTTAACCCCCGACTGATTTCTGATTTGCCATGTGCGCATGGGAACGAGTACCATGCGGTAACGTTACCGACGGAGCGCCTTCATGATTGTTCAATCCAGGCGAGCGTTTGTCGCCTCTCTTCTTGCCAGCGGAGCTGGCTTTGCGGGAACCGCTCATGCGACGCGCGGCAAAGAATCCGCTCACAATGATGTTGCTCAGAATGCGCCCGGCTCCTTTGCTCTGGAAGAGGGGTGGTTGTTTGCCTTCGATGCCAATGCTTCGATGGATCCATCCTCCAAAACCATCACTGCGTCCGACTGGATGCACGTTACGGTGCCGCATACGTGGCAGGCCATGGCAGGCGATCCTGGCTACGTTGGAGTTGCCTGGTACAAACTTGAATTCACAGCGCCGAGCGAGTGGACAGAGCAGTTTGTGCGAATTGAATTTGAAGCCATAACACACACTGCCCATGTTTTTCTGAATGGTAAAGCGGCCGGGCAACACGTTGGCAAAGGATATACCGCTTTTACATGCGATCTGTCGCCGTTGCTGGATTTTGGCGCCGCAAATGTTTTGATGGTTCGAGTTGATAACCGTCCTTCTAATACGATGTTGCCGCGCAATAAGAGCTATGACTGGGCGGATGACGGCGGCTTGATCCGGCCGGTAAACCTGCTTGTTACTCCGCGAGTCTTTGTCGAGCGAGTCGAGATCGATGCGACACCGGATTTGGTGCGCAAGGAGGCACATGTCTCTATTCGTGCGCATGTTCGCAACACCTCGGACAAAGAACAGGCCATCGAACTTTATGGCTCACTGCTGCTTGAGGGGTCCGCTGCGGGTGGACAGGATCTTGCTCCTGCCCAACAGAAACTGGCTGCCGGGAGTACCACTGTCGTCGAGCTCCCGCCCATACTCATTGCGTCGCCCGCGCTCTGGCACTTTGACACGCCGCATCTCTATCAGGCCACGTTTCCGCTCAGGAGCGAGGCCGGCGAGTACTTGCATCATGAAACCTTCGGTATTCGGAGTTTTGAAGTTCGCGGCACGGCCTTTTATCTGAATGGCGAACGGGTTTCGCTGATCGGTGTGGAGCGCATGGCGGGCAGCAATCCTGACTTCGGCATGGCCGAGACAACGGAGTGGATTCGCAGCAATCATCGGGACATGAAGGAGCTGAACTGTGTCTTCACACGTGTCCATTGGGCGCAGGACAAGCGCGTACTGGATTTCTGCGACCGCAACGGCATCCTCATGCAGGAAGAAGTACCGGCATGGGGCGGAGAGACTTTTTACGATACTACTGACGAACTTCAACATGCGTTGGAACAAAATGGATTGGAGCAGCTGCGTGAAATGATTGCACGCGATCGCAACCATCCTTGTATCGTGTCCTGGGGGCTCTGTAACGAGGTGAACGGCAAGAATCCACGGTCACGCCAGTTTGCTCATGTCATTGCCGACGAAGCTCGCGAGCTCGACCCCTCCCGTCTTCTGACGTATGCTTCTAACTCGCTGGACTCAGATCCCGGTGCCGATATGGCGGGCGATTTCGATTTCATATCCGCGAACGAATACTACGGGAGTTGGGCTCCCGGTGGACCGCCGCAAGTTCAGGCGTACCTCCAGCGCATCCGGGAAGCTTTTCCATCAAAGCCGATTGTGATATCGGAATACGGCTGGTGCGAATGTCAGCCCATCATCATGCCGGGAGACGACAACCGGGTGGATATTGTGAATGAGCATACCGAAGTGTTTCGTGAGTTTCCCGACGTAGCGGGCGCCATCTACTTCGACTACAACGATTACCGCACTCTGGTCGGCGATAAAGGCACCGGCGCGATGCGGCAGCGTGTCCATGGCGTTGTCGATCTTTATGCGCAACGTAAGCATTCATTTTCAACCCTGCGGACCCAGTGCAGCCCGATTGAGAAACTTTCAATTCTGAATTCGACAGATGGCTCATACCGGCTGGTGATCGCGGTACGGAAACAACTGCCGGGCTACCCGTTGCGCGGTTATCAGGCCCGCTGGATTGTCTACGGGTACGACGATCTTCCCATGCATGGAGTCCTGAATCTACTGCCTGAGATGCAGCCGGGGGAGTCGCATACGGTGAAGTCCAGTTTTCCTCTGAAAGATGCACGGCGCATCGTGGTGGACATTCTGCGCCCGACCGGATTCTCTGCCGCCAGCGCCGAGCTGCTTTTGCAGGAAATGCCTGCTGGATGATTGGCGGCGTCATTTTGAAGCACGGTCGCGGCTAACGACATGAGCAAAGAAAGCCTACGAGGGTGCCGGAGACAGGTTCTGAGCTTCCGAGGCGCGCTCGATCTCTTCCAGAGAACGGCCGGCGGTTTCGCCCACGCACCAGTAGACAAACGCCCCACACAGAAAGCAGATCGCTGAATAGAAAAAGAAAACGTTCGCAGTGCCGAACCGGCGGTTGAGAATGGGAAACGTATAGGTAAGCACAAACGACGCACACCAAAGAGCAGCCACCGCAATTGACACGGCAATATCTCGAACGCGGGTAGGGAATATTTCCGAGATCAGCACCCAGGTGACGGGCGCGAGCGAGACGGCATAGAAGGCAATTGCGCACAGGGTCAGCAACAGTACACCGCTGCCATGCAAACCAAGCTTATAGGCAAAACCAGCTAAAAAGTGAGAAAGCCCCACGCCTGCGCAGCCAAAGAGCATCAAAACTCGACGACCGAAGCGGTCGACTAGAAACATGGCGAGGATTGTAAAGGCGAGGTTGATGGCACCGGTGATTACGATGTTGAACATGATGCCATTCAAACCGTAGCCCGCGCTCCGATAGACCTCCTCGGCATAGTTAAAGAGTATGTTGATGCCGCTCCATTGCTGCAGAGCAGCGAGAACAACGCCAATCAGCAGCAGTCGTCGCATGCCCGGCGCAAAGACTTCACGCCATCCAGCGATGTTTTTCCCGGCGCGCGCCAGCGAGTCGAGAATGCTGCGCACCTCGGTTGCGGC
>JBARHV010000117.1:0-3792 GCA_049799415.1 Silvibacterium sp.
CTGGCCGTTCCTAATTTTGTGTCGTCGATCCGGAATGCGAAGGAGGCCGTGCTGAGGGAAGACCTGCATGTGATGCGGAACGCCATCGATTCATACACGATGGATAAAGGAAAGGCTCCGCAGTCGCTGGATGATCTGGTGCAGGCAGGGTATATGAAGGCCATTCCTCAGGACCCAATGACGCACTCGAGCGATACCTGGGTTACCAGCACCGACGACACGCTCGATAGCGTAGACCAGAGCGAGCCGGGGGTCAACGACGTCCATAGCGGGTCGCAGGAAACAGGCTCGGACGGCCAAATGTACTCCACCTGGTAAGTGCTGGCCGCACGGGCGGTCGCGGCTTTGCCGCCATTCTGGTGCCGGCTTTGGTGGACCTCCCTTTGATCGGGAGTGAAATCTTTGTTCGATGAAAAGCCACACCTGAATTTGATCTAGAGTTAGGGAATGCCTCCCGGATCGCCGGCTTTGCTGGATTCTCCTGACATTTCGTTTATCTATGCGCGATTTACTGCGCTTACTGCTTTATCCACCGATCTCGGGGGATGGCTGTTGCTTTACTCGATGCTCGATCGTGACGGGGTTGCCGTGGCGATGGCGTCGAATGTGGCAGGGGCGGCGTCGCTGGGCATTGAGCCGGATGCGGAGCGGGCAAAGCTGGCGCTGCGCGCGGGGGTGTGCGATTTCCTAGTGAACAATCTGGATGAGGCGCTGCGGATTTTGAAGAATGAGATTCGCAAGCATCGGGCCGTCTCCGTGGTGTTGACCGGTGAGGTGGACGCGGAGGTTGCAGAGATTGTTGCGCGCGGCGTACAGCCGGAGATTCTTGCTTTTCCGGCGCCGCAGTTGATGGAACGAGGAGCGCGCCTACTTCCGGTGGCGATGAAGGACGGGCGGACGGCGGTGACGTGGAGTGTTAAAGAAGAGCCAGTGCGCTGGCTTTCGGCGCTGGATACGCTGGCGGCTGCGGCACTTCCGGCTTCTGATGCGCGGGTCCGCTGGCTGGAGGCTGCGCCGCGTTATCTGGGACGCGCGTTTGCAGGGCAGCGGTTCTTACGGATGACAGATGCCGAGGCGGATGGGCTGATTGCGGCGATTCGCGCGGCGGTGAGAACGGGTGTGATTCCGGTTGCGGTTTTGCTTACGCGCAACGGCGCGGCGATTTCGATTGCTCCCTAAGCGGGTTGAGCAACAGACTGGATTGCGGCCCAGAGTTCTTTCAGCCCGGCTTTGGTTTTGGCCGAACAGAGCAGGACGTCTTCGACCTGCAGACCCTTTTTAAGCGCTGCCTGCGCCTTCGCGCGGCCATTGCCGGAGAGCTTGTCGGCCTTGGTGGCGACGACGATGAGGCGGCGGCCGGTGTGCTTGAAAAATTCGATGAGCTGGACATCGGACGGTTGCGGAGGGATATTGCTGTCGACGAGGCAGAGGCAGAGAGCGAGCGTGGGGCGCTCGGCCAGATAGGGCTCAATGAATTTCGGCCACTCGGCGGAGATGGATTTGGAGATTTTTGCGTAGCCGTATCCGGGCAGATCGGCGAAATACATCTGCGGCTGCTGGCGCTGGGGCGTATCGGTGATGGAGAAGAAGTTGATGGACCGGGTGCGTCCGGGTGTGGCGGACACTTTGGCCTGTTTGGAGTTGAGGAGCGCATTCAGCAGGCTGGATTTGCCGACATTGGAGCGACCGAGGAAGGCGATCTCCGGAATGGAAGGCGCGGGAAACTGCGCGGGCGAGTGAGCGGAAATGAGGAATTTTGAATAGACGCGCATGATTGAGAACAAATCTAAGTATACGGTTCGCGACAGGTGCGAAGATGGAGCTGACATTATGGTCGAGTTCTCAAGATGAAAAAGAAGGCGTTGATTTCCTGGAGCAGTGGTAAGGATTCAGCATGGATGCTGCACAGAATGCGGCAGACAGGTGAGTATGAAATTGCGGGCCTGCTGACCACGATGAATGCGGCATTTGACCGCGTGGCCATGCACGGCACGCGACGCTCGCTGCTGGAGGCGCAGGCCGCCGCGGCCGGGCAGCCGCTGCGGACGGTTCCTTTGCCGTGGCCGTGCTCGAATGAGCAGTATGAAGCGGCGATGCGCGAGGCATGTGCGCAGGCGGTAGCGGACGGCATTGAGGTGATTGCGTTCGGCGATTTATTTTTGGAGGATGTACGCCGGTATCGCGAGGAGAAGCTGGCGGGGACAGGACTGACACCAGTGTTTCCGCTATGGGGCTTGCCGACCGATGCGTTGGTGCGGGAAATGCTGGCGGGCGGCCTGAGAGCACGGATTGTGTGCGTTGATCCAAGGAAGCTGCCGAAAGAGTTTGCAGGGCGCGATCTGGATGAAGGCGTGATTGACGCGATGCCTGCGGATGTTGATCGATGCGCGGAGCGCGGCGAGTTCCATACGGCGGCGTATGCGGGGCCGATGTTCCGTACCGCGATTCCAGTGGAGAGCGGGGAAGTGGTGGAGCGCGACGGCTTTGTATTTGCGGATGTGACGGTTTCCACGGCATAGCGCGAGGCAGCCTGGGACAGGTCCCGACTCGTGATAGCCGCCACTTTTTGCGGGCTGGTAAAAATCCAACTAAAGGCGATGTTTTGCTTGACAAATTGGGGATGCGAGGGCGAGGATGCGGTCACGCTGCTGGCAGCATTCCAAGCTGGATCAAGATGTACTGCCTAGCGGCTAACTGATCGAAGTTCAAGGAGAGATTCTATGAAGCTTAACCCACGGCGCCGAGTTTTCTCGCTATTTTTGGCAGTTCTACTGGTCGGAGCAATGACTCCATGCGCACTGCATGCGCAGAGCACATCAAGCCAGAGCACAACCACCACGGCGAAGACGAAGAAGACGCGGAAGTCGAAGAAGGCGTCAGATGCAAGCAGTGCTACCACGGCAGCTAGTTCAACCGCAGCTAAAACCGACAATGCCGCCAGCTCTGACACTACAGCGAAGAAGAGTCATCGGAAGAGCAAAGAGACAGCGGCTGCAAGTGCGAGCAGCACACCCGCGGCTGCGCCGGCCCATGCTGAAGAGGCTGCAAAGACAGACGCCAAGAGTCATACCGAAGAGGCCAGCTCGGCTTCGGCCAGGACTCCTCCGTCGGCTGGAATGGTGTGGGTCAACACGAGCTCCAAGGTGTACCACAAGTCCGGATCCAAATGGTACGGCAAAACCAAGCAGGGCAAGTGGATGTCTGAGTCGGATGCCCAAAAGGCTGGCTACAAGGCAGCAAAGGAATAGTTACCCGAATTCAACTTAAGGAGAGCATCGAGATATGAAGAGAAAGCTTTCGTGGTTAACGGCGGCGGCCTGCGGTGCGGCGCTCATGTTTACGCTCGGAGCAATTCCGGGCGTGGTGGGTTCGGGAACGGCTTTTGCGCAAGCAAAGCCAGCGGCGGCCCAGGCAAATCCGGTTGATATCAATACGGCCAGCCTGGATCAACTGAAGGCGTTGCCTGGAGTTGGCGATACCTATGCGCAGAAGATCGTAAACGGACGTCCTTACGCGAAGAAAAGTGACCTGCTGCAGAAGAAAATTCTGCCTCCTGCGACCTACAGGAAGATCTCGGACATGATCATCGCCAAGAAAGGGAAATAAGCGGATACGGACGGGAGAGTGTCTGGCGATTCCAGATGCGGGTCTGGTGCCAGACTTCGCAGACTGCGGGTTTGCTGGACACACTCACGATCGTGCCGGAAAGCGGTGGGACTTTCATCCCACAAAGAACAAGCACGGAGGACTCTATGTCAATCTTTGACACTGTGAAGAATATGTTAGGGACTG
>JBARHV010000118.1:0-1972 GCA_049799415.1 Silvibacterium sp.
CTGCCAACACCTCTGCTACTTCAAGAGGATGAATGATGTAGGGTTCGCCGGAGGCGCGCATCTGACCGTGATGGTGCTGCACGCAAAAAGCCCAAGCTTTGCGGATGAGGTTGACATCATCTCCAGCCCGGTTGGCCTGGACCTGGCGGAGAAGCGCTTCGAAGCGTTCGTCGATGGCGTATTGCTCCGAGCGCGGCGCCGCCTTGGAGGGGAGAGGAGAGGCGTCGGGGAGATCTTCCGGAGGATGTTGCCGGACTGTCGCCATACTTCATTATAGGCCGGAGCTGTTTGACGAGGATGAAGCCGATCTGTGCGAGGAATCATCGGGCGATTGATGAGACGAATCTCAAGGTCCTCGCAAACTTCCCGCGTTGAAATTCTCAGCTCCGGGAGCAGCCTGGAGCCGTTCCGAATTTCCAGTTTGGCCTGGAGCTCTCCAGTTTCATTGAGATAGGCAAGACTTAGTTGGTTTAATGGGTTGAGAAATAGCCTGAGGAATGAACTAGAAGCCTGGAAACTCACTTACTAATTAGAGCCGGCCGCAGCTTATAAGTTATGCGGGTTATGCCTTCAAATACTAGCCGTTCCCGTATAGGTACGTCAGTGCTCTAAAGCTCCCCACCATGTGCTCGCCATCACATCCCTTCCACCATTGCAGAGGAGTAGAGTCCCCTTCGGACTAGAGGTCCGGAACCGAGGAACTTATGTTGAAACGCCTCTCACTTATAGCTCTTGCCGTGGCATTCGCCTTTGGCATGGGGTATGCCGATCAAACCAGTGGAAAGATCATCATTCCCGTGAACAAGACTTCGCCGACCAGTGGTAAGCAGATGTTTACCAGCTATTGCGCGCCGTGTCACGGCGTCGATGGCAGAGGTCATGGGCCGGCTGCGGTGGCACTCAAGGTGCAACCGTCCGATCTGACTGGATTGATCAAACTGAACCATGGAAAGTTTCCCGACACGCATATCGTTTCCGTATTGGAGTTTGGCGCTGGAGTGCCGGCGCACGGATCCGTCGAAATGCCTGTATGGGGACCGATCCTTGGCCAGATGAACTCCTCCAACCTCCAAGACAAACAGCTCAGAATCAGCAATCTGAGCCGTTATATTGAGAGCATTCAGGCGAAGTAATCGCGACCGAGTTGCGGGTCCCCAGCTATGATTCAGGGAGCCCATGACCAAGCCGCAAAAAACCAGCCCGTATCATCAGAAGGCGCCCAGGGCCGACCAGCCCGCGGCGCCTTTTGTGAGCAAGCACGCCGCCCCGCAACCGACCGCGATGCCCAGCGAGAGGCCAGCGAAAGGCCATGCTGCGCGTTTCTTGCCCGCTTCTACCCCGCCCAAAACCTCGCCAAGCGGGCCCGGCGCCCGTGTCAGCCGCCGCGCCGCCGATCGTCTGCGCTCTGGCCATCTGTGGGTCTACGCGTCCGATATCGAGCAGATCGAAGCCGGTTCCGGCGAGCCGCCCACCCTGCTCCCGGTTGCGGACAACCGCGGCATCCTGCTGGGAACGGCACTTTATAGTCCGTCGTCTCAGATAGCGCTTCGGCTGATCGCCCGCGAAGCCATCGATGAGCGTGCGTGGTCCAAACTCCTCGAGACGCGCCTGCATTCTGCCGTTGCCCGCCGCAGATCAATGCTCGACGCGGAGACGGACGCTTGCCGGCTCTGCTTCAGCGAGGCGGACGAACTGCCTGGGCTGATCGTGGATAAATATGGCTCCCTGGTCATCGCCCAGTTCCTTGTCAAAGGGTTGAATACGCCCAGTGTGCGCGACACTTGCGTCCGCGTCCTGCGCGATAGTCTCACCCCCGAGACGATTCTCGAGCGGCCCGACCCGCGCATGCGCGAGCTGGAAGGTTTGGCGGCGCCCGATCTCGACGCGCTGTGGTCTGCCCATCCAGACGCGCCGGTCACAAGCACGCAATTCCACTTGAACGGGCTAGTCTTCCACTACGACGCCAACGCCG
>JBARHV010000119.1:0-2266 GCA_049799415.1 Silvibacterium sp.
ATCTATCACTGCTGCGCCCGCTTGCCGCTCCCCGTCGAACGCTAATTACACTTTTGGGACAGGAGCCAGAAAATAGCTACTTTCCGGTCTGCCTGCGGAACTCGCCGTAAAGCAGTTCCTCGGCGAACGGTATACATTTGAAATCCAGCAACTGGAAATCCTTTTCGACACGCCGGTAGAGCGTTAAATGGATTTTCCAAGGTCGCATGAAGATCTTGGGATCTTCCATCGTCGCCTCGTAAGCCACATGGTCCCGGTCCGTGAGCGTATAGCGCTCCACAACGTGAAGGCCGTCGCTCGAGAAATCCCCGGCTCGATCCAACCACGCCTTGCCGTTTAGGCCTGAGACGTCCACCACCAGCGTGTCGCCTTCCCAGTGCCCGTTCGACATGCCTAGCCAGCTATCGGCGCCGGCCTCACGGGGCTTTCCCATGTTCACCTGTCTATTGGCGGTTGCATATTGGTAGATGAAGAGGATGTCTTTGTTGGACTGAACGATCTGAAAAGGGTAGGGCAGGTAAGCAGCTCGGGGAATGCCCGGGAGATAGCACTTCGCTTCCGGGTCGGCTGACCTTCGATTCACAAAGTTCTGCCTTCGTTTCTCGGCCGCTGCGGGCAGGTACGGGATCAAGCCGCCTTCCACAATGCCCTGACCGGCAGGCACGGCAGCAATCGCGCCCATCTCCCACATCGGTCCGGCATACGCCGAGTGGTCTTGCAGATCCCAATTCGCCGTACTCAAAGATTCCCAAATACCATTGAGGTTCGGCTTCCTGTCGGCCATCCTTGGGATTTTCGGCTCGGCAGCTTGACCACTGGGCGGGCTATTGCCCAGCCACAGCATTATTAGGAAGCTGCCGGACAACTTTCGTAGCAGATGTGCACTCATTTATTTCGAGATGTACGCCTTTCTAATTGACGCCTTGGTGCCGCACTAGAACGTAAACCGCGCACCAAGTTTCAGGAAGTCCGCCTGCAGGATAGTTGACGGTGCGTAATACCCCGCCGCGACCGTTACAGCCCGGGTCAGAACCGGATTGACGTTAAAGAGGTTGTACAAGTCAGCCATGAGCTCCAAGCGGGCATGTTCTTTGATTTGAATAATCTTGGTCACTCGGAGGTCCACCTGGTTGACGCGGTTGCTCCACTCACCCTGAGCGGTCGGCGAAAGCAACGGAAAGGTGATGCCTCCCGGAGTTGCAATCGGCCGGCCAAGCGTGGTGGTAACGCCAGGCGAGGTGGCACTGGGGTTCGGTAGGGTGTAATTGGCCCCGAAATTAGACGTATACGTACCGTTGGAATAGGCCCAACCAGGGGTCGCCCCCGCAAGCTCCGTGGGAGGGATGCTTTGATAAACACCGCTCACCAGGATCTTCCAGGGGAGCGTGTAGCCGCCCGAGACACGGTACGACGCCAGGAATGGCTGGTCATTTACGCAGTAGAGAAGAGTCATCGGATTGTCTACCTGAGCGCAGTTCTTGGTGACGATCTTCCCCACGCTGACCCCGGCCAGGACGAAAAACTTCCCAGTGGGGTGTGCGTTCACGTTCACATCGAAGCCATTGTAGGTCTGGCTCGTCGTTCCGGGAAACTTATTCGCAAACTGGATTACCTGGTGGCTCGCGACACCGGCCAGCGAGGGAATGATATCGTAGGCGCCGCAAATCTGGCTGCCGGGGAGGTTGCCGAGTGAAGCGAGGCCTACTGGAGTGGTGACGCCCAGTTGTTGGGCGGCCGGTAGGTTGAAACAGAACGGGGTGAAGTCGGCGGGCGTCACGCTCTCGTTGTCCGTGACGGTTAGGTTGCCGAACGTCCGGCGGAAATATCCCGCCTCCAGTGAGATTAGGGACGACAACTGGTGCTGCACCACTGCGGTGTACTCCCAATTGAACGGCCGATGCTGCCAGCCTGTGTTCACATCTGGCGCGTAGGAGAGCGTAGAGATCGACTGGCCGAAGTTGGGGTTGATCGCTCCCGTATAGTCGCCGTTGGGTTGTGGGTCCAGCGGATTGCCTACAGGGGGAGCGTTCAGGTTGGTCGTGGGGAGTACGTTGCGGGTCGTCGAGTTGACACTGCCGGTGACCGGATTGACAAGTCCGCTAAAGAAATAACCCTGCTGGGTAACGTAGCGGCTGACGCTCGCCCTGATCGCCGTTTTACCGTTCCCAAACAGGTCGTAAGCCACTCCGATTCGCGGGTCGATGTCTTTCCAGTCCGGAACGTTGTTCACGGGCGCGTACGTGTGCTCGGGAACAAAAGCTGACGC
>JBARHV010000120.1:0-11786 GCA_049799415.1 Silvibacterium sp.
CGGCGAGAATTCGCACTATGCGCTGGGGCTGTTTGTGCGCGATACGAACGGGCAAGTTACCTATCAGCACGATGGCGAGGTGTCGGGATTTGTTTCGGATAACGTCGTGTTTCCGCAGGCGAAGGCGGCGATTGTGGTGCTGACGAACCAGGATGCTTCTCCGGCGGCTGGAGGAATTGCGCGGGCGCTCACTCCGCTGGTGCTGGGGCTGAATGCGGCGGACGGGTCAACCGAGGCGGCGGAGGCTCAGGCGCGGGAGATTTTTGTGGGCTTGCAGCAGGGCAAGATCGACCGCTCGCTGTTCACGCCGAACTGCAATGCATATTTCGGGACGCAGGCACTTGGGGATTTTCAATCGAGCCTGGCCTCGCTGGGCGCGCCCACTTCGTTCTCTCAAACTGCACAGGAGTTGCGTGGAGGGATGACCTTCCGGTCGTTTTCAGTGGAGTTTGCCAACTCTCCGCAGAAGGTGCGGGTAACGACGTACACCATGCCGGATGGAAAGCTCGAACAGTACTTGGTGATTCCGATGCAGTGAGATCTTTGGCTCACTATTTCAGGGGCTTTTTCTCGCCGGGTTTTAGATCCCCGCAATCGGAGCCGATGTAGCGCTCGGTGAGGGTCGAGGTCCACGTCCCCGCATGAGTGACGCCCGGTCCCGATATCTTTGCTACCGCCGTTCCGTGCATATGCTCGTCGCTGTCGATCAGGACCTCCATGTGAAACGCAGTGCGGCCTCGCTGCTGCAAGCCGCAACTCACGTCGTAGGAGACTTTGTGTGAGTCCTGATGCAGGTTCGACACTTCGCAGTGGTTCGTGTTTGCTCCCTGCAATCCGTGCTTCCAGCTCTCAGGGCTGATGCAGTACTGCTCCACGTCGTGATGTGGAGTCGGAGTAACGCCTTCGATGCCGGTGATGGTGGTAGAGACTTCTTCGCGCCATAAGCCCATTTTTACGGGCGGCGAAGTGGGCTTCACCGTCTGGGCAGCAGCCAGCGAGGCGAGCGAAAGCAACAGCGGCAGCGAAGCAATTGCGGCGTATTGGATTTTCATCGTCGGGCTCCGTTGGTGAAATTGCCTTCGAAGCAGCGGAGGGAATGAAGGTGATCGCCTTATATCACAGGGAGCGGGCGGCCTGCCAAGGGATCGGGGATGTTCAATGATCATGCTGAACAAAAGAAGGCGCAGATCCTTCGACTGTGTTGCGCCGCGTTCAGGATGACAAGGTTATGGAATGAGGTGTTTCCGAATGCTGAGCGGCTATCGCTGAGTGCAGGTTTCAGAGCGGTCGGTCGGTGTAGAGGGTTTTGTCCGACAGTTCCTGGATTTTGTAGAGCTTTTTCTGATGGGTAGCCATGAGTTGTTCTACGTGGTCGTGGAATTCTTCGGGGACGAAGAGGAAGTTGCGGGGTCCCAGTCCCCATTTTGCGAGCAGGCCGGGGTCGGCCATGAAGATGTGCGGCGCATCGGGGTAGTCGGAGCCCCAGATCATGCTGGAACCGAAGGTCTGCTCGGCGGAATGGCCGGGACTTGCAGGCCGTGGCTCGAAGTAGTTGGTGCTGCCGTGGGCAAGCAGTGCGGGATGGTGCGTGTAGAAGATGACGGAGGAGCCGTCGGCCTGATCTCCGTAAATAATGAATTGGTAGTCGTGGTTGCCCGGTGTTTCCGCGATGGCATTGATGGTGTCGGCCATGGCGCGCGAGGAAAGCATCGGCTCAAAGCGCACGAAAGCAATGTGCGCGGCGATGAGGAAGACGGCGGCGGTAAAGGCGACGGATGTCGTCGCTTCGAGACCGTGACCGCGGCGGCGAAGGATCCAAGCTGTGAGCGGACCGATGAGCAGCACAACAGCGGCAACAACGGCGGGCAGGCGTAGCGCGGCAAAGGATGGGCCGGTGAGATCGAAGAGATGCGAAGTGGCCAGTGAGTAGCCTCCCACGGCTCGATGGGCGAGGAGGGTTCCAATGTCGGGAACGAAGGGCAGGTGGCGCGAAGCCCAGAGTCCCCAGGCGAGCGCGGCTGCGGAGACGACGCCGATGAAGGCGAAGGCGGCATGCATTCCGGTGAGCCAGAGGCTGGAGGCATTGATCCAGCGGGAGTCGCCTTCGGGAGCCTCTTCAATCATGGCCAGCGAGCCGGCGATGAGCAGGAGAAGGGCGAACCAGCAGGGCCAGGTGTAGTACTCCTGATTGGTGGAGATGGAGAAGAAGACAAGAATGAAGGCGGCGAAGATGCCGAGCAGCAGTCCGGTGCGGGCGCGGAAGCGCAGGCGCGCTGCGAGCGATGAGGCGGCGTGTGCGCTGAGGCGCGGATCGAGAAACTCGATGGTATTGGTGGATTCGTAGCTGAGGTCGGAAGCAAAGACGCGGCGGTTACGCCAGGCGCGGACCAGGACGGCAGGAAGAAAGAGGCTCCAGGGAAAGAGCCACGCCAGCTGGCCGAACCAGTAGGCGAACCAGGGCTGCTTGTTGTAGTCGTGCGGATAGCGCAGCCCAAGGAAGCGCAGGAAGTGCTCATTGATGAAGTAGAAGTAGAGGAATCCGTGGACATGGCCGGGCGAGGGAATGTTGCCGTGGGGATTGCCGTGGTCGGGATTGCGGATGGCGGCGAGGATGTGCCAGGGCGCGGCGATGGCGAGGAAGAGCAGGAAACCGGTAAAGAGCTGCATCTGCCGCCAGCGTCGCCACTCGCCGGTGAGGACAAGGTACGGCACGACGGCGGCGATGAAGAAGACGGGCGCGATGAGTCCTTTGGCGAGCACGGCGACGGCCAGTGAGGCATAGGCGACATAAAAGCGCCAGGCCTTGCGATCTTCAAGGCCGGTGAGGAAGCAGTAGAGCGCAAGGGCAAGGAAGAATGTTAGCAGGGATTCGGGGATAAAGAAGCGCGTCCAGAGAAAGACGCCGATAGAGGTTAGAATGGCGAGCGCGGCATAAAAAGCGGCGCGATCGCCGTAGGCGCGGCGTCCCCAGAACCACGCGAGGATGGCGCAGGCCAGCACGCCGAGCGATATGGGCAGGTGCGTAGCGAAGACGTTGTAGCCGAAGATGTGGTAATCGATGGCGGCCAGCCAATAGGGCAGCGGAGGCTTCTCAAGGTAACGGATGCCGTCAACGTAGAGGGTGACCCAGTCTCCACTGGTGGAGATGTGCTGGGCGGCCTGGGCGTGGGTGGCATCGGCGTCGTCGAGCAGAGAGGGTGAAAAGAGAGCTACAAAGTGAACGGCGAGAAATACGAGCAGCAGCAGTGTCCAGGCCCGGGCGGGCGAAGCGTAGAGCGTTCGTTCCTGCGAAGAAGGCTCGGGCCAGGCATTTGAAGGTTGAATGGACATCGTAGGTTTTTTGACTAAAAACCAGAATAACAGTGGTGCTGGCCGCATGGGGGGACTGGCTGTCCAGGCATACGCGCCTTTCGGCGCCGGCGTAGAACGATCTTGCGTGACCACTCCCTTTGGTCGCGGAGCGAGGTATTGTGCCAGAGGCAGGATGTGAGGTTCGAGGGTGAGAAGTGATGCACATTTGCGGCAGCTGACGGATGCGCTCCGGCAAAGCCTGGAACTTTGCGCCAGTCATCCAGAGGTTGAAGCCGTGCATGACACGCGGACCGGGACGCGGCGGATTGAGGCAGCACTGGAGACACATCTGGAGGCGCGCCTGGACGCAGCGCGGGGAGACGCCGGTGCATCGACGAGAGATGGCGAGGATGAGCTGACCAAGGCGGTTCGCGCGTGGGAGCGGCTGCTGAAAAAAATTCGAGGCACGGCAGCTCCGGTGCGGGATTTGGATGTGCAGCGGAAGCTCTTGAAGAAGCTGGCAGCTGAGATCGACATGAAAACGCCGAAGGAGGGGCGCGGAGGTTTGTTCGCGGAGCAGGTCAAGCGTCTGGATGATGCGCTGCTGGCGGAACGCGAAGGACTCGCGACCCCCTTGAGGAAAGATGCGGGGAGATGGGCGGCCAAGCTGGATGGGCACTTTGCAGCATTTGCTGCGGCGATGGCGCGGAAGCCGGCATCGCGACGACGCAAGCGGAATGCGGCGGCGACAGCTCTCGATGCGTTTGCGCGGCTGGCGAGCCAGATGCGGCAACTGGATGCGCGGAACCTGCATGATTTTCGCAAGGGCGCGAAGAAGGCCCGCTATATGGCCGAAGCAGGCGGCGAAGACGAGCACGCGGAGGCTGTCGGCAAGGCGCTGAAAAAACTTCAGGATGAAATCGGCGATTGGCACGACTGGCTGATGCTGGCGGATGAGGCGCATCGCGTGCTCAGCGAAGACGGCACGGGGTTGACGGCGGAGATCGAGCGGAGGCGCGATGTCCACTACGAGATGGCGATGAAGGTTGAGGGGAAGATGCGAGGCAGGCTGTTGGGTGAGGGACTAGCCATCCAGGGTGCTCGCCGCATGGGCACAACGCTTCGCGGGGCCGCTTCCGCTGGTCGCGGAGTTCGCTCTGCGGGCGGGCGCGTTTCACGCGTGGCTCCAAAAAAAGCATAGAATCGGCTTAGAAAATATTCCTGGAACCCCGCCGCACGAATGACCATCCGACTTTTCAATACACTTACTGGCCGCGTTGAGGAGCTTTCTCCCGCCGACGGCAAGGCGCTCCGCATGTATGCGTGCGGGCCTACGGTTTACGACTACGGACACATTGGAAACTTCCGCACGTTTCTGCAGGTGGATGTGCTGCGACGGTTTCTGAAGCTCGAGGGCATCGCGCCGAAGCATGTGATGAACATCACGGATGTGGATGACAAGATCATTCGCAATGCCGCCGCAGCGGGCGTGGACATTGGCGAATACACGCCGCGGTATGAGAAGGCGTTTTTCGAGGATCTGGATGCGCTGGCCGTCGAGAAGCCGGAAATCGTGGCGCGGGCAACCGAACATATTCCGTCGATGGTGGCGCTGATCGATAAGCTCGCGGCGCAGGATTGCGCGTACCGAACCGAGGACGGATCGTGGTATTTCC
Organism: Silvibacterium sp.; assembly: GCA_049799415.1. Taxonomy (GTDB): domain Bacteria; phylum Acidobacteriota; class Terriglobia; order Terriglobales; family Acidobacteriaceae; genus Silvibacterium. Next base: position 4,968 of record JBARHV010000120.1, read on the forward strand.
GCATTGCGAAGTTTCCGGACTACGGCAAGCTGTCGAAAAAGGACTTCAGCGGGATTGAAGACGGTGCGCGCGTGGATGTGGATGAGTACGACAAGGATTCGGCGCGGGATTTTGCCTTGTGGAAGGCTCCCAAGCCGGGCGAGTACCACTGGCAGACGACGCTGGGGCCGGGACGACCCGGCTGGCATATCGAGTGCTCGGCGATGGCAACGGAGTATCTGGGCGATGGATTCGATCTGCACGCAGGCGGCGAGGACTTGATGTTTCCGCACCACGAGAATGAGATTGCGCAGTCAGAGTCGGCGTCGCACACGCAGTTTGCGCGGCACTGGTTCCATGTGCGGTTTCTGCTGGTGGAAGGGCGCAAGATGTCGAAGTCGGAGGGGAACTTTTACACCCTCCGCGACCTGCTGCTGAAGGGGTATAAGGCTTCGGCGATCCGGATGCTGCTGATTTCGGTTCCTTACCGGCAGCAGCTGAACTTTACGTTTGAGGGTCTGGCAGCGGAGACGGGCGCGGTGGAGCGGCTGCGAACGTTTTACCAGAGAGTGCGCGGTGCGGCTGCGGGTACGGCTTTGAATGACGCTCTAGCGGCGGAGACGGTGAAGTGCCGGGTGAATTTTCGCGAGGCGCTTGCGAACGATTTGAACACGGCGGAGGCGCGGGCGGCGATCTTCGATCTGGTGCGTGCAGGGAATGCGGCGATGGACGCTGGAAATTTAGGCGCCGAGAATAAGGCACAGGTGCTGGAGGCTCTGGGCGAGTTTGACCGGATTTTTGCTGTGCTCGAGGACCACGATGCGGAGTGGACGAAGTTCGCGCTGCAGTGGGCAGAGCGCGAGGGTCGATTGAATGAGGCTTCGGCGGAGGTTCTGGCGCAAAATGCACTGTCGGACGAGGCGATTCAAGCTCTGGTGGATGAGCGCACGCAGGCCAAGAAGAGCCGCAACTTTGCGCGGGCCGATGCGATCAGGAATGAATTGGCGGAGAAGGGAATTGTGATTGAGGATTCAAAGGACGGCGTGAGGTGGAAGAGAAAGTGATGGCCGCTCCGGCTTATGGACGCGTCAGAGGTTAGGGTAGTACTTCTTCCCGGAATGTATGGAACCGGGAAACTCTTCGCGGATTTCGCAGAGGCGCTGCCCAGTGCATTTGAGGCGCAGGCGGTCGGGTATCCAAACGACATATCTCTTTCTTATGCGGAACTGCTGGATATGGTTCGATCCCGAGTCCCGGCTGCGGAACCATATGTGATCGTGGCGGAGTCGTTCTCGACGCCTCTCGCCATTCAATTCGCCGCGACAAACCCTCGCAACCTTAAAGGGGTAGTTCTATCTGCTGGATTCGCGACAAGTCCGGTGCGGGGCGTTCTGCGATTCCTTGGCCGCTTTCTGGCGCCGCTCCTGTCCCATTTGCCGGTGAACGAAATTGGGGGCAGGCTGATGCTGCTCAGGTCGACCGCTCCGCAGTTGCTGCAAGACCGTTTGCGGGCCGCGATAGCCTCGGTAAGGCCCGCGGTCCTGATGGATCGAGTCCAGGCTGTTGTTGCGTGCAATGCGCTCGGGGAACTCCGCAAAGTGAAAGTGCCGATTCTCTATCTGCAGGCTCGGGGAGACCGGCTGGTGAATGCGATATGTTTGGAAGAAATCCGACAAGTCAAGCCAGAGATTGAGGTGGTGGTTTTGGATGCAACTCACATGCTGCTTCAACAAATGCCGCACGAGACAGCAGCCATCGTCGCAGATTTTATTCGTCGATTATGGTGATTCAGTTGAGAGGCTTTGATACAGTCACATCGTGGCAGAAGTAAAGAAAAACCCTCCGAATATGGTTGTCTGGTTGCTGGGCCTGGTTTCGGCTCTGTGCGGAGCCTTTTCGATCGTCTTCTTTTATTCCCATTCGCAGTTCGCTGCGTTGTCAGGCATTTTCTGCGTAATTTCGTTTGCACCTCTCTACTTCTTTGCGTTTCGGAAGCACCTCACAGTGAGGATTAGCTTTTTGTTCATGCCAATCATCTGCACGATCTCATTCTTTTTTCGGATTCACTTTTTGAAGACCCACAGCGTGTATGGAGAATTCTTCACAAGCGTGGCGACTATGGTTCTATATGGCGCGGCATTTGCGCTTTTTGTCGGCTTTTCTTTGAAGACATATCGCACTCGAGGCTCAATGAAGATACTGCGAGATTCCGACTGAGGACTGTGCGACGCCTATTGGCAAGCAATCGTAGATTATGCCCGACAATTTCGCCCAGACCGTGAAGCAGCAGGCCGACATCGTGAAGATCATCGGCGAGTATGTGCGGCTGAAGAAGGCCGGGGCGCAGAACTATAGCGGGCTTTGTCCGTTTCATGCGGAAAAGTCGCCTTCGTTTTCGGTGCATGCAGGACGGCAGTTCTACCACTGCTTTGGCTGCGGGCAGTCGGGCGATGTTTTTTCCTTCATTCAAAAAATTGAGAACGTCAGCTTTCCGGAGGCGGTAAAAACCGTTGCCGGAAAGTGCGGCATTGCGCTGCCGAAGCGGGAGTTTTCTTCTCCCGAAGAGGCAGCGGAGAGCCGGCAGCGCGGCAAACTGATTGAGCTGCATGAGGCGGCTACGGCGTGGTTCGAGCAGCAGCTCAGATCGACGGAGGGCGCGTTGGCGCGGGAGTATTTGACCGGTCGCGGCCTCACGGATGAGGGGATTGCGAAGTTCCGCATCGGATATGCTCCGGAGTCGTTCCATGCGCTGCGCGACCGCTTGCAATCGTTGGCCGATGCGGACACTCTACGCGCGTCGGGACTGTTTTCGTTCAAGCCGCAGGAGGATGGCAAGCCGGGTCCGCTTTACTCGCGGTTCCGCAAGCGGATTACCTTTCCGATTGCAAATGAGTCAGGGCGGGTGATTGCGTTTACGGCGCGAGCGCTGGAGAGTGGCGACAAGGCCGGGCCGAAGTATATGAATTCGCCGGAGACGCCGCTCTACACAAAGGGACAAGTCCTGTTCAACCTGGACAAGGCTCGCAGTGCGATTCGCGAGGCGGATTTTGCGCTGCTGGTGGAAGGGCAGATGGACTGCATCTCGGCATATCTGGCGGGAATTGCGAATGTGATCGCCACCAGCGGAACGGCTTTTACCGAGGCGCAGGTGCGGCTGCTGAGCCGGTATACGACGCGGGTGATTGTGAACTTCGACCCCGACACGGCGGGAGCAAATGCGGCGGAGAAGTCCATCGCGCTGCTCACCGAGGAGGGTTTCGAGGTCAAGGTGGTGACGCTCGAAGGCGGCCTTGATCCGGACCGGTACATTCGCGAGCGGGGCGCGAAGGAGTACATGGCGGCGCTGCGCGGGGCGCGGCGGCATCAGGACCATTTGCTGGAGAGGGCGCGGCAGCTTTTTCCTCCACGCACACCGGAGGCAAAGATCAAGGCGCTGAATTATCTGCTGCTACACATTCGGCGCATGCCCAACCGCATTGCGCGCGATGAGTTTGCGATGGATGCGGCGCAGAAGCTGGGGATCGATTCGGCGCTGGTGCGCGAGGAGTTGAAAGAGGCGGCGGCGAAGCGGAGGGACTCGTTAGGAGCGCAGAAAGCCTCTCCACTTTCACGGGCGGAGCAGATTCTGCTGCAGGCGTTTTCGTCTCCGCAGACGAGTGAACTTTACCAGTCGGCAGAGGCGGCGTATCTGGAACACGAGGCCGATTTTGGGCGGATGAGCGAGGACGTCCGCGAGATTTTGAGCCAGCTTCGGACGCGGCCCGACGGCGCGGACCCGATGCAGTCGCTGGTTGAGCCGAGACACCGGCAGATGCTGGCGGGGGTATTTGTTTCCGTTCACGGAGCCGAGCCGGAGCTGGATCATGTGGAGTCGGCGATTTTGACCTTGAGAAGAACGTCGCTGGAACAGGAGCAGCGGGCGGTTCGCGCGGCATTACAGGATGCGGAGCGGGCCGGGAAGACGGATGAGGTGCTGGCTTTGAGCAGACAGGCGCATGAGGTTGCGATGCGGCTGCGAAATCTGGACTGACGCGGTCGCCGAAATTCCTGTTCTTATAAACCGGGGCGATGGTAGGCTCTCTGGCATGAAGAAGATAGGTCTGCTGCTCCTTGTTCTGCTGCTTCTTGTTCTGCTGCCTATTCCTCGGCTGGCTCTGGCGCAGACAGACCCTTCCTCCAATGCTTCCGCTTCTGCAACAGAAACAACCGCTGCATATGCGGCACTGGCCACGTCGGCTCCGGCGCAGGTGATTACGCTTGGCGGCTCGGTGGCTCCGCTGACCGGGCCGTGGAAGTTTTCTCCGGGGGATTCGCCGTGGGTGAACGGCTCGCCGGTGTGGGCGCAGCCGGGTTTTGATGACTCGAAGTGGGCGGTGATGGATATGACGCCGAAGCCTGGGGCAGTGGACATGCAGTTTGGGACCAAAGGCTTTGTGCCGGGATGGACGACGAAGGGCTTTCCGAATCTAAGCCGTTACGCGTGGTACCGGCTGCGTGTGAAGGTTGCCGATGCGAACGAGCCGCTGTGGCTCAAAATGCCGATCGACTTTGATGACGGCTATCAGGTGTATGCGAACGGGCAGTATGTGGGCGAGTGCGGCGGCTTCGGCCGGAGTCATGTGCGACTCTACTTTTCCCATCCACTTTCGTTCGCGTTGCCGCCGCCTGGATCAGATGGAGTACTCGAGCTGGCTCTGCGCTTCTATATGTCCCCGGCCACGCGGTACTTCTACTCCGATGTCGGAGGGATGCACGAGGTGCCGATGCTGGGCGGGGCCTTCACGGTGCAGTTACTGCAGGGCGCGGACAAGGTGCAGGTTTCTCGCCACCAGTTCGGCACGGTTCTCACAGTTTTGCTGTTTTTGCTGATTGCGCCCATGGCGCTCTGGGCGTGGCTGCGGAATCGACAGGAGCGCATGTACCTATGGCTCTTTCTGGCGCTTGGGTGCACGATTTTAGCGTACATCGCGGATCTGGTCGCGGAATCCACGTACCTCCTGTCTTACGCGACCGGCCTCTCCTTGCGAGACATTTCGCTTCTAATCCTGCCGTTGTGGGTTATGTTCTGGTGGCACTGGTTCAACTTACGGGGAACGCGCTGGATCATACGCGCAGCGTGGCTTCTGACCGCTGCGCGTGTGGTGACTGTGCTATGTACGCTGTCGCCCACGCTGGGATTCGACCTTCTACCGCTGCATCTGCTGCATGGCGTAAATTTGATCTCGTTCGGGCTCACGATCGCTATCGGCGCGCTGGTCGCCGCTCTGCTGGTCGAGGGCATTCGCCACAACCGCGCCGAGGCGCTGCTGGCGGTTGTTCCCATCCTGCTGCTGGAGATTTCCACCTTTAACGACTACCTTCTGTCCATCTTCCATCAACCCACTCGGTTTTATCCCCTTGGGTTTGGTATTGGGATCGGAGATCTCGCCGACATTTTGATGGGGCTGGTCGTCGGCGTAGTGGCCTTGCGCCGGTTTGTGCGGACACAGGTCCGCCAGGAGGTGGCCCGGAAAGCGATTGCTCAGGATCTCGACCAGGCGCGGGAGTTGCAGCATCGGGTGCTGGTCCCGGAGGCGCTTACGTCGCCGTTCTTCACCGTTGAAACCGAATACCGACCGGCGCAGACTGTCGGCGGGGATTTCTTCCAGACGCTGACGAGGCCGGACGGCAGTTTGCTGGTGGTGATCGGAGATGTGTCGGGCAAAGGCATCAGTGCGGCGATGCTGGTGGCAGTGCTGGTGGGAACGATTCGCAACCAGGCTAAGCAGAGTTTTGATCCCACAGCGATGCTGACGATGTTGAATGAATCTCTGATGGGGCGCTCGGGCGGCCATTTCGCGACCTGCATCGTGGCCGAGATCCGCCCGGACGGGAAGATGCGTATCGCCAATGCGGGGCATCTTCCGCCGTATCTGAACGGCAAGGAGACGGTGCTGGAAGGCTCGCTGCCGCTGGGGATGATCGGCGAGGCAGAGTACTTCGCGGAGAACTTAACGCTGCAACCCGGTGACCGGCTTATCTTTATGACGGATGGCGTAGTGGAAGCGACAAATGCAGCGAAGGAGCTGTTCGGATTCGAGCGGACGCGGGCGATCAGTGGGCAGGGCGCAGCGGCCATTGCGGAGCAGGCGCGGAGGTTTGGGCAGGAGGACGACATTACCGTGCTAGGGGTGGCATTTGCCGTATGACGCCTCCCCTGTTTCTGCGCTCATATTTCTAAAGGTTCGTAACCTATGAAACTGCTAGCCTGGCTCACGGAATCGTTCATAGCTGTCTTCGGGATTACGCGCCCCAAGCCGGAGCAGCAGCGGATGGCCAATCTCGTCCTTGGAGGGCTCCTGCTGACGGTGATTCTGGTGGCTTTTGGGGCGGTTGGATTGCTGGTGTATCTGATTTCCGCCCATTAAACCCTTCTTCTGAAACAAAACGAGGATTTCCACATCTAAGAAGAGAAGGATTTGTAGAGAAATCGCGGCTGGATTGGCCCGGAAATACTGTTATTTGAGCGGATTCAAGCGTCCGGCGTGATATTCTAAAAGTCTTTGGTGGACGTGCGCCTACTGCCCATTCGCTGGGCTAACGCCTTATATGGCTTCACCGCACTTTGTCCGACCCAGGGCAGCGACAGATCCGAGGACGGCTACGTCCGAATACATAGCTATGTCCGAACATAGCCAGATCTGAATATTTATGCGGGAGAGACGCGCTTGGCGATTGAAGACAAGTACGAAGAAGACATCGATAAATTGATCGATACAGGCAAGGAGAAGGGCTACCTCACCTATGGTGAGGTAAACGACCTTCTGCCCGGCGATATGCACTCCGCCGACGACCTGGACG
>JBARHV010000121.1:0-7958 GCA_049799415.1 Silvibacterium sp.
GCGAAAACCTTACGCTGAAGCAGATTCTGGACAAGATGTCGGCGATTACCGGGCTGCCTTCGCCGACGATAAAGGTTCCGCATGCGGCTGCGATGACGTTTGCGTTTTTTGACGAGACGATCACCGGGCGCATACTGGGGCGTGAGCCGCGAGCGACGGTGGAGGCGGTTCGGATGGGTAAAAAGAAGATGTTTGCCTCTTCGGCAAAGGCGCAGCGGGAGCTGGGCTTTCGGATCGTTCCTGTTTACGAGGCGCTCCGCTCGGCGATTGAGTGGTTCCAGGCGCATGGATATGTGACGGCGGGATGAAGAGAATTGCGATTGTCGCGGCGCTTCCCGGAGAGTTGAAGCCGCTTGTGCGCGGCTGGCAGACGCGCGGGCGCAATCTTTGGACGGGACGCATTGGCGAGGTTGAAGCCATCGCCATTGCCGGAGGCATGGGTGGAGCAGCGGCGGAACGTGCTGCTGCGCGCGTCTTTGCCGAAGCGAAGCCCGATGTCCTGGTTTCCTATGGATGGGCGGGCGCGTTGACCTGCGCGGTGAAGCCGCCTGCTGCCTGCGCTATCTCAGAGGTTGTTGACGCGGGCAGTGGTGCGCGTTATGCGACGGGTTATGCAGGAGGCTATCGCCTGATTACGCTGGACCACGTGGCCCACGAGGATGAGAAGCGCGGTCTGGCCGAGAAGCATCAGGCTGTGCTGGTGGATATGGAGGCGGCTACGGTTGCGAGGATGGCCGCGGAGCGGGGTGTGGCCTTTTATTGCTTCAAAGGGGTTTCCGATGGCTACAACGACCGGCTTCCGGACTTTGGGCGCTTTATGGATGGCCAGGGCCAGCTTCGGATGACGGCCTTTGTTGCGTATGCGACAGTGCATCCGCAGTACTGGCCTACGTTGCGGCGGCTGGGCAGGAACAGTGGCGCGGCGGCGAGTGCATTGGCAGTATTGGCGAAGGAATATCTGACGCAGTTGCAGTGAGAACTTGAGCGGCGAGCCGGAAATCGCTGTAGATTGAGAAAGAATGTCGAAGAACACTATTCCAGCTACCATGCGCGCTGCCGTCTATCGAGGCATCAACGAGGTGCGCGTTGAGACCGTTTCTGTCCCGGAGATCGGGCCGGGCGAAGTGTTGATTCGTGTTGCCGCGTGCGGTATTTGTGGTACGGACCTGAAGAAGATTCATAGTGGATCGCATGCGGCGCCGCGCATTTTTGGCCATGAAACGGCTGGCACGATCGCCGCGATTGGCGACGGCGTCGAGGGCTTTGCCGTGGGCGACCGCGTGATGGTCTTCCACCATATTCCGTGCGGACAGTGCTACTACTGCCGCAAGAAGACCTTCGCGCAATGCCCGGTCTATAAGAAGGTGGGCTGCACGGCTGGGTTCGAGCCGGCGGGCGGGGGCTTTGCCGAGTATGTGCGGGTGATGGACTGGATTGTGCGCCGCGGGCTGGTAAAGATTCCGGAGGGCGTTCCGTTTGAGCAGGCGGCATTTGTTGAGCCGGTCAACACTTGCTACAAGGCGATCCAGAACCTTGCGCTGGCACCGGACGAGACGGTGCTGGTGATTGGCCAGGGGCCGATCGGGATTCTGCTGGCGGCTTTGGCGGCCCGCAGCGGGGCGCGCGTGCTCACCTCAGACCTTTTTCCTGAGCGGCACAAGGTGGCGGCAGGCTATGGGCTGGCGCGGCCGATCGATGCCGGGAAGCAGGATGTAATCGGCCTGACGCATGCGGCCAGCGAGGGACGCGGGGCCGATGCGGTGATTGTGGCGGTGGGAGGCAATGCGTTGATACGAACGGCGATGGATGCCGCGCGGCCGGGGGGGCGGATTCTATTGTTTGCACAGACCCAGCATGGCGAAGCGGCGATTGACCCTGCGGCGATCTGCATGGATGAAAAGTTTCTGATCGGCTCTTATAGCGCATCAGAAGAGATACAGGACGAGAGCGCGGACCTGGTGTTTGACGGCTACAGGAACGGCTTTGACCTTACGCGGCTCATCTCGCACCGTTTTGCGCTGGAAGACGCAGTGGAGGCGATTCATGTAGCGTCGAATCCGGGTCCGGGTTCAATGAAAATCTTTATAGCGCCGGACACGCCGCAAGTTTGAGAAAATAGAAGCGATGGCCCTGGAAATGACAGCCGCCGTGCTGTACGGCAAAGAGGATGTGCGGATCGAGCGGGTCCCCGTGCCGGTTGCGGACCCGGGCGAAATGATCGTGCGCGTGCATGCGGCGCTGACCTGCGGAACGGATTTGAAGGTGTATCGCCGCGGCTATCACGCCAGGATGCTGACGCCGCCGATTCCTTTTGGGCATGAGCTGGCAGGATCGGTCCACGAGGTGGGCGCGGGCGTGCATGGATTCCATGTGGGCGATCGCGTGGTAGCGCTCAACTCCGCGCCGTGCGATCGATGTTATTTTTGCAGGCACGGTCAGCAGAACCTGTGCGATGACCTGCTGTTCAACAATGGAGCGTATGCGGAGTTTATTCGCATTCCGGCGAGGATTGTTGAGAAAAATACTCTGCTGATTTCGGATGATCTTCCCTACGAACATGCGGCGCTTACTGAGCCGCTGGCATGCGTGATTCGCGGACTGGAGGAGTCATCTCCGCAGCCAGGCGACACGGTGGTTGTGATTGGCGCGGGACCAATTGGGCTGATGTTCATGCACGCCGCGCAAATTGCGGGCCTGCACGTGATTGCGGTGGTGAAGCACGACGAGCAGATCGCGGCCGCGCGCACATTCGGGGCTGAGGAGGTCGTGCAGACGACCATGGTGGATGATCCGGTGGCCGCGGTACGGGCGCTTACTCCGGAGCATCGCGGAGTGGACATTGCGATTGAAGCGGTAGCGGTGCCCGAGACCTGGCAATGGGCGGTGGATATGGTGAGGAAGGGCGGAACGGTGAACTTTTTTGGCGGGCCGCCTTCAGGAACCACGGTGGAGTTCGATACGAACCGTTTGCACTACAACAACATTACGCTGAGGTCCAGCTTTCATCACACGCCGGCGACTGCGCGCAAAGCGTTTGAGCTGATCAAGAGCGGGAAGTTCAAATGCCGTGAATACATAACCGGGCGCGCTTCGCTCATCGAGGTTAGCGATGTGTTTCGCGGTTTAATGAACCGCTCCGCCGATATCAAGACGGCGATTATTCCCTGAGGCAACGATGACCGCGAGCACCGCACAATTGATTGAACAGGGCTGGGCGGCGCTGCCTGCCGAGTACCGCATGCCCGCTACGGCACCAACCGTTGCCGAGGCGCGAGCATGGTGCCAGCGCCTGACAGAGACGCACTACGAGAATTTCCATGTCGCGTCGTGGTTCCTGCCGAAGCGACTGCGTCCGCATTTCCACGCGATCTACGCGTATTGCCGCGTCTCAGACGATCTGGGCGATGAGACGGGAGACCGCGAGCAGTCGCTGGCGTTGCTGGATCTGTGGGGGCAGGAGCTGGATGCGTGCTATCGCGGACAGACACGGCACCCGGTGTTTGTGGCGCTTGCGGAGACCATCCGCGCCTGCGATATTCCGAAGCAGCCGTTCGCGGATTTACTGGTGGCCTTCCGGCGAGATCAAGACCTCGTGAGGATGGAGAGCATGCAGGATGTGCTCGACTACTGCCATTTCTCGGCGAATCCTGTAGGGCACTTGGTGCTTTACGTCTGCGGCTATCGCGATGAAGAGCGGTTCAGGCTGTCGGATTTTACCTGCACTGCATTGCAGCTTGCTAACTTCTGGCAGGATGTGCGCGAAGACTATGCACGGAATCGCATTTATTTTCCGCAGCAGGATATGCGCCGCTTTGGCGTGGACGAGGCGATGATTGCGGCCGGAACTTTTACGCCGCAGTTTCGTGAGCTGATGCGCTATGAGGTTGAGTATGCCCGCGAGACCATGGGCAGAGGGCTTCCGCTGATCGGGAAAGTGGACCGCGACCTGGCGTTGGACCTGGATTTATTCTCTCGGGGCGGGCTGGAGATTCTTCGATCCATCGAAGAGCAGGGCTACGACGTTCTGCGTGCGCGTCCCGCTATCTCAAAGCCCCGCAAGGCGGCGCTGCTTGTCCGTGCGCTTACGGGGAAATTTCTTGGGCGCAGCCTCGCTCAACAGAGACCAGCCGCGTGACTGTTGCCGAAGCCTACAGGATTTGCAGAGAGATCGCCCGCAAAGAGGCGAAGAATTTTTATTACTCATTTGTGGCGCTGCCTGCGCACAAGCGAGACGCGATCTGCGCGGTCTACGCCTTCATGCGGCATGCCGATGACCTTTCCGACGACGAGACGCTGGCGCTGGAAGAGCGCCGGATGAAGTTAGCGGCGTGGCTTGACGCGTGGCATTGCGCCGCGCAGGGCGAGCCGACGAATGATCCGGTATTTATTGCGCTGACGGATGCCCAATCTCGGTTCAGGATTTCCACGGAGCTGCTGAATCAGCTGGTTGAGGGCACGGCGATGGATCTGCAGCGAGTGAATGATCCGAGCCGCTACGACACCTACGCTACGTTCGATGACCTCTATCGTTACTGCTATCTTGTGGCGTCGGTTGTGGGACTGGTTTGCATTCGTATCTTTGGATACAGCGATCCGCGTGCCGAGAAGCTGGCGGAAGAGACGGGGATTGCGTTTCAGTTGACCAACATCCTGCGCGACGTGCGGGAAGATGTGGAACGCAGGCGTGTGTATCTTCCGCTGGAGGAGTTGCGGCGGTATGGCGTGTCGATTGAAGAGCTGGCGGCGCTTCCGTCTGCCCTCACGCAGAACCAGAGGGACTTGCTCCAGTCGATAGCAGCACGCGCCGAGAGCTATTACGCGTCAGGCTATGCGCTGTTGCCGCTGATTGATGCGGATTCGCGCCCGGCGTTGTGGGTGCTTATCTCGATCTATCACCGGTTGCTCAAGCGGATCGAGAACAATGGCTACGAGGTATTTGCGCAGCGGGTGACGGTGCCCGCGCCGACCAAGCTTCTGATTCTTTCGCGCGGACTGGTTTGGATGGCGGTGAATCGCGTGAGAGCAGGGACGTAGGAGATGCCGCAGTCGGTCACCATTGTCGGCGGAGGGGTTGCAGGGCTGGCTGCAGCGTGCGCCTTGTCGGACAGCGGCTACAGGGTTCGCCTGCTGGAACGCCGCCCCTATGTTGGCGGGCGTGCTTCGTCGTATGAACATCCAGGTACAGGTGAGGTGATCGACAACTGCCAGCACATTCTGCTGGGATGCTGCACAAACCTGATTGATCTGTACCGGCGGCTGGGCGTGCTGGATGAGATTTTCTGGTCCGGAGTCATCACGTTTCTTGAGCCGGGAGGACGACGCAGCAGGCTTGCTTCGTCTTCGCTGCCTGCGCCGTTGCATACGGCTGCATCGTTCCTCGGCGCGAAGTGTTTTTCGCTTTCGGATAAGCTCACGATCGCTAGGGGAATTCTAGGGTTTTTGCGGGAGACTCCGCTGGATGGCGAGGAAAACTTTGCGCAGTGGCTGGCGCGGCATCGGCAGACACAGCGGGCGATTCAGCGCTTCTGGCATCCGGTGCTGGCAAGCGCGCTGAATGAAGACCCGGAGAATATTTCTGTGCGCTATGCGGCGAAGGTCTTTCGCGAAGCATTTCTTTTTTCCGCGCAGGGCGGGCGCATGGGGATTCCCCGGCTGCCATTAAGTGAGCTTTACGGAAGCGCTGTCCGATATATTGAGGCCCGTGGAGGCGAGGTACGCTTGCGCGCTGTTGCTGATGGCTTCGAGCGGAATGGCGATCAATGGATGGTTCGATCCGGGGAAGATGTGTTTTCCAGCGACAGGCTGCTGCTCGCGCTTTCGTTCGAGGGGCTGGCGAGCCTTCTGCCTATTCTGCCGCAGAATGAGGAAAGCGAGGCGCTGAGCAGAAACCTGGAACAGTTTCATCACTCGCCGATTACCAGTGTGCATCTGTGGTTTGACCGCGAAATTACAGAGTTAACGCACGCCGCGCTGCTGGATACGACGATCCAGTGGATGTATAACAAGTCCAAACTGCATACTGGTTCTCAGAAAGAGCAGGGCAGTTACCTGGAACTTGTGGTCAGCGCGTCAAAGACGCTGGTTCCCATGCAACGACAGCAGATCATCGATCTTGCCATGCGGGAACTGGCCTCGTTTTTTCCGGCGGTGCATGCGGCAGCGCTTGTAAAAGCCGCTGTCACGAAGGAAGTTCGGGCGACGTACTCGATTCGTCCGCTGCTGGACCGCGTTCGCCCTGCGACGCGAAGCCCGTGGCCCGGTGTTTACCTTGCAGGAGACTGGACCGCTACGGGATGGCCCTCTACCATGGAGAGCGGCGTGCGAAGCGGTTACCTGGCTGCGGAGGCGATGACAGGCGATGATGGGGACGCTCGCAAGATTCTTGTTCCCGATCTGCCGCCTACCGGGCTAATGCGGCTCTTTTAGTAGTGATACAAGAGCAAAATAGTCACTGACCTGTGGTCAAACCTTCTGCGCTGGTTCACATCTAAGCCTGCATACTTATGGAGCAAGAGCAAGCTTTTCAGCCAATTGAAAATTATGGCGCTATCGGCAACATGCGCTCCCTGGCGCTGGTGTGCACGAACGGCAGTATTGATTTCCTCTGTTTTCCCGGCTTCGACTCTCCCACGGTGTTCGCCGGCCTGCTTGATCCCAAGCGCGGCGGCCACTTCCGCATCTGTCCTGACATTGAGAATATGAAGACGCGGCAGCTCTATCTGCCGGATACAAACATTCTGCTGACGCGCTTTCTTTCCGACGGGGGCGTTGCTGAGATTACCGATTTCATGCCAGTGGTTGAAGACGGCGATCGCCAGCGATATGGGCATCACATCCTGCGCATGATCAGCGTTACGAAGGGCGAGGTGCGCTTCAACATGCGCTGCGCTCCGCGATTTGACTATGCTCGCAGCGAGCACAAAGCGATATGCGAAGACAGGTCGATCTGCTTTGTGCCGGCTTCGAAAGACTGCCCAAGCATGGCTTTGCACGCAACATTTCCCATGCAGATGGAAGGGAACGATGCAACTGCTGTGTTTACTCTGAAGGCCGGTGAAGCAGCGACGGTAGCGTTTGGCGAAGTAGGCGAGGAAGAGAAGGCCGGCGAGGTGGTGCTCGATCCGGAAAATGTACAGCAGCACTTTAACGAGACGGCAAATTTCTGGCGCACGTGGATTGGGCAGTCGCGCTATACGGGGCGCTGGCGGGAGATGGTTCACCGCTCTGTACTGATGTTGAAGCTGTTGTGCAGCGCCGATTACGGCTCCCTGATTGCCGCGCCGACCTTTGGGCTGCCCGAACGCATTGGTGGCGAGCGCAACTGGGATTATCGCTACACGTGGCTTCGCGATTCCTCTTTTAGCCTTTATGCATTTATCCGCATGGGTTTTGTGGAAGAGGCGCGTGCTTTTACCCAGTGGATTCATGACCGGATGCAGGAAGATGCGCAACATGGCCCACTTCAGGTGATGTATCACCCGGACGGCCGCAAGGATCTGGAAGAGATCATTCTGGACTCGCTTTCCGGTTATAAGGATTCTCGCCCGGTGCGCATTGGCAATGGGGCGTATAAGCAGCTTCAGTTGGACATCTACGGCGAGTTTATGGACGCCGTGTATCTTTCCAACAAATATGGCGACGGCATCTCTTACGATGGCTGGCAAAGCCTGCAACGCATTCTGGACTGGCTAGCGAAGAACTGGGAACGTCCGGATGAGGGCATTTGGGAAGTGCGTGGCGGGCGCCGTGAGTTCCTGCATTCGCGCCTGATGTGCTGGGTTGCTTTTGACCGCGCGATCCGGCTTGCGGAAAAACGTTCTCTGGCTGGTCCAACGGAGAAATGGCAGGAGATTCGAGACACAATTCACGATGACATTTATGCAAACTTCTGGAATGAGAAGCTAAAAACGTTTGTGCAGTACAAAAACGCGGAGGCCGTGGATGCTTCAGTACTGTTG
>JBARHV010000122.1:0-18072 GCA_049799415.1 Silvibacterium sp.
TCGTTGAACGACACCAGCGCCGTAAAGGGCCGCTTCTGCTCCAGAAGCTGTTGCACCACCGGATAACCCAGCTCCGGCGACGAGATGTTGAGCTGCAGCTGAATCACCAGCTCCGGATGCACCTCAAGCCCCAGCTCCTTCGCTACCGTCATAAAGCTCTTCCAGCGGTCATCGGAGTCGGAACTGAATGTCTGCCCGCGCATAAACGCAATCTGCCGGTGGCCTAGCTGATAAAGGTGCCGCATCGCCAGCTCCGCGGCCCGCCTGTGGTCCAGAACAATATTCGTTACGCCTTCAATCTTCTTATGCCCGGCAACCGCCACCACCGGCAGCGGCAGCGGATGTTGCAGTGCGGTATCGACCGCGATAAATCCCTCCACAGAGCGGTCCATCAACAACCGCGGATACTCCTCGATCAAATCCGCCTTCCTCCGATGGCTCGCAGCCAGATAAAAATACCCCTCCTCCATCAGCACCTCTTCAATGCCGCTCATCACCAGCACCGAATAGCCGTCGCTTAACTCCGGAACCAGCACGCCGATCGAAAAGCTCTGCCTCCGCCGCAGCGAGCGCGCATAAAAGCTGGGCCGGTAGTCGAACTTTTTCGCCGCCGCCAGCACCCGGTCCCGCGTATCCTGCGGAATCGAACGCACCCCCGGAGCATTGTTCAGCACCAGGGAGATCGTCGCCGGAGAAAGATCAAGGTAATCGCCCAGAATCTTCAAACTGATCGGGCGTCCAGGCAGAAACACACTCTTGTCGCGCGCTGGATTAGTTTGTTTCCGCTTAGGCATATCAGCTTTTGTAGACGTTTACGCAGAAAATGTACAACCTTAATGGTTTGGCCCACCTTCCTTGCAGCCCCCTGGGCTTTCCCGTCAAAGTGATAACCACCTCCGCCCTTGCGTTCTTTAAGGCAAAGCGCGAAATCATCCCTCAGCGGCGGGAAACGCTGTCCATTTCCGGACACCCAATTCCAAAAATGGTCACCTCCAGCTTCAACCAGAACCCCTCCCCGCCGACTAACCTTCGTCACGCCAATACTTAGCAGTTGCTATCGCTTGGCAGACTGCGTGCAACAAGAGACGCTGTAATGGACATCATCCGGCCCGATATAAAGCAGAAGAAGCTCCGCCGCAACATCATCTGGGGCGTCGTCGCAGTCATCGTTGTGGCCGCGGCCGCCATCGGCGTCTATCGCCTCAAACCGGCCATCCCCACCGTGGACGCCAGCGCCATCTGGCCCGAAACCGTGAAGCGCGGCCCCATGGTCGTCCAGGTGCGCGGCCTCGGCACGCTGGTTCCCCGCGAAGACAGTATCCAGCTCATCCCCGCGCAGACGGAGGCCACCGTCGTCCGCATCCGCGTTCTGCCCGGAACGAAAGTCACGCCGGATACCATCCTCATGGACCTCGCAGATCCTCTGCTGCAACAGGAGTTGCTGAACGCGCAGTTGCAGCTCAAACAGGCAGAAGCCGACTATAAAAGCACGCAGGCCACGCTCCAGAGCGCGCTGATGGATAAAAAGACCGCCGCCGCTGGCGTCGATGCCAGCTACTCGCAGGATCAGTTGCAGGCCCAGACCGACAAGCAGCTCTACCATCTCGGCGTTATCTCCGGCCTGGCCTACGATAAATCGCAAAGCACCGCCGACCAGTTGACCACCCAGCGCCAGCTCAGCCAGCAGCAGCTCGACGTCAATCAGAACGCGATTCAGGTCCAGTTGGCCTCGGCGCAGACCAAAATCGACCAGGCCAAGGCCCAGCTTGACCTCTACCAAAAGCAGGAGAACGCGCTTGAGGTTCGCGCTGGCATCAGCGGCGTACTCAACCCGCTCGCCACTCCGCTTCAAGTCGGCGAGCATGTCGCCGTCGGGACCTCGTTGGCTGAGGTTGTCGAGCCTGACAAGCTCAAGGCTGCCTTGCAGATCGCCGAAACCCAGGCCCACGACATCCTGATCGGCCAGCCCGCTGAAATTGACACCCATAACGGCATCGTCTCCGGCCACGTCACCAGAATTGATCCCGCCGTAGTGAACGGAACGCGCACCGTTGACGTAACACTGGATGGGGCGCTGCCTTCGGGCGCGGTTCCACAGTTGAGCGTTGACGGAACCATCGACCTAGAGCGTCTGCAGGATGTGCTCTACGTCGGCCGTCCGGCGTTCGGAAACGCAAACTCGACCATCAGCCTGTTCCGGATCAATCCTGACGGCAAGACCGCGACCCGGATCCAGGTAAAGGTTGGCGAAGTATCGGTAACGCAGATTCAAATTCTCGGCGGACTGAAGGAAGGCGACCGCGTCATTCTTTCCGACATGTCGAGATACGATGCCACGGATGAAGTTCGTCTGGAATAATGGAAAACGCGGAAATCATGCAGGGAATAGAGGAGCGAGGACGTAATGGAAACAAGACAATCGCTGATTGAGATCGAAGAACTCACCAAAGTCTTCTACACCGACGAGATCGAGACCCACGCGCTCTCCGGCATCCACCTCAACATCGCCAAAGGCGAGTACGTCGCCATGTCCGGCCCCTCCGGCTGCGGCAAGTCGACCCTGCTCTCCATCGTGGGCCTGCTCGACACGCCCACCGCCGGCAAGTACCTGCTCAACGGTCATGCCGTCGAGAACCTGAACTTTGCCCAGCGCTCGCGCATCCGCAATCAGGAAATCGGCTTCATCTTCCAGAGCTTCAACCTCATCGGCGACCTCACCGTCTACGAGAATGTTGAGCTGCCGCTCACCTACCGCACCGGCATGTCCGCGGTCGAGAGGAAGCGCCGCGTGCAGGAATCCCTGGAGCGCGTCTCCATGGCGCACCGCATGAAGCACTATCCCTCGCAGCTCTCCGGCGGTCAGCAGCAGCGCGTCGCCGTGGCCCGCGCGCTCGCCGGTTCGCCCTCCATCCTGCTCGCCGACGAACCGACCGGCAACCTCGATTCACGCAACGGCGAAGCCGTCATGGAGCTTCTGCAGAACCTGCACCGCGAAGGCGCAACCATCTGCATGGTTACGCACGACCCCCGCTTCGCGCGCCACGCCGAACGCCAGGTCCACCTCTTCGACGGCAAAGTCGTCGCCGAGGGAGACGCGCTCGAACAGGTGCTCGAAACGCGCTAGATAGTTGCCAGTTCTCAGTCGCCAGTTGTTAGTTTTTTGCTAACGACACGCTTGATGTGTGGCCTGACGACTGGCAACTAAGAACTAGGAACTAAGAACCACCAGGAATCACAATGATCCAGCTAAAAAACATCGAACGAAGCTACAAAACAGGAGCCGGGCAGACCTGGGTTCTTCGCCGCATCAACCTCGACATCCGCCAGGGCGAGTTCCTCACCATCATGGGTCCATCCGGCGCCGGCAAATCTTCGCTCCTGAACGTGCTCGCTCTGCTCGACGATCAGTGGCTCGGCGAATACTGGTTCAAGGACGAGCCGGTCCACGCCATGAACCGCAAGCACCGCGCTGAGCTCTCCCGGCGTAACAGCGGTATGGTCTTCCAGAGCTACCACCTCCTCGACGACCTCACCGTCGCCGAAAACATTGACCTGCCGCTGTCCTACAAAAACATGCCGCGCGCCGAGCGCCAGGGCCTGGTCGCCGATACCCTCGATCGCTTCAACATCGTCGGCAAAAAAGATCTCTACCCCTCGCAGCTCTCCGGCGGCCAGCAGCAGCTCGTAGGCATCGCCCGCGCCGTCATTCACAAACCATCGTTGCTGCTCGCCGACGAGCCTACCGGAAATCTGCACTCCAGCCAGGCCCAGGAAATCATGGAACTCTTCCGCGAGCTGAACAACGAGGGAACCACCATCGTCCAGGTCACCCACTCCGACGCCAACGCCGCCTATGGCACTCGGGTCATCGAGGTGCGCGACGGATGGATGACGCAGGACTCCGCCAACCCGGAGCTGACTCCGGCAACAGGACAGAAATAAAGCAGGCAGGAAGCAAAACACGAAGCCGGAAGAAACAGAAGGCCGAAAGAAACGGAAGTAGGAGCATCTCATGGATCTTCGCTCGTATCTGCAATGGAGCGCCGCAGCCGCACTGTCCGTCCTCATGGCCCCCTGCGGCCTCGCGCAGCAGACGCCGAACGCGCCCGCCGCGCAGCAGTCCGCGCCTGCGTCCGCCCAGCCCGCTCCACAGACCATCGCCCAGCAGGCGCAGGCCCTGCAGCAGGTGCAACCCGTCGCTGCCGCTCCTCAGCAGCCGTTTCACGTCGAGCTGCCGCATTCGAGAAATCCCTTCTTCTCCTACATGCCCAGCACCGTGCCACCCATCAATCTCGTCAACTCGCCGCGCCTGCAAAACCTCGAACGCGATGGCAAACTTTATGTCTCGCTCCACGACGCCATTGCCCTCGCGCTCGAAAACAACCTTGACCTTGCTTACTTCCGCTATAACCTGCCTATCGCTCAGGCCGACCTCATGCGCACCAAAGCGGGAGGCCTCGCCAACGGTGTCAACACCGGCATCGCCCAGTCAACGCAGGGTGGTGGTGGCTTTTCCTCGTCGGCATCGAGCGGAGGAGGAGCAGGTACTGGAGCAGGCAACGGCGCAGGTGCAGCCGGAGCAAGCGGACTCGTCACCTCAACTCTCGGCGGCGGAACAGCGATTACCGCCTTTGATCCTCAACTGTATTTCCAGGCCTACACCGATCACACCGACCAGCCGCTTGCCAATCCCGTTCTCTATGGCGTGCCCTCTCTCCGGACCAATACCATCGAGGCCCTGTCCCAATATTCCGAAGCCTTTCCGTTGGGGACGAACTTCAACGTCATATACGAAGGACAGCGCCTCGCGCAAAACAGCCCGGAATACAGCATCAACCCGACCCTTCTCTCCTACTTCAATGTCACCATCAATCAGCCGCTCCTCGCGGGATTCGGCCTCGCAACCAATGAGCGCTACATCCACATCGCAAAGAAAAATCTGCAGCTCACCGATCTCGGCTTCCGCGCGCAGGTCATCGCTACGCTCACTCAGGTCGAAAACATCTACTGGGACCTCGTCGGCGCCTATCAGGATGTTCAGGTCAAAACCCGTTCTCTCGACTTCGCCAATGAAACCCTGGCCGACGATCAGAAGCAGTTCCAGCTCAAGAACGTCCCCGCCATGCAGGTCATGAAGGACCAGTCCGCCGTTGCTACCAGCGAAGGCGACCTCACCGTATCCAAGGCGACTCTCAAGCTCAACGAGCTGCTCATCAAGAATGCGCTCACCAAAACCATCGACGATCCCGCACTCGCCGACATGCCTGTAGTCCCGCTCGATCGCGTCGGGCCGCCCGATCCAAATGCGTCCAAGCCCATCGACCAGCTCATCACCGAGGCTGAGAAGAACCGCCCTGATGTATCCATGGATGAAATCGCCATGCAGATCGCGCAGAACAGCCTCAAGACCATCAAAAACGAGCTGCTTCCATCGCTCACTCTCTATGGTCAGTATGCGGGCTATGGTGAAGGCGGTCCGCCGAATCCCATCTGCGATCTTGGAGCTGTTTTGTGCGCTACGACCCTCCCCGGTGGCTTCGGCGGTGCATCGCTGGACAGCCTTAACTACTCCTATCCCGAATATCAGGTCGGCTTCAAACTCAACATCACCATCCGTAATCGCATCGCCAAGGCCGACCAGTTCCGCGCCGTCCTCGAATACCGCCAGAAGGAAATTACCTTCGAGCAGCAGAAGAAAAGCATCCGCTTCGACGTGCGCAACTCCCAGTACGCCCTGCAGCAGGCGGTAGCGCAGGTCCAGGCCTTGCAGCAGGCCCGCGATCTGGCTCAGAAGACCTTCGACATCTCCACGCAGGAACTGAAACTCGGGGCCATGTCCCGCTATGACACGCTCACCTCCGAGCAGGCCCTCGCCGTCGCCGAATCCGCGCTCGTCGCTGCACAGGCCAAACTCGAGCAAGCCAAAGTAAACCTCGACTATTCCACCGGCTCCACTCTCGATCGCATGAATGTCTCTCTCGACGACGCCAAAAGCGGCGTAGTCACCCACATGCCCTAGCCGAATGGATGGACGAAGCCGGAAAAGGGGCACCATCCTCCGGGCTTTCATATCTGGACGAAGCACGAAAATGGGTGTCCCACATCGCGAAGAGATGTGAGGCAGAATCAGCTTTTGAACATCGAACGCCGATAAGATCAGGCCTATGAAGAATGCCGCCAACGCGAACCAGCCACAATCGCCCCGCGAAGCGCTTTTGCCGGGACGGCCAGTCCTGCTGGTTGCCGACGATCAGCCGCACATCCTCGACGCGCTAGAGCTTTTGCTTGAACCTGAAGGCTTCCGCATCGAAAAGGCGCGTTCGCCCTTCATGGTGCTTGAAGCCCTCAAGTCCGGCTCCTACGATGCGCTGCTCATCGACCTGAACTACACCCGCGACACCACCTCCGGCCAGGAAGGACTCGATCTGCTCACCCAGGTCAAGGCCCATGACTCACAGATGCCGGTCATCGTCATGACCGCATGGGCCAACGTTGAGGTCGCCGTCGAGGCCATGCGCCGCGGCGCACAGGACTTCATTCAGAAGCCCTGGGACAACGCCCGCCTGCTCACCATCCTGCGCACCCAGATCGATCTCCAGCACGCCGTCCGCCGCGCCCAGCGTCTCGAAGCGGAAAACCGCATCCTGCGCGCCCAGGGCCTGCCGGAAATGATCGCCACCGCGCCCGCCATGCAGTCCGTGCTCGCCACCATGGCCCGCATCGGCCCCTCCGACGCCAATGTGCTCATCACCGGCGAACATGGGACAGGAAAGGAAGTGGTGGCCCAGACCCTCCATGCCATCTCGTCGCGCGCCTCGCGTTCCATCGTCGCCGTCAACACCGGCGCGCTCCCCGAAGGCACCTTCGAGAGCGAACTCTTCGGCCACGTCAAAGGGGCCTTTACCGATGCCCGCACCGAGCGCATTGGCCGTTTTGAATTAGCCGACGGCGGCACGCTCTTCCTCGACGAAATCGCCAACATCCCGCCCCGCCAGCAGGCCAAACTCCTGCGCGTGCTTGAAAGCGGAGAGCTGGAGCGCGTCGGCTCCTCTAAAACCCGCCGCGTTGACGTCCGCGTTCTCTCCGCCACCAACGCTGATCTTCACGACGAAGTCGAAGCCGGACGCTTCCGCGCCGATCTTCTCTTCCGCCTCAACACCGTTGAGATCCACCTTCCGCCCCTGCGCGAGCGCCGCGAAGACATCCCTCCGCTGGCCGCATATTTTCTCTCCCGCTACGCTCAGCGCTATCGCAAACAGGTCGCGGGCCTCGATCAGGGAGCCATCCAGGCCATGCTGCTTCACTCCTGGCCCGGCAACGTCCGCGAGCTCGACCACACGCTTGAGCGTGCCGTCCTCATGGCGCGCGGTCCGCAGATTGAAGCCGCCGATCTCGGCCTCAATCCCGCACGCTCCTCCAGCCCCGGACTCGACGAGATGAGCCTCGAATCCGTTGAGAGTATCCTCATTCGCAAGGCCCTGTCGCGTTCCGCCGGAAACGTGAGTCAGGCCGCGGACGCCCTCGGACTCAGCCGTGGCGCGCTCTACAGGCGAATGGAAAAATATGGCATCCAGGCCACCTAACCGATCGAAACCCGCCTCCGCAACCACTCTTCGCCCTGAGCGTCTCCGCTTTGAAACCCGCCTTCGCCTTTATAGCGCGCTGCTCTGCGCGCCCATCCTCGGCCTGCTCATTGCCCTGCTGATCGTCGAGCATCTCTCCACGACCGCCATCATCAGCATCCTCATCATCGTCTCGCTCGCGCTTCTGCTCGCCGTCACCGCCTTCATGGATCAGGTCATCCGCCCGCTCCAGACCCTCGCCAACGTCGTCGCCGCACTGCGCGAAGAGGATTATTCCTTTCGCGCTCGCGGAGCGCGCATCAACGACCCCTTCGGTGACCTCGCCATCGAAATCAACGCCCTCGCCGACATGCACCAGTCCCAGCGCCTCGGCGCGCTCGAAGCCGCCGCGCTCTTCCGCCGCGTCATCGCCGAACTTGACACGCCTGTCCTGGCCTTCGATCGGTCCGGCCGTCTGCGCCTCATCAACCCTGCCGCCGAGCGCCTCTTCAAGATCAACGCCGCCCGCGATCTCGGCCGCCCCTCCGCCGAACTCAACCTCGAAATGCTGCTCGATCACTCCGGCGAAGAGGTTCTCCAGATTCCCGACCGCATCGAGGACAAGCTCGTCCGCGCCCCCTCGCGCTGGATGGTTCACGCCACGCAGTTCCGCCAGCGCGGCATTCCCCACACCCTCTTTTTGCTCTCCGATGTCAGCACCGCGCTGCGCGAAGAAGAGCGCATCGCCTGGCGTCGCCTCATCCGCGTCCTCGGCCACGAAATCAGCAACTCTCTCACCCCCATCAAGTCCATCGCGGAGACCCTCCGCGCGCGCCTCCCGCAAAGCATGAACGGCTCGCTTCCCGACTTCGACCGCGGCTTGGGCGTCATCGAGAGCCGCGCCGAATCCCTCAATCGTTTCGTCCAGGCCTACCGGCAATTGGCGCAGCTGCCCGCGCCCGCGATGCGCCGCGTCAAAGTACGTCCATTGCTGGAGCAGGTCGTAAGCCTCGAACAAAGAATCGAAGTGGAGCTCCGGCCGGTTCCCGACATTGAAATCCTCGCCGACCCCGACCAGCTCGAACAGCTCCTCATCAACCTCGTCCGTAACGCAGTCGAAGCCGCCTTCAGCGCGCGCGAGGAATCCATCGCCAGAAATGTTGCCGCTGCCGTCGCCGCCAAACAGCCGCCCGCGCCCGGTAAGGTGGCGCTCGCGCCCTTTGTCAGTATTCAGGTCGCCCCGCAGGCCGGCTTTCTGTCCATCACCGTCTCCGACAACGGCCCCGGCCTCACCAACCCCGGCAATCTCTTCGTGCCCTTCTACACCACCAAAAAATCCGGCAGCGGAGTAGGCCTCGCCCTCGCCCGCCAGATCGCCGAGGCCCACGGAGGCACCCTGGACCTAAGAAACCGCGCCCAAACCCACGGCTGCGAAGCCATCGTAAGTATCCCGTTGGCCCAGGAAAATCCAGCCCTCCGCCCATCCACACCTGAATCCTGATCCCCGCACCTGATCCCTGTGCCCTGCACCTGTGCCCTGCACCTGTGCTCTGTGCCCTGTGCCCCTGTGCCCCTGTGCCCTGTGCTCTGATCCCTGATCCCTGATCCCTGTGCCCATTGCTTGCACGCCGCGCCTAGCGCGCTATACCCTACTCCCTATACCCTGTACCCTGATTTATGCGGTTTTCCTCAACGTTGCATCGTCTTTCCGTTCCTCTGGCCGCGCTGTTCCTTGTGACGGCCTCGCTCTCATTTGCGCAAAAGAAAGCCCAGGCCAACGTCCCCGGCCCACAGTATCCGCCTGCGCCCAAGGCGCCCGCGCTCATCGATCCCGCCGGTCCCTCCGTCAGCCTCACCGACAGTGAGGCTCTCTTCGACATCGCTGTCGCCTTGAACGCCTGCGGCTACGACAACGGCCTTGAGCAGTCCGACCCGCTCCGCGCCCAGGTGCGCCAGCAGGTCAATCAGGCCATCGATCAGTCTGCCGAGGCCCGCAATGACCGCGACCAGCTCTGTACCTTCATCAATCAGCACCGGCTCGCCGAAAACGGCCTCAACCTCGCGCAGTACGTGTCACTTGCCCTCTACGTCACCCCGCCGCCCGCGCTCGAGCCCAGTGTCGATGAGACCGACATGCCTCCCGACTCCACCCAGGTCGAAGACATTCTGCCGATCCTGCGCCGCTTCGCCCAGGACATCGACCTCCACGTCATCTGGGTCACCGACCGCGCCGCCTACGACGCCGAGATCGTGCACCTCCACGATCCCCTCACCAAAATGATCGTGGACACCAATTTTTATCTCAAGATGCCGGCCGGTACCTACAGCGATCGCCGCTTCCTCGTCGTCGTGGATCCCCTGCTCTCGCCCGGCCAGACCAACGCCCGCATTTATGGATCGAACTACGTTGTCGTGATTTCGCCGGACAACAAGGGAGCCATCCATATGAGCGAAGTGCGGCACGTCTATCTGCACTATGAAATTGAACCGCTCATCTATGCCCGCTCCGAAGCCATCGACCGCTTTCAGCCGTTTTTGAACATCGTTCGCGAAGCCCCTCTCGCCTACCGCTACCGCGAAGACATTGTCTCGCTCGTCGTCGAGTGCATGATCCGCGCCATCGAGGCCCGCACCATGAGCACCGGCGTCGACCTCAAGCCCATCCCCGCCGGCATCGACCGTAGCAACCTTGAGAACGCCTACCGCGCGCACAACCTCGCTTTGGCTCAGGATGCGGCCATCCGTCAGAAATCCGTCGACGGCTCCATGACCCAGGGCTTCGTCCTCACGCAGTATTTCTATTCGCAGCTCATCGCCTTCGAGAAAAGCCCTGCCAGCCTCAAGGAAAGCATCGGAGAAATGGTCTACGGCATGGACGTGCCGCAGGAATTGAACCGCGTGAAGCACATCGAGTTTGCCGACCAGAGCACGCCCGACGTTGTGCAGCAGGTGCCGCCGCGGCCCTCCGGCCTCGACCTCGCGGAAATCGACGTCGAAAAAGGTGACGCGAAGAACGCCACTGCCCTCGCTCAGGCCGCGCTTCAGCAGCACGACCCCGACCCGGCGCGCGCCAACTTCATCCTCGCCCGCGCCGACCTCATGAACGGAAAAATGGAAGACGCCCAGACCGCCTTCCAGCAATCGGTCCAGCTCGGACACGATGCGCGCCTGCTTGCCTGGTCGCACATCTATCTCGGCCGCATCCTCGACGTGGAGCAGCAGCGCGATCAGGCCGTGGCCGAGTACAAGCAGGCGCTGGCCGTCCGCGACGGCCAGCCGGATACCAAGGAAGCTGCCGAAAGCGGCATGAAAAAGCCGTTCACCTTACCTGGAGAACCGCAGCAATCAAATGATAACGACAGCGGTAAAGGGAACGATGCGCCTTCCCAGCCGCCATCTGCCGCGCCGCCTCAGTAATCCGCAGAGCCGCATAAACGAAGGACAACCGCATTGAAAGAGAGAACCGAACCGGGCGACGAAATCGAATCTCTGCTGCGGCACAAATTCGCGCAGCGGGAGCTGCTCACCCGCGCCCTCACCCACCGCTCTCTCGCCTACGAAAAAAAACTGGCCGAACCGGGAACGCCCGGCATCAACCCGCCCAGCGCCGACAATGAACAACTGGAATTCCTCGGCGACGCCGTCCTCGGCTTTCTCGTCGCCGACGACCTCTGCCGACGCTACCCCGAGTTGCGCGAAGGCGAGCTTACCCGCCTGCGCTCCGAACTGGTCAGCCGCAAGCATCTCGGCCAGGTGGCCGCGCGCCTCAATCTCGGCGCGCACATGCTCCTCGGTCGAGGCGAAGAGCGCAGCGGTGGCCGCAAAAAAGCCGCGCTGCTCGCCAACTGTATGGAAGCCGTCATGGCCGCGCTCTATCTCGATGGCGGAATCCGCACCGTGCGTGATTTCATCCTGCGCGAAATCGTCGAGCCCTCCGCACCCCCGCTGCGCGATCAGTTGCGCGGCGGCACCGCCATCGGCGACCACAAATCCGCGCTCCAGGAGCTGTTGCAGGCCCGCAATCACAGCCAGCCCGAATACGCCATCAAGGCCGAAAGCGGCCCCGACCACCGCAAGCGCTTTCTAGTCGAGGTCTTCCCCAGCGAGAACGGAATCCGCGGCAAAGTCCTCGCCCGCGGCGTCGGCACCACCAGAAAAAAGGCGGAGCAGGAGGCTGCCCGTCGCGCCATCGCCAAACTCCGGCCCGCAGCTCCCGGCGAATCACGAACCGAATCCGCAAAAGAGTCCGCACGCGGAACGGTCAGTGCCTCGAAAAACAGCTCGGGGAATCGCGCATGACCGAGTCCAACGAAATCCCGCCGCCTGCCGCCGAACCCGCTCCGGAGCCAGCTCCAGCCCCGCTCCCCGCAACCGCCGCGCCGCACTCCGTCCACATCATCTATCCGTCCCCGTTTGAGGCTGCCCGTTCGTTCCTCATCATCCTCGTCGTTGCCCTGTTCATCCTCACCTTTGTTGTGCAGCCCTTCCGCATTCCATCGGAATCCATGGAGCGCACGCTGCTCGTCGGCGACTTTCTGCTCGTCAACAAAGCCATCTATGGCCCGAGTGGCCACTTCGGCTGGCTTCTGCCCTATCGTCCCGTCCGCCGCGGAGACATCGTCGTCTTCTACTTCCCGCTCAACCCTCGCGAGCATGTTGTCAAGCGCGTCATCGGAATCCCCGGCGACCGCATCCATCTCAAAAATGGCATCGTCTACCGCAACGGCCAGCCCCTCAACGAACCGTATGTCGTCAATGAGCCGGCCTACCCCGACAACTTCCGCGACAACTTCCCCACCGGCGCCTACACCGACCCCGATGTCGATACCCACTGGTGGGCGCAGATGCGTCATAACGAAGACCCCGGCCACGCCGACCTCATCGTTCCCGCCGGGCAGTACTTCGTCCTCGGCGACAACCGCAACCACAGCCGCGACAGCCGCTACTGGGGATTCGTCCCCTTCGCCAACATCGTAGGCCGCCCCTTCATCATCTATTTCTCGCTGCGCACGCGCTCCACCACCGATCTCCCCTCGCTGCCCGGAGCCGCGGCTCTTCTGCCGCAGGATGATAAACTCGATCACGAAGGGACCACCGAGACAATCGCGGATAAAGTCGTGGATTTTGCCCGCTGGACCCGTATCCTGCGCATCATTCGCTGACCCCGGTCCACCAGGAGACACAAGCACAAGCAATGGAAGAGACTTCCGAACGCCAGACCGCGGCCCCCGGCACGAAACCCGCCCGGAAGAATGATGAAACGCCGCTCGAAGCCTTTGCCTCTATCTGCGGAGTCCTCGTCCTCGGCCTCTTCGCCCTCACCTTCATCTTCCAGAACTTCGCCATCCCGTCCTCATCGATGGAGAAGACCCTGCTCATCGGCGACCACGTCATGGTGGACCGCATCACCCTCGCGCCGTCCGCCCATTGGGCGCCCTTCAGCTATCATCGCAACGTCCGCCGCGGCGACATCATCGTCTTCTTCAAGCCCACGCTCGAAACCAACGGAGAGCATCTCTACCTCGTCAAGCGCGTCGTCGGAATCCCCGGCGACCATATCCATCTCATCGATGGAACCGTCTACCTCAACGGCGTCGCGCAGACCGAGCCCTACGCGCAGGTAGCCACGGATTCCTACCCCTACCGCGACGACTTCCCGGCTGTCCCGCCGCCGGCTGAGAGCGACGTCACCGCCGAGTGGGGACTCGACCTGCCCAATCACATCCAGAACGGCGACCTCGTCGTGCCCAAAGGCTATTACTTCGCCATGGGCGACAACCGTCCCGTCTCGCTCGACAGCCGCTACTGGGGCTTCGTCCCCCGCGCCAATATCGTAGGCCGTCCCATGTTCGTCTACTGGTCCTTCCGGTCGACCGAGGAGGATTACGGCCAGACCACCATCATCGCCCGCGTTGAATCCATCGGCCACGTCGCGCTGCACTTCTTCGGCTACACGCGCTGGGAACGTACCTTCCATCGGGTGAAATAGGTACCTGTATGAGCGGACCCTCTGAAGGTGTTCCGGAAAGTCCTGAAAGTTCCACCCAGGGTATATCTGGCAGGCGCCGCCGGATCTATCTTGCCCTCGCGGCATTTCTGCTCCTCGTCTTCGCGGCATTTCTGCTGCCGCTCATCAGCCTCGGTCGCTACCACCGCACCATCGCCGACTCGCTCTCCCGCAGCCTCGGACACACCGTCAACCTCGGCTCCGTGAACCTGGCCATCTTCCCGCTGCCCGGCCTCGTCATTCACGACCTCGTCGTCGAAGAAGACCCCAGCTTCGGGGCCGAGCCGCTCCTCCGCGCCCCCTCCGTCACCGTCTACCCGCGCCTTTCGTCGCTCTGGACGCAGCGGCTGGAAGTAGGCCGCATTGACCTCGACGACGCCAGCGTCAACCTCGTCCGCGCACCCTCCGGCCGCTGGAACTTCTCCTCGCTGCTCCTTCAGGCCTCGCGCTCCGCCACCGCGCCCACCGCGCAGCGCCGTCCCAGCGCCACGCCTCGCTTTCCGTATATTGGATTCAGCAGTGTCCGCATCAACTTCAAAGAAGGCGCGGAGAAAAAAGCCTTCTCCTTCTTCAACGCCGACGCCTCCGTCTGGCTCGCGGATTCCAACCACTGGCGCATCCGCTTTGAGGCCCAGCCCGCGCGGACAGATCTTAACCTCGCGCCTCAGCCCAACGCGGCGCTCACCGACACCGGAACCGTCCGCATCGACGGATCGCTCACCCGCTCCGCCTCGCTCGACCAGCTCCCTCTCAATCTCCACGCCGAATGGACCGGCGCGCAACTAGGCCAGGTCAGCCGCCTCGTCTTCGGATACGACAGCGGATGGCGCGGCGATCTGCGCGCCGAAGGCGACATCACCGGCGATATGCGCAACCTCGTCCTGCATCCTCGGCTACGCATCGTCAACGCGCACCGCCTCGAGTTCACTCCCATCAACGAACTCGACATCAATGCCCTCTGCCAGGCCACCTATCATCACGCGCAGCAATCGCTCGATAACCTCACCTGCCTCCTGCCTACCGGAGACGGCCATCTGCTGCTCACCGGAGCGCTGCCCAGCCTCGTCCACATCCGCACCCAGCCGCGACTGAACCTCGAAATCAACCACACCCCCGTATCTTTTGTTGTGAGCCTCTTCGGGTTGGTGCGCCGCACCCTCCCCACAGACTTCAGCGCCTCCGGCACCATCAACGGAAATTTCACCTGGGCCCCTGAAAATGTGCTGGGAAAAAATACGCCAGAAAAAGCCATACCAAAAACAACTTCAGCTCCAGGTAATCCTCTGGATACCGGGGACAAAGACATCCTTACCGGTCAGGCAGTCGCCGACAACGTCACCTTCCAGCTCGCCGGAATCGACCAGCCCTTCAAATTCGCCTCGCTGCATTTCGCTACGCCATCAGCGCCCGCCCCGCCCCGTCGCGGCGGGGTGCCCCACGTCTCGCTTTTGAGACGTGGGCCCGAAGCCCCACCCGCCAACGTCATCCTGCTGGAACCAGCCACCTTCGCCGCTGGCGAGCACACCCCCATGCAGGTCTCCGGACAGATCTCCCGCTCCGGCTTCACCCTCCACTTCACCGGCGAAGGCACGCTCGCTCGGCTCCAGCCCGTAGCGCGCGACATTGCCCAGTTGCACGCGCTCGACAGCCTCGCGTCGAAAGGAACCGCGCAGACCGACCTGACCTTCTCCAGCCCCTGGATTCTTCCCGTTACTGAGGAAACCGGGGCCAGCGTGCAGGGCTGGGTTCGCCTTCAACACGCTGAAATTCAGCCCGCATGGCTCCACGACCCCATCCAGATTGCCACCGCAACCGCTCAACTCGGCAACGGCACCATCACCTGGGCCAATGCCGGCATCTCCGTTCATGGCATCGACGCCAAAGGCTCCGCCAGCTATCCCGCCCCCTGCAACGACCCCTCTGGCTGCGCCGCCCAGGTCGACCTGGACTTCCCCACGCTCGATGCCGCCGACCTCCAATCTACGATCTTCGGCGCCAGCCACGGCGAGTTTCTTCAGGCCATCCTGTCCCAGGTGGAAAGCCCAACCCCGCCCTGGCCGCGACTCAACGCAACCCTCCACGCCGCAACCTTCTCCCTCGGCAGACTCAAGCTGAAAAATGCGCGCGCCTCAATCAACGTCCACTCTGGCGGCCTCGACATTGTTTCGCTCGACGCCGGCGCCCTCGGCGGCTCCACGCACGTCACCGGCTCCATCCAGACCGCCGATGGTCCGAAATACGCCCTCAATCTCACCTGGACCGGCGTCAAGCTCGCACAGGCTGCAAGCCTCTTTCCAGAAAAAGGAGCAGCGGAAGACTGGGGAACCGGCTCCATTGATGGCCAGACCAACCTCAACCTCCACGGATACTCCGGCCTCGCCACCACTGCCACCGGAGACTTCCGCTGGATCGTCAACGGCAACTGGGGCGGCAGCTGGACAGCAAGCCCGACGCAGCCGTCCCTGCGCAACGCCTCTCTCAGCGCATCTCGAAGCTACGCATCCGCCGAGCCTCTCCACGGTCCGTGGCCCAACTCATCGACCAATTCATGGACCGCCGCCGGAACCATCGCCAACCAGACCCTCACCCTCAACAAAGGCCCGCTTCAGGGAACTATCACCTTCGATCGCAAGCTCGACCTCGTCTGGGTAAGAACACAGCCCGGCACGCGAGCCGCAGCCGCGCCGCCATCCCTTCGCATCACCGGAACCCTCGCCCACCCCATCGCTGCAACACCCCCGCCGCCATCCCCGGCAAAGCCCGCAGCTCAGCAACCTCGAATTCGTTAGTGTTATCCCTGAAATACCTGGCACACATTTGTCATCCCGACCGGAGCGAAGCGAAGTGGAGGGACCTGCAGTTTCTTTCGTTGACACTCCCTCTAATCTCAGGGAAATTATGATGTGAACTTTCGGGACAGGACACTAGCATCCCAAACAGCAATCACAACCTTGGGTGAATCAATCTCTTACGATCCGCCACAAATCCCGACATGTTCCTCCGGACATCCAGCACCAAAAAGGCGCATACTTACGTCTAAGAAAGCAGAGTTACGTCTGTTTTCGGGGTTTCCCATGCCGACTCATTCCACATCCCACCGCCCCATCTGGACGCTGGCCCTCGTCTCCTTCGCCGCCTTCTCCATCTCCGCCCTCGGTGCGCAGACCACGACGCCCGCCACACCATCGACGGCGCAATCGACAGCACCAGCGACGACACAATCGACCCCCGCAGCCGCCCCCGCACCCACTGCACCCGCGACAACGACAACGCCTGCGAATACAGCACCCGCAAAACCGGATACCGCAACCGCCGCACCGTCTACCCCTGCGAAAACCGCGCCCGAAGCCGCACCGGCTTCGGCAACGTCTCTGTCGCCTGCGGACAAGCCCACCGCCACTGAGGCCACCGCGCTCTCTGACCCCGCTGCATACAACGAAGGCCAGACCATGCCCGGCATCAAAAAAGGCAGCATCCAGGACGTCGATGCCGTCGGCGACCGCAACATCGGCAGCCGCGGTGTGGGCAACTGGTACTCGACCGAGACTGAAATCAAAATCGGCAAGCAATACGCCATGGAGGTCGAGAAGAGCAGCCACATCATCACCGACCCCGTCGTCGCCGAGTACGTCAACCGCATCGGCCAGAACATCGTCAAGAATTCTGACTGCAAGGTGCCCTTCACCATCAAGGTCATCGACTCCGACGAGATCAACGCCTTCGCCCTGCCCGGCGGCTATTTCTTCGTGAACTCCGGCCTCATCCTCGCCGCCGACGACGAAGCCGAGCTGGCCGGCGTCATGGCCCATGAGACCGCACACGTCTGCGCCCACCATGCCATGCGCGAGATGACCCGCATGAACATCGCGCAGATCGCCAGCATCGTGCCCATGGTCCTCATCGGCGGATGGACAGGCTACGGGATCTACGAGGCGGAAAGCATCGCCGTCCCCATGACCTTCCTCGAATTTTCCCGCGAGTTCGAAGCCCAGGCCGACTACCTCGGCATCCAGTACATGTACCGCGCCGGATACGACCCCGAGGCCATGGTTTCCTTCTTTGAAAAAATTGAGGACCTCCAGAAGCACAAGCCCGGAGCTGTGGCCCGCGTCTTCGCCGATCACCCGCAGACCCCCGACCGCATCCAGCACTCGCAGGCCGAGATCGCCAGCATCCTCCCGCCGCGCCCCGAATATCTCGAAGACACCTCCGAGTTCGATCAGGTCAAGGGCCGCCTCGCCCGCATCGAAAACAAGCGCCGCCTCCACGAAGACCACAGCAACAAACCCTCGCTGCGCAAGGTAAACAACAATCCCAACAGCAACAACCCCAATGCCGGAGACGAACCACCCACCCTCCACCGCAGAGACGACGACCCCAACTCCGCCAACACTACCAACTAGGGCACAGCGTTCAGGGATCAGGGATCAAAAAACTAAAGGCTCAGGATTTTCTCCTGAGCCTTTCTTCTATTGACTGCATCCCTCATTCTGATCCCTGATC
>JBARHV010000123.1:0-4225 GCA_049799415.1 Silvibacterium sp.
TGCGAGAGCGGCTTGGAGACTCTGAACGCGCAGAAACATAGAGGTCCTGTCTGAAGCAAATTCAAACTAACGATAGGTACGCCGCCTCACCAGCCAAAGTTCCACAGTCTCGACGGCCGCATCCCGAAGAAACATCCGGCAGGCAGCGATCGGCCACGCGAAACCGGGACGGGAAGCAGAGTGCCCCTGATAGCGAGTCATACCGCGGCTGTCAGTTCAACCCCCACCACTGTAATATCGTCTTCCTGTCCGAAGGCTTGGGCCTGTGCAGCGATGGCCGCGGCATGCTGGCCGCTGACCTCCCGTGCTCGGTCGAATCCGAATAGCTCCTTTGCCGCATTCGTCGCCTCAACCACGCCATCCGTCATGAAGGTGAGCCGGTCTCCAGGTTGAAGAGTAACGGTCTGCACGGATGGCTCTGCTTCGCCGGCAATGCCCAGCGGCAGCGAGCCTTCGAGTTCCATCTCTTTGCCGTTCAGATACGGTGAAAGGTGTCCGGCGTTGGCAATACGCATCTTCCCATCAGGCAAAATCTCGGCAACGATGCATGTGGCGAAGTGTCCACCCGATCGCCCCAGTAAACGGCGGTTGAGTGTGGCCAGCATTGTCGCCGGATCGAAGCTGTACTCGGCCTGGTTGCGGATCGCCCCCACCAGCACCGCAACCAGCATCGCCGCAGCCATGCCTTTGCCCGAGACGTCGCCGACGACAAGGAGCAGCGACCCATCGGCATGCGGAATGACCTGGAAGAAATCGCCGCCCACGGTGCGGGCCGGATGATAAGCAGTCTCGACCCTGAAGACCGGCGAGTTCACTGTCTCCGGAATTAAAACGTGTTGCTGCAGCTCCCGCGCCTGCTCCAGCTCCTGTTCCACTGCTTGCCGCTCCAGCCGCTGGCTCACCTGCGAATTCAAAAATCTGCGCCCCACCAGCGCTCCGACCACCAGCACCAGCAGCGTCATGGCAACATCTTTTATGCCGACCTGCACCCCAAACGGAAAGGCCGAAGTCCGGGTGTGGAACCAGGAGACCAGCTGGCCGCTGAACAGGCTGATGGCGAGCAGAAGAATGGGAATCAGCGCAACCAGTGCACCGGTGCGGTCCTTCCGCGCACCCTGCAGGAGCGAGGCCAATAGCGCCACTCCGAGCACTGCCACGCAGCCCGCGCTCACCTTCAGAGCAAGAACGCTGCTGCCCGCGGTAACGTTGGGAAGCAGCCACCCCAGGCCTTCAAGAACCATGGTTGCCGCTGTCAGTGCAAACAGGGCAACGTCGAGCCGGCGGTTACTCTCCAGCTCAAACCATCTCCGCCAGAACTGCAGCCAACATAGAAAACCGAGAACGGGAACACCGGTCAGCAGGATATTTGCAGCGCCCTGGTCCAGTGCGTAGGTAAAGAAAGCGACGATGAACGTCGCGGCTGTCGTAGCGGCCAGCACCAGCCCAAGTGTCAGCCACAGGTACGTTGTGCGCGGACGGTCCAGCAGCCAGAGGCGAAACGCACCCGCGGCCGCAATCAACAGAAGCAGGCTGACAAACACCGGAACAATTACGTCGAGGATGCGTCCCGTGATCTCCCCGGAGAGCGCGGATTCAATCGGCGCGCGAAGACCCAGCAGCGGAGCCTCGTGCATCCCTCCGGTGTCCCCGGTGCTGCCCGTGAACAGCGTCGAAGGGTCCATATAGAAGCGGATCGCCAGCAGAATGTCGCCGTTCTTGTCCGGCGGCGGCAGCGCAAAGGCAAGGGGACGCGAGCGGTAGCTGACAACCCCTTTCGAAGTGAATTGGCCCAGCCCGCCTATATATTTGTCGTTCGCAAACACCTGGTAGGAGTCGTCAACATGGTCCGGCATCTTGATCCACAAAGGCTCAGGCGCATGCGCAACATGGATGCGAAGCCGATACCACGCATATCCGGCAAGATGGGGAAAGCCCCGCATCGTCCATCCGGCGAAATACCCGGGGCTGCCATACACCGCATCCCTTTCGCCCGGCTTGGCGTGGAGGTCCATGTTTGACCACGAGGCGTCATCGAATGCAGGGCTCGCCCAAAGCAGGCTGCCGTCGGTTTCCCGAGGCGAGTCGCCCGGAGCAAACTTCCACGGCCCAGCCAGAGAAATCGAAGAGCCGCCCAGGCGAATCTCAACCGGGGTCGGGACAGAAGCAGAAGGAATAGTAGAAGACTCTGCAGCACGGACGGGCCGTGCGAGCGCAATCAGGCATGCCAGACCCAGCAATGGCGGCAGGAGAAGACGCGCTCTTCGCATGGGTTAGAGACTACAGCATTTCTCCGTCAGGTATCGAGCGAAGTCAAAAGGAACCATGCCAAAACTCAGTGACCTCGAAACTCAAATCGAGTCTCAAATAAATCGAAAGAAAAATGTCCAAATCCCCGCCTGTCCGAACGTCATGCAGGTAGACGGACATCAACGCCCGCCTACAATCCAAATGGAGGAATCCAATGCAATATCTATTGATGGGATACTTTAACGAAGACCACTGGCCCAAAATGTCTCCCGCCGAGCAGCAGCAGGGAATCGCCGCCTACGCGGCCTATACCGAGGCGCTGGTCGCCAGCGGCGCCTTCAAAGGCAGCAACCGTCTCCAACCCACAGCCGCCGCCACCACCGTCCGCAATGTCGATGGCAAAACGCAGGTGCTCGACGGCCCCTACGCCGACACCAAGGAGCAGCTCGGCGGCTACTTCCTCATTGAAGCGCCCGACCTCGACGCCGCACTTGCCTGGGCCGCCCGCTGCCCCGCCGCCAGCCACGGAATCGTCGAAGTCCGCCCGCTCTGGGAGATGTCCGCGCAGGTGGTGGCGGCATAGTCCAATGAATCCAATCGAAGGCAACGGGCAGGCCTTTAGCATCGCGGAGGCAGTCGCCCGCCGCAGCTACGGCAAGCTCGTCGCCTTCCTCGCCGCGCGCACCCGCGACGTCGCCGCCGCCGAGGACGCTCTCTCCGAGGCCTTCGCCGCCGCGCTCGCTGACTGGCCCCTCAATGGCTGCCCCGCCAATCCCGAGGCTTGGCTGCTCACCGTCGCCCGTCGCAAAGCCATCGACGCGCACCGTAGCCAGCGCCTCGAAGTCCCCGCCGCCGACCTCTTCCCCGACGACCCCTCCCTCGCCGAAGCCCTCGCCGCCGGCTCCGCTCCCGATACCATCCCCGAAATCCCCGACCTGCGCCTTGCCCTCATGTTCGTCTGCGCCCATCCTGCCATCGAGCCTGCCATTCGCGCGCCGCTCATCCTGCAGTCCGTCCTCGCGCTCGACGCCGCCCGCATCGCCTCAGCCTTCCTCACCTCGCCCGCCGCCATGGGCAAGCGCCTCGTTCGCGCCAAGGAAAAGATCCGCCAGTCCGGCATCCCCTTCAAAATCCCTGGGCGCGACGAGCTTCCTGCCCGCCTTCAGGCCGTCCTCGACGCCATCTACGCCGCCTTCACCGTAGGCTGGCCCGACCCCGGCGGTGACGACGCCCTCCGCCGCGATCTCATCGCCGAGAGCCTCTTTCTCGCGCGCCTCCTTCACCAGCTTCTGCCCGCCGAGCCCGAAGCCGGCGGCCTCCTCGCCCTCATGCTCTATGCGGAATCCCGCCGCAACGCGCGCCGCAGCGCCGCCGGCGAATACACGCCGCTCGCCGAGCAAAACCCTGAAATGTGGGATGCGCAACAGATCGTCGAAGCCGAAACCCTGCTCCGCGAAGCAAGCGCGCTCAACCGAATCGGACGCTACCAGCTCGAAGCCGCGCTCCAGTCCGCGCACATCAGCCGCCGTCTTACCGGACGCGCCAATGGGGAAGAGGTCGTCCAGCTCTACGACGCTCTCCTCGCCCTCACCCACTCGCCCGTCGTCGCCATCAATCGTGCGCTGGCCATCTCCGACGCGCAAGGTGCCGCCGCCGCCCTCAAGTCCATCGAGCATCTCACCGAAGACCCGCGCCTCGCCCAGTACCAACCCTGGTGGGCCGCCCGCGCCGACCTGCTTGCCCGCACCGGAGACCACGCCCAGGCCCGCCATGCCTACGAAATCGCCATAGGCCTCGAACCCGACCCCGCCGTCCGCCGCTTCCTCCAGCAGCGCCAGTCAAACCTAAGCGACAAATAGCGCCGAATGATGAGTGTCCCGTCCCTGAAATACCTGGCACACATTTGTCATCCCGACCGGAGCGAAGCGAAGTGGAGGGACCTGTAGTTTCTTTCGTTGACACTCCCTCTAATCTCAGG
>JBARHV010000124.1:0-3049 GCA_049799415.1 Silvibacterium sp.
GCCGGCATGGACAAGGACGTGATGAAGCGGCTGTTTGCGCAGGCCAAACTGCCGATTGTGAAGCATGTGACGCTGCTGCGTGCGGAGTGGGAGAAGCGGTCGCGCAAGTCGATAGCCGCAATCGAGGCCGCGTTGCGCTTTCCCATGTTTGTGAAGCCGGCGAATCTGGGCTCGTCTGTAGGAATTAGCAAGGCGCATAACCGCAAAGAGCTGGGGCCGGCACTCGAACTCGCAGCGAAGTACGATCGCAAGCTGGTTGTGGAGCAGGGCGTGGGCGGCAAGACGGCGGGTGCGCGCGAGCTTGAAGTCGGGGTGCTGGGGAACGACGTCCCCATGGCGAGCGTGGTGGGCGAGATTATTCCGGGCAAGGAGTTCTACGATTACGAGGCGAAGTATCTGTCTGAGGGTTCAGTACCGGTGATTCCGGCGAAGCTGACGCGCGCGGAGTCGAAGCAGATTCGCGAGATGGCAGTGGCAGCGTTTCGCGCCTGCGATCTTTCAGGCCTGGCACGCGTGGACTTTCTGATGGAGCCGGACGGAAAAAAGCGTATTTATTTGAATGAAGTGAATACGCTGCCGGGATTCACGCAGATCAGCATGTATCCAAAACTGTGGGAGGCGACCGGCATTGGCTATACCGAGCTGATCACAAGGCTGATCGAGTTGGCGCTGGAGCGGCAGCAGGAAAAAAGCAGGACGACATATAGCAGGGACGAGTAAACACAGGACCGAGGGAACTGCAGGCGTAGCGGCGGTGTCTAACTTAGAAGTGTTCATGCTGTGCGTTTGCGCATCTTACTGTATGGGGAATTAATTTGCATTGATGGGGTCGACTGATTCCTGCTGACCGAAACCTGATCTCTGAACCCTGCTTTCGTGCCGTATGCTTGATCGCGAGGAACGAATCTGATGACTCTGCTCGATGCTCCAATGTTTGACGCGGCACGCGACCGGCGCAATCGCACAATTTTGTATAGCTGCATGGGGCTGCTGGTGGCGTTGTTTATTGGCAGCTGGTTTGCCGCGGGCATGCCGGTCGACTGGCCCTGGCGCTGGTGGACCCACTTTCGCGGCCGTATGACGGTGAATCATTTTCTGACCGCCGTGGAACAAAAAGACATGCAGAAGGCTTATGCCATCTGGATGCACGATCCTGACTGGAAACAGCATCAGCAGAACATAGCGTATCCCTTCACGCGCTTTGAGCAGGATTGGGGACCGAACAGCTCCGCCAACGATTACGGGACGATCACGAGCCACAAGATCGTGGCGGCACGCATGTCTGGGAATGTGCTGTTGATGGGCATTCGCATTAACGGCATGCCAACCAATGCGCTGTTTCTTGACTACGATCCGAACTCGAAGTCACTGTCTTTTTCGCCGGTAGAGCTGTATCTGGGTCCGTAGAAACAGCGGACAGTGAACAGTGGTCGGTGAATGGATCGGCCAGTGAGGGGCGGGCACTAATTCGGTGCGCCGCCCTTCAGATCTTCAAGGGTCTTTTCGAGGCTCGCTGTATCTTCGACGTTGAGCGCTTTTTGTGCAGGATCAATCTGGCGCAGAAGGCCGCAGAGCACCTTGCCCGGACCGACCTCGATGAAGGTGGTAGCTCCGGCGGAGACGAGCGCCTGCACGCAATCGACCCAGCGCACTGTCCCGGTGACCTGACGAATCAACGCATCTTGTGCGGCAGCGGCCGTCGAGACCAGCGCTCCTGTGACGTTGGCGGCGACAGGAATCTGCGGATCATTGAGCGACAGCGCCGCGAGCACGCGTGCGACTTCTTCCTGGGCCGACTGCATCAAGGCGCAATGAAAAGGCGCGCTCACGGGGAGCATGACGGCGCGGCGCGCGCCCCGTTCTTTAGCCAGCGCGGCGGCTCGCTCGACCGCGGCCAGGGCGCCGGAGATCACCGTTTGGTTGGGCGAGTTGAGATTGGCGGCGGCGACAACGAGGCTGGTTTCCTTGGCGGCTTCTGCGCAGACCTCCGCGACCTGGGCGGCGTCGAGGGTGAGGATTGCGGCCATCGCACCCTGTCCCGCGGGAACGGCCTGCTGCATGGCGCGGCCGCGGGCCTTGACGGAGCGCACGGCGTCGGCAAAGCTGAGCGTGCCTGCGACGACATGAGCCGACCACTCACCTAACGAGTGGCCCGCCGCGAGAGCCGGCTGCACTCCATGCTCGGCTAACACGCGCTGCGCTGCGACGCTGACGGTGAGGATGGCGGGCTGCGTGTTTTCGGTGAGCTTAAGCTCGTCTTCCGGCCCCTCGAAGCAGAGCCGCGAAAGAGGAAAACCGCAGGCCCGGTCGGCCTCGGCAAAGGTGGATGCGGCAACGGGAAAACGCTCGGCGAGTTCGCGGCCCATGCCCACGGCCTGCGAGCCTTGTCCCGGAAAGAGGAACGCGAGTCTGGCTGTCATTTCAGAGGAGATTCTACCGCGTCAGACTGGCGCGGACCTTATTCGTCTGCACGGGTAGGGCGAACGGCCTACATGCACGCAACAGGGGCTCGACGTGATCTAGTGATGCAGCCGAATCGCCGGCGAGACAGCGACAGTCACTTCGCGAAGTGGTAGCGAGCCAAGTCGCAGGCAGGAGCCTGAGATTCGACTCTCTGTGCGGAAGAGGTGCTGTATGGCTGCGCGGCTTGTTGACAGCTTGTCTTGAGCCAGGTTGCGGAACATCCGGCCGGAAACTTTGGGGTTGAGTTTAGGCAACTGCAAGGCCGCCTCCTGTGGGTTCAGATGAATTGGCGAAAAGTCTTGTACGGCTGGCATTGAGGCAGATCTCAGCGTCTTGAGGCGTGAGCGGCTTGGCGAAGAGAAAGCCCTGAAAACCATTGCAACCGGCTTTCTGCAATATGCTTTGTTGCTCCCTTGTTTCAACGCCCTCGGCAATCACCACGAGCCCGAGGTGCTTGGCCATGGAGATGACGGCTTCGACGATGGGACGAGTTCCTTCGGGATCGGCGAGGCGCTCGATAAAGGAGCGGTCGATCTTGAGCACGTCAACAGGAATGCGATGAATGCAACTAAGCGAGGAGTAGCCG
>JBARHV010000125.1:0-5513 GCA_049799415.1 Silvibacterium sp.
GAGCCTGTGCTGCTCCACTCGCCTGCGTAACGGCACGGCCCGTCCTTAAAAGAATGCTTCGCCTGGTCGTAGCCTGAATGGCATTGTCGTCAACAAGAAGAATAT
This sequence comes from Silvibacterium sp., assembly GCA_049799415.1. Classification (GTDB taxonomy): domain Bacteria; phylum Acidobacteriota; class Terriglobia; order Terriglobales; family Acidobacteriaceae; genus Silvibacterium. Next base: position 106 of record JBARHV010000125.1, read on the forward strand.
CGGCAGTCATTCGCGCTCATCAATCAATCGGGGGTTGATCAATCGGTTTATCACTCGGTTAAGGAGATGCCACAAAGCCCGAAAAAGTTGGCTGGCTGTTTTCTAATTCATAACCCCTCCGTATTGCAAGATTACGAAAGGACATCCCTGCCTTCTCGCTTCCGGCCTTCCCACATCCGGACCGCTATGCTCATCATGTCTTCCATGAAACATGAAACAATAGTTCTGCCTCGCAGACCGCGGGAGGCCCGCAATGAACACTCTTAAAACCACGTTTCTCCTTACCGGCCTCACCCTCCTGTTAGTGCTGGCCGGAGAATACTTCGGCGGACGCGGCGGCATGGTGCTGGCCTTCATCTTTGCTGCCGGAATGAACTTCTTCAGCTACTTTTATTCCGACAAAATTGCGCTCAAGATGTATCGCGCTCAGCCCGTGACCCGCGAGCAGCTGCCCCGCGTCTACCAGGTCGTGGAGCGCATGACGCAGCGCATGGGCCTGCCCATGCCGAAGATCTACGTCATCCCCACCGACTCACCCAACGCCTTCGCCACCGGACGCAACCCGCAGCACGCCTCGGTCGCCGTCACCCACGGCATCCTCAACCTGCTCACGGATGAGGAGCTCGAAGGCGTGCTCGCGCACGAACTGGGCCACGTCAAGAACCGCGACATCCTCACCAGCTCCGTCGCCGCCACGCTTGCCGGAGCCATCACCATGCTTGCCCGCTTCGGCTTCTGGGGCGCCATGCTCGGCGGCTACGGCGGGGGAGGCCGTGACCGGAGGGGTGGCGGACTCGGCGCGCTCCTCATGCTCTTTCTCGCTCCCATCGCGGCCATGCTTATCCAGCTCGCCGTCTCGCGCTCCCGCGAATACGAGGCTGACGCCACCGGAGCGCACATCACCGGCAATCCCTACGCGCTGGCCAGCGCGCTCGAAAAGCTCGACGCCTATTCCAAGCGCCTGCCCATGGCCGCCTCGCCCTCCAACGCGCATCTGTTTATCGTCGCGCCGGTCATCAGCGCGCGCGATCTTGGAAATCTATTCTCAACGCATCCGCCCATCCCCAAACGCATCGAGCGGCTCATCGGACGCCCCAGCGTCTACGGAGTACAAAGCAAATGAAAATAGCCATTCGCGCATTGATCCTGCTGCTCATCGTCCTCTGGCTCGGCGGAATCATGTTCTTCCCCATCGTCGCCGCTACCGCCTTCAGTTCCCTACCGGACGCGCACGCCGCCGGAACCATCGTGGGACAATGCCTGCGCGTGCTGCATGAAGAAGGACTGTTCTGCGGCACCGTCATCGTGCTGCTGCTGCTCACCGCGCAGTTCATTCGCGCCGTGCCGCGCAGCGTCGCCGCTCCCGTCGTCCTCACGCTCATCATGCTTGCGCTTACTGCCTTCTCGCAGTTCTCCATCATGCCGCGCATGGAGCACGACCGCATCGCCGTCGGCGGAGCCATCGACGCCGTCCCTCCCGGCAACCCCAATCGCATGGACTTCAACAAACTCCACCGCCGCTCCGAGAAGGTCGAAGAAGGTGTGCTCCTCGCCGGCATCGCGCTGGTCATCCTTGTCGCGGCGAATTATCCAAAACTGGAAAAGCTCGCCTGATTGTCACTGATACTATGAAGGATTGCGCAGATCTCTCCGCGAGACTTGCGCAACCTGAACTCTTCTCTATAGGACAAGCATGAAGACCGGCATCATCGGCCTGCCGCAGGTGGGCAAGACTTCCCTGTTCCGTATCCTCACCAAGGCTAAGGTCGAAGACCGCGGCTACTCCAACCCGCGCGAATCGCACCTCGGCATAGCCAAAGTGCCCGACGAGCGCCTCGATAAGCTCGCCGCCCTCTATAACCCAAAGAAAACCACCTACGCCACCGTCGAATACTCCGACGTAGCCGCCATCGGCCAGGAAGCGCTCAAGGAGACCGCGTTCCTTACCAACCTCCGCAACGTCGACGCGCTCATCCACGTGCTCCGCGCCTTCGAGGACGATGCCATTCCCCACGTCGGTCCCATCGACCCGCTCCGCGACATCAAAAATGTTGAGTTCGATCTCATGGTCTCCGACCTCACCCAGATCGAGAAACGCCTGGAACGCGTGGAAAAAGACATGAAGAAGTCGCGCACCGCCGAGCTTGAAAAAGAGCAGGCGCTGCTGCTGCGTTCGAAAGAGGCATTGGAGGCGGAAAAGCCATTGCGTGAGCTCGACATGACGCCCGAAGAGAAGAAACTCATCCGCGGCTTCCAGTTCCTCTCGCAAAAGCCCATCCTCTACGCGCTGAACCTGCCCGAAAGCACCACCCTCGGCACCGACCTCGAAGCCGCGACGGCAAAGTACAACCTCACCGAATTCGCGTCGCGTCTTAACGCTGGAGTCACCGCTTTCTGCGGCAAAGTCGAAGCCGAACTCGCCGAGATGGAGGACGAAGAAGCTGCCGAATTTCTCGGGTCGTATGGCCTCACCGAGAGCGGCCTGGTCCGCCTCATCCGCAAGAGCTACGAGCTGCTCGGCCTCGTCAGCTTCTTTACTGCGGGCGAAGACGAGTGCCGCGCCTGGACCGTCCCCGTCAACTCGCGCGCGCAGGAAGCCGCAGGAGCCATCCACACCGACCTCGAAAAGCACTTCATCCGCGCCGAAACCATCCACTGGGACGCGCTGCTGGCAGCAGGCTCCGAAGCCGCAGCAAAAGCGCAAGGCACGCTGCGCCTGGAAGGCAAGGACTATCTTGTAAAGGACGGCGACGTCATGCACATACGACACAGCGGCTGAGCAAGCGGGTAAAGCAGCCAGCTGAGAGGCGTTCAGCTAAAATCCAGCCAGGATGCCACGGATCAACGTGATCTGTGGCACAATACCCTCTTGTCTTTTTGCAAGATTTACAAAAATGAAAAGGCGCAGATGCGGAAACCACAACAGTCCCCGCTGACCGTTTTTTAGCTAACCGGACTTCAGCTGACCGCTTTATCAGCTGACCGCAACACCAGCTGAACTATGCTTCTTTCTGTCATCCTCGGAGTCATCGCCGCCCTCGCCGACGTGCTTGGCGGCATCATCCTGGTGCACCGCCAGTGGGAGCAGCGCTATCTGCGCTACTTTGTCGCGCTGGGCGCAGGATTCATGTTGGCCGTGGCCTTTCTGGAGATGGTCCCGGAGAGCTTGAAATTTTCGTCGCGCTGGGCGCCCGTGCTTTTGCTGGTCGGCTATTGCGCCATTCATCTGATGGAACACACCATCACACCGCACTTTCATTTCGGTGAGGAGACGCACCACCACGAATTCGTCTCCTCGCACACTGGTAACTCAGTGCTCGCCGGCCTCGCCGCGCACGCTCTCTTCGACGGCGTGGCCATCGGCTCCGGCTTCGTGATCTCGAACATGCTGGGTTGGCTCATCTTTATCGCGATTTTCCTGCACAAGATACCCGAGGGATTCACCGTGGCCTCGGTCATGATGGCCTCCGGACGCAGCCGCCGAACGGCCATGATCTCCGCTATCGTGCTGGCTCTGGCCACGGTCGCGGGCGTACTGGTCATCAGCCTGTTGCCTAAGTGGGTCGAGGTCGGCCTGCCACTCTCGGCCGGAGTGACGATCTACGTCGCCGCAACCGACCTCGTGCCCGAGGTCAACCGCGAGCCGGGAATCCGCATGGCCCTGGTCTTCTTCGCCGGAGTCCTCATGTTCCTCATCCTAAAGCTGCTGGCCCCACAGATTTAGATAAAATAGACAAATTGACTATTATATTCAATTTATCTAAAATGATCCCATGCGAACCATTTCAGCAACCGAAGCCAAACAGAGCTTCGCAGCTTTGCTCGACACGGCACAGCGCGAGCCGGTGGTCATCCGCCGCCACGAGCGCGACGTCGCCGTGCTGTTGTCATCGGAGGAGTATGAGCGCATGCGCGACTTCTACGTGCGGGAACTGGAAGAACTATGCAATCGCGTTTCCGCCCAGGCCAAAGCACGGGGCATGAATGAGGCTGTCCTTGAGGACCTTCTCAAGGATGAACGATGAATGAGAACAGCGGGTGGATCGTACTCGATACCAACATATTGGTCAGCTGGTTGCTCGCCGGGGATTCTGTATCGGGACAAGCCGCCGCAAAAGTGGTTCGGGAGAAAAAACATCTGGCGTCTCTCGAAGCTCTCAGCGAACTGGCGGATGTGTTGAGCCGTGCCAAATTCGATCGATACGCAACCGTTGAACAGCGCAATCAATTTCTTCGGCTGGTTGGGCGTTCCGCTCAGATGGTGTCGATTGTCAGACGGGTTCACGCCTGCCGCGATCCGAAAGACGACAAATTTTTGGAGCTCGCGATCAACGGCCAGGCGCAGTTGATTCTCACCGGAGATCAAGACCTGCTCGCGCTCCATCCCTTCCATGGAATTACGATTCAAGCGCCTGCCGAATATCTTGCTAATCTTTAAACCCGCGTCCTGATTCCCGCCAAACCTTGTACAAACCCCACGCCCCCAGCGTGCTTGCATCCTGAATCGTCCCATCCAGCAGCATCTGCTCAAACTCCGCAATCGACGCCGTCTTCAGCACCAGGTCATGCTCCTCCGGATCAGGATCGGTCGTCGCCTGTGTCAGCCCCGTCGCCAGATACACATGCTGCTTCTGCTTCGCAAAGCCATACGCAATCCACAGCGCGCCCAGTCGAGTCATCGACCCGGCAATCAGGCCCGTCTCTTCGCGCAGCTCTCCGCGCGCCAGTTCCTCAGGGTCGACGTCCGGCGTTTCCCACCCGCCCTGCGGCAGCTCCAGCGCGCGCTGCCCGATGGTGTAGCGGAACTGCTCCACCAGGTAAATTGTGTCGCCTTCAATCGGCAAAATCACCGCGCAGTCGTCCTTATCCACCACGCTGTAAACACCCCTGGCTCCATCGCTGCGTTCAATCTGGTCTTCGCGCAAACGGAGCCAGGAATTACGGTAGACCTCGCGGCTGCTCAGGGTGCGAATGCTCATAAAATGACTGCCAATACTTCCTGAAAAAGGGATGATGCCATTGTGACACGCACGGCCCGGCAGACTCGCTCACCCCCGCCAGCCAGAGATATCCGAAGTGCGGTATGCTGTTTGCGTCGCCTTTCCGGGCGGGAAAAGGAGAATGATCTTGGCTTTTTTATCGATTGGCAGCTTTGTAGTGATCTTCCTCGTCGCAATCCTCTGGGCCACACGTCCGGCCACCAAGCACGACGCTGAAGAGCACGGAACCACCCAGCATCCCGGCAGCATTTAAACCTTCTCCGCCGCAGTCTGCAAAGTGCATGCTTCGATCGCCATCGTAGATCGCCTATGGTCTTTCATAGGCATTGATGAAATATAGGATTCACGCCCATTTCCGGGCCATCGCATCACGTTGTTTTCTCATCGTAGGGAACTGTTAACAAAGGG
>JBARHV010000126.1:0-34154 GCA_049799415.1 Silvibacterium sp.
CGGCGGGCAGAATGTGTCGGCAAAGCGGAATCATGATGACCCTTTCCAAAAGCAAAAGGCGCAGCCAGTGGCCGCGCCTTTTCAGGAGAATTTACCCCTTTCTTTCAGAATACCAAATCAGCATAAACCACCTGCATACACTAAGTCTCATGATATGTATGAGATACAAATTCGAGAGCTTGACACGATTCCCCGCGATCCTACTTCTTCCGGCGGATGTCGCAGAGCATGTCTGAGTGGATGTTGAGGCCGATGTTGCTCATGTTGTAGAAGTGTTCGCTGGCGACCAGCCAGACGATTTCACAGATGTTGCGTTCGGAATAGAAGCTGGACATGCGGGCGAAGGTGGCGGGGTTGACCCGTTTGTCCCTGGTCAGTTCCGAGACGTAGTCTAGCGCAGCGCGTTCCGCATCGCTGAAGAGAGGGCTGGTGCGGTATTGCTCCAGCGCATCGAATTTGGCCTGGTTCATCGATGCCTGGATGGTGACGGAGCGACCGATATCGATACAGAAGAGGCAGACGTTGATGCGCGCCACCTGTTCACGGACGAGCATGACCGTCTCCGGCGGGAGGAGCAGCTTTCGATCGAGCTTGCTGATCTTTCCATAGAACATGCCGAATGCGAGCGGCATGCGCGCAGCAAAGACCTTCAGCGGGGTGAGCACTTTGCCGAATTGCCGCCTGGTGAAGTAATAGGCCAGCCTCATCATCAGGGAATCGGGCTTTTCGATGGGAGGAAGAAATGTGTCCGTATTCGAGGTGTTCATCAGGTTCATCGGGGGAAGTCTCCGGTATGGGTTGCGGGCGAATATTGGGCCTGCCTCTATTGATGACGCCCGAGATGGAGCGGATTGGACATTTGACTTGGATATTTTTCGCTGGTGCATGTCTGGAGTGCATGGCGCTGGAGTTGGATTTCCTGAGAAATGGTGAGTGCGGCGTGAGGGGTTGGAAGTCGTGCATTGACGGCGGCGTTTGAGTGACATACAGTTGAAGCCCTCGTAATTCCTGCCCAAATGGACCACTGAAATGCCGGGGAATCTGCAACCTGGCGGATATGACCTGGGAGTGATGCGTGGGGGAAGAGTGAGAACGATGCCTGCGCTTGCGACTGCCGATTTATTCCAACAACTCTCTGCCATTCCTGATCCAGCTGCTGAAGAGACGCTTCCGCCGTTGGGCGGCGGGTTGAAGGTGCTGATGGTGTGGCCGCACTTTCCGTCTTCGTTCTGGGGCTTTGAGGGCGTGTTCGAGATGGTCCCGGAGCGGTCGGTGATGCCTCCTCTGGGCCTGGTTACGGTGGCGGCGCTTTGTCCGGCGAGCTGGGAGATTCGTTTGCTGGATCGGGCGTTTGAAGAGCTGCGCGACGAAGACCTGCTGTGGGCCGACCTGGTGATGGTGAGCGCGATGATCGCGCAGCGCACGGATACGCTGCAGGTGTTGGCGCGAGCGCGGGCTTTGCAGCGGCGCACATTTATTGGAGGGCCGTGGGCGAGCAGCGAGCCGGAGCTTTTGCTGCAGCATGCGGACCATGTGCTGGCGGGCGAGGCGGAAGCGGTGTTTGCGGAGATTGCCATTGCGCTGGAAAAGGGCGAGGCGAAGCGGCTGTATCGAGTGGTGGAGAAGCCGGACATGACGCAGAGTCCGTTGCCGCGGTTTGATTTGCTGCAGACGGACAAGTACACGTCGATGTCGGTGCAGTTTTCGCGGGGGTGTCCGTTCCAGTGCGAGTTCTGCGACATCATTACGATTTATGGACGGCGTCCGCGGGCGAAGACCCCTCCGCAAGTGATGGCGGAGCTGGATATGCTGCGGCGGCTGGGCTGGCGCAATGAAGTGTTCATTGTGGATGACAACTTTATTGGGAACCACAAACAGGCGCTGGCATTGGCGCAGGAGCTGAAGGGATGGCAGGAGCGGAACAGATATCCGGTGTCGTTTTATACGGAAGCGTCGCTGAACCTGGCGGACTTGCCGGAGCTGCTGACGGCGATGGTGGAAGCGAACTTCATGTATGTGTTTCTGGGGATCGAGACGCCGTCGGAAGAGGCGCTGAAGGGATCGCGGAAGTTCCAGAACCTGCGGGGAAACCTTGCGGACCAGGTGCGGGTGATTCGGGAGAGCGGGCTGTGGGTGCTGGCGGGATTTATCGTCGGCTTCGACTCGGACGATGAGGGGATTTTTGCGCGGCAGCTGGAGTTTATCAACCAAACGGAGATTGCGTGGGCGATGGCGGGGGTGTTGCAGGCTCCGCCGACGACGGCGCTGTTTGACCGGATGAAGCGGGAGGGGCGACTGATTGAGGACAGCGCGTCGACGACGAACTTCAGTCCGCCGAACTTTCGCACGACAATGCCGCTGCTGGCGCTGCTGCAGGGACTGGCAGGATTGCTGCGCAATCTTTATGCGCCGGAGGCTTACTTCGGGCGGGCGTTCCGCTCGATTGAGTCGTGGAAGCCGCAGGCATCGCAGCATGCTCCGGAGCTGCCGATGCTGTACAACCTGCGAGTGCTGTTTGCGTCGATGTGGCGGCAGGGGGTTCGGTCGGATTACCGGGTGGCGTACTGGCGGTTTTTCCTTCTGATGGCGCGGAAGTGGGCGCGCGAGCCAGCGAAGCTTTGGCTGGGATTCATGGTGCTGCTCTCCGCGCACCATTTTCTGAACTACGCGAAGGTGGCCGCAGGGGAGCTGGAAGAGCACTGCCGCGTGCTGGAGGGGACGAAGCCTGGGCCGCGGAGAGAGTCGGAACCGCCGGCGTGCGCGCTGCCGGTCACAGGCGCGGTGACGGCGTGACGGCATGACGCATACGCGGTTGCCGGACATGTCTTATAGTCAGCTTTAGAGCTCCAGCTCTGACGGAGCGCCCTGGTTATCGGCCTGTGACTTTAACGCTCGCAAATTTCTTTGGACTGCTCGGGGGGCTGCTGGTGCTCGCATTTGTTGCGAACCGGCTGTCGCACCGAACGCGCGTTCCGGACGTGATTGTGCTGCTGGGGTGCGGGATTCTGCTGGGCCCGGTCCTGCACTGGATCAACGCGGCGCGGTTTCCGGAAGTGATTCGGGGAGTGGGCACCCTGGCGCTGATCCTGATTCTTTTTGCGGCAGGGCTGGAGCTCGATCTGCGCCGTGCCCGGAAGCAGTTTGCCGCGGGGACGGTCCTCGCGGTCCTCAGTTATGGGCTGACGATGGCGGGCGTCGAACTTTTCTGCAGGCATGTGCTGAAGATGCCCCGGATGCCTTCGCTGCTGGTGGCGGCGTCGCTGGCGTGCATGAGCGGCTCGATCATTCTGCCGATCCTTGATCAACTGGACCTGCAGCACGACCTGAAAACCACGCTGGTGATTGAAGCGTCGTTTGGAGACGGCCTGGGAGCGCTGGTGGTGGGCGTTCTGCTGGGCGTGCTGAGCGGAGGCGCGGAGAGCACGACGAGCGGAGGGGCCATCCTGAGCGGAATGGTGGCGGAGTTCGTTTTCCGGTTCGTACTGGGATTTGTGATCGCAGTGGTGGCTGGTTTTCTATGGGTGCGATTGCTGCCGCGCGTTTCCAACAAGCAGTTCTGGCAGGTGCTGACGTTTGCCGCGGTGCTGATGGTGTATTCGGGCACGCATGCGGTGGGCGGCAGCGACTTGTTTGCGGTGATGGTGTTCGGCGCGACACTGGCGAGCCTGATGGGGCCGGAGAGTTTTCTGCGTGAGTTTGAATTTGAGGTGATTTCCACCGATAAGAGCAACCAGATCCACTCGTTCCATTCGGAGATGGCGTTCCTGGTGCGGAGTTTCTTCTTCGTGCTGCTGGGCGCGATGATCCAGTTCAAAGGATTGCGGGTGCAGATGCTGCCGAGCCTGGGGATTCTGGCGGTATTCCTGATTGCGCGCTTTGTTGCGGTGTCGGGCAGCCGGGTAGTGTGGCGCGGAACGAATGTACGCGAACGCGAGCTGGCCATGCTGCTGATTCCCCGCGGCCTGATTACGGCGGTGCTGGCGCTGGAGGTGATTCAGGCCATGCCGGTGGACCTGATGTTCCTGCCCTCGCTGACATTTGCGCTGATTCTGTTCACGAACATCCTGGTGCTGGTGGCTTCGATTCGGGCCAAGGCGCTAGCGGTGGGATCGGATGCGGCGGCGGCGGAGCCTGAGGCGGCGGCGTAGAGCTTGGTGGAAGGCGGTTTTCACGAGGAGAAGCACCAGGCTTAGGCTGTATCGACATATAGGAACAGTAGAAACTCTGCTTTTCCGAAGCCTGGGAGGCTACCGAAGCCAACCGCAGTTTATCGAGATCCATCATTTAACAAGCAGCTATATTTCGATACTGCTTAAGGGAAGACGGCGATGAGAAAGAAGAGCATGGCCGCGGTGAGCGCGATGATGCGGAGGCGGTGGAGTGTGTCCCATTGATGGTGGGCCTGGAGGATTTGTTCGGGCGAAGCGCTGGATGTGGGACGGGCGAGGCGGTTGTTGATGGGCACGAGAAAGAGAATGGTTGCGAGGATGATGGCGGCCCATATTCCGCTGGCGATGGCGAGCAACAGCAGGCCGGGCTGGTGGCGGTGGAGGATGGTCTCGGCGATGAGAAGCAGGAGGCCGAGCACATACCAGAAGGGCATGGCGGCTCCGAGGCGGGCGGCAAAGAAGCGAATGACCTGCGCGGGGCGGTCGAGCTGCCAGAGGATGGGATTGATGAAGGCGGAGACGGCGAACTCAACGCCGATCATGAGTCCGATGCAGAGAGTGGTGACGATGTGCAGCCAGGCCATAGCGCGCTCCTGCGATATGGATACGCGGGGACGGGGTCTGGCGGTTCCCGGAGCGGGCGCTAAACGGTATTTTCGGGCGAGGCGTGGCTGGCGGCGAAGCGGCGGGTGATGAGGGCGATGGTGATTCCTATAAAGAAGATGTGGGAGCCGATGTCGGCGATGAGCCATGCGGGGCTGGGCCGGGAGCGCGGCGCGGCGGAGAGGGGAACGACGATGAAGGACATCACCAGGAAGACGGCGATGCCGTATGCGGCTCCGCTGAACAGGGCGTGGCGGTTGAGGGATTTTATGCGCAGGCTGGCGGCGTAATAGACATCGGCGACGGTGAGGGCGATGAAGTAGTGGAGGGCGACGCCGAGGATGGCGATGGAGATGCCTCCGTGAAAGGCGCGTACCCCGAGCAGGCCGGCGGCGATGGCGTGGGGGATGGTGAGCAGCGGGGCTCCCTGCACGGCGAAAAAGATGATGGCGAGGGCGAGGTCGAGGGTTCCGGCAACGAGCCCGGCGGTGAAGATGGTTCGGAGAGCGAGCGAGCGGCGGCTTTGCATGGCGGGAACCCCGGGTACGGATGGCATCCATTCTCTCCCATCGATGGGCTGATTTTGAAATGAGCCTTGAGTTCTGCCGGGTGCGTCTGAAATTCCGCTACATGCTGGTCCAGGTCGCGTCCACGCTTACGGGGATTTCGTTTTTGATGGGCACGGTTAGAAACGAGGGCCGGTCGATCTTGAAATCGGAGCAGGTGGCGGGAATGGCGCCGGCGATTCGCACGTCCTTTCCTACGGCGGTTCGCTGGAATGGCACATGTTTATAGACTGCGGTCTGGCCGGCAAACTGGACCTGCAGATCGACGTAGATGGTGGAAGACGGTGTTATCGCTTCGGGAAAGCTGGTGCGCACGATGACCATGGGAAACTGCGCGCCGCGCGTTGCCTCGATCATATGAAGGTCGCGGTTGCTGTCTCCTGAATCGAAGGATTTCACGGGCACGGCGATGAGGAAGTCGCATTCTCCGTTGTGACAGATGCCCTTGCCTTTTGCGGCGTGGGTGACGCCGTCGACGTCGTGCATGGGATGCGACATGTGATAGGTGAGGGTGGATTTTTGAAGGACCCACTGGGTGTCGGCCCGGGCAAATGCGGGGAGCGCGACCAGCAAAAAAGCAATCAGGATTTTTCGATTCATGGTATTCATCGCTCCAACTTTCATCGCTCTGCCTTTATTCCCTCTGCCAGAACTTCCAGTGAATCGGCCACGATATGGCAATGATCGACGCTCCGTAGGCAGCCGCGGTTACATAGGCAGCGGTGCCATGCGCGGAGGCGATGCCATGCACCTTTTCTCCGGCGTTCTCCTGTTTGTAGGCCATGATTCCGAGCACCGGAGTGAGGATCATTCCCGGCCCGTGAATCCACTCCAGATCGCGGTGCAGGCGTATCGCGCCTTCGGGTTTAACCCCGGGGATTTTAGGCGCGAAGATGGCGTAGTAGGCCGTTGTCCAATAGAGGCCGGTGGTCAGGCCGCCGAGAGCGATATGGAAGTCCAGATTTGCGTCGGTCGGTTCCGTAATTGTCTCGCCATTTTTTCCTTTGGCTTTGGCCTGGGGTCCGGTAATTAACGTTGCGACCATGGGAATTGCGGTGATCAGGCCGAGCGTCTGATGCACTTTAAGCATGTGGGTGCGCTGGTCGAGCCGTGCCTGTTCCTGCGCGCTGCCCTGGGTCACGCTGGCGGGAAATCCCAGGCCCTGGAGCGAAGGTGTATTGCTTGCGGGTGGGGGAGTCTGTTGCGTGTTCGTTTGCTGGGTTTGACCCGGAGGTGTGGTTTGGCCCGCAGCCGTGCCGGGAACAGGAGCATCCGGAAGGGCGGCATCGTCGGGCAGAGATGCGGATGAGCTGCTGGAAGCAGTGAGTTCAGTATTGCCGGAGGGGGCTGCAGGTCTGGAGCTGCTTTGCGCAACCGCCAAGCAGGAAGCCAGAAAGACTGACGCTGGAACGAGTATCAGAAGCCGGAGCATCTTTTGGCATCTTCGCATATCGGGGTCACAGACCGATGAAGTTTTTGTCACCTTGACGCAGTCTTAGACGTGGCGGCTGGGGAAATGGCTTAAGCTTCCAGAGAGGGAGACGAGACTTGCTGGTGTGGAATACATTTCTGCTGGCGTTCAGCGCATTGCTGCCGCTGATTAATCCGCTGGGCACGGCGCTGGTGTTTGTGGGGCTGGTGGGGGACGCTCCGCCGGAGACGTACCGCAGGCTGGCGCGCCGGATCGCGATCAACAACGTCATTTTTCTGACGATCATCGAGCTGCTGGGTTCGGCGATTTTGAATTTCTTCGGGATATCGCTGCCGATTGTTCAGCTCTCGGGCGGGGTGGTGATTGCGGCGATTGGCTGGGGCGTGCTGAACGAGAAGGACGAAAACGCGGCGGCGAAGAGCCAGCAGACAGAGTCGGATGTGCGGGACGAGAACGGATACCGGGCGCTCGCGCAAAAGGCGTTCTATCCGTTCACGTTTCCGGTGACGTCGGGGCCGGGGACGCTGGTGGCGATGCTGACACTGACGGCGCACGTCTCAGCGCCGGGCCTGACGGCAAAGGTGCTGGGGCATGCGGGGATTTTTGCGGCGGTGGTGGTGCTGAGCGCGCTGGTGTATGTGTGCTACGGGTATGCTCCGAAGATCACCAAGGCGATTTCGCCTTCGACGGCGCATGGGATTCTGCGGGTGGTGGCGTTTATTCTGCTGTGCATCGGGGTGCAGATTGCGTGGAACGGGTTGAGCGTGCTGCTGAAGTCGGTGCATTAGGGACTTGGGCCCTTCGGCTGCGTTTAGGGTGGGCCTTTCGCCTGGCTCAGGATGACGTCGGTGGTGGGGTGAGGGTTGTGGGTGGATTACGGGAAGGTTTTGCCCCAGTCTTCGCTGAGATCTATCCATGTGGGGTTTTCGCGTTCGATGAGCTCGATCTTTCTTGTTCTTCGCCAACCTTTGAGTTCCTTCTCGCGCGCAATTGCGGCGCCGGGTGTGCGGTACCGTTCGAACCAGACTAGACGGTCGCACCGGTAACGCGCTGTGAATCCTTTGGGTGTGTGGCTCTTATGCTGTGCGATGCGGCGCTCGATGCCGCCAGTTACTCCGATGTAGAGGACATGTGTGCGGCTTGCGGTGATGTAGGCGTAATAACAGCGCTCTCGCATGGTGTGGAGGCTACTATGCGTGCGGCTGATTGTCTGGATGCCGAAGGTAATGGACTTGCGGGGCTGTGTGGTGGAACGGGCGAACCGCAGATCCTTCACTTTGTTCAGGATGACATCCGTGGGTGGGGTTGAGGTGATGGGGTTCTCAAGTGCGGTCATGCCTGGGTGAGAAACCGCAGGTTCTTCGACTCCGCGCTGCGCGCTTCGCTCAGAATGACATCGAGAAACAAATCCCCACATCGAAGATGTGGGGATTTTGTTTGGTTAGAAGTTGAGGGTCAGGCCTGCTGTGTAGGCTCTTGGAGGTACGAAGTGGGTTCCGCTGAAGGTGGAGAGGAAGTTGTAGAGCGCTACTTTGTTGGTGACGTTCGTGACCGAAAAGGTTCCGTTGACCTTGAAGCGGTCGGCGTGGAAGAGGTTGTCCCAGCCTGAGGACATGTCGAAGAGGTTGCGGGGGGCGATGCGCTGCGGGTTGTGGTCGGGGTCGAAGGTTCCGGGCGCGGGGATGCTGAGCAGCGGCGACGAGAGTTCGTTGGGCGCGCAACTGGTGAGCGGCGCGGTGAGGGTGGCGCGGACTCCGCCGCAGGTGAGTTCGATCTGCTGCTGCTGGTCGGGGGTGAGGTACGTCAGACTAACGGGGGTGGTGTCGTTGACGGCGTAGGGCGCGTTTCCGGCTACGAGTCCGCTGTCGTAGGTCCAGGTGAATCCGTACCACGGGCCGTTGACTTTGGGCTGGTAGTTGAGGTTGGTGTTCTGCTCAAAGTTCTGGTCGTGATCGATGCGGAATGGGGCGTAGGAGTCGAGTCCGTTGGGGTTGTTGAAGAGGATGCCGCCGGCTTCGGGGCCGAAGAAGCGAGAGCGGGAGTGTCCCATGACGGAGTAGGCGGTGAGCCCGTGATAGAGCGGCATGGTGAGGCGGAGGTCGAAGCCGTCGATCTTTGACTTGCGCCACTGAATGGGGAAGGTGAGTGGCGTGTTGAGCAGAACGTCGAAGTCGTAGTCGTCCTTGGTCTCTTTCCAGAAGTATTCGCCATCGACGATGAGGTGTTTGGTGACGGACTGCTCGAAGCCGGTGTCGTACTGGTTACGGGTGGCGGGGTTGAGTGGATGCTGGCCGAAGCTTCCAGTGTCCTGCGCGAGGCCTCCTGCTCCGGTGGAGCTGGAGAGGATGAGGTTTTCGTTATAGGGCGTGGGCATGAGGCGCGAGTAGCCGACGCGCAGCACGGTTGCGGTTTTGGCGAGGTTGTAGGTGATTCCGGTGCGCGGCTCCAGCATGTATTTGCGGGTGAGTCCGTTGTAGTTGTCGCCACGGACGCCGGCGAGGAACTTCCAGCTCTTCAGGTTGATTTGGTCCTGGCCGTAGAGGGATTCTTCCTTCACATCGGTGTGGCCGTGGAACTGGAAGAGCGAGCCTCCACGGGTGAGGTCGAGGGGCAGGAGTCCGGGCTGGAAGTTGGGGTTGGCGCTGTAGCCGGCGGCGGCGCACTGGGAGGTTTTGGTTACGCCGGGGGCCACGACGGGAGTGCCTTCCGAGTTGACGCAGAGGGCGTTGTAGGTGGGGCTGGTGATGCCGACGCCGAAGCCTTCGGTGAGGAAGGTGTGGTTGACGTCGAATCCAAACTTGGCGTTGTTGATGCCCTTGACGTAGGAGTAGTCGGCCTTGAAGCCGAGGTTGCGGAGGCTGCGGTCCTGCGAGAGCGTGGCCGGAGTGTCGTGGAAGATGTCGTGGCTGGGGTAGTAGTGGACGTTGTCCTGGCGCAGATAGGGGTTGACGTCGAGGACGCCGGTCTGGCCGAAGACGCGGGTCCAGAAGGGTGCAACGTTATAGCTGAAGATCTGCGAGCGCTGGTCCTGTCCGGCGGCCTGCTGGTCATACTGGTTCGGCACCTGGAACCAGGAGCGCGAAGTGGTGAGGTTGAGGTGGTAGGTGTCAATGGTGTTGGGCGCGTAGTCGACGCGATTGAAGAGGGACTCGCTGTTGCCGTGGTCGTGGAGGGGGACGATTTCCGGCGAGTCGAGGTAGCGTCCACTGTTGTTGATATCTCCGGTGAAGAAGTTGCCGAAGCGGTTGCTGCCGAAGCCGAGGGAGGCGTTGGTGTCGGTGGTTCCGAAGCTGCCGTAGGTGGTCTCGAGGTTGCCGTTGGGTTTGGGGCTGCCGAGGCCGGATTTGGTGGTGGTGCGGGCGACAAGCGAGGCTTTGTCTCCGTACTCGGCGGGGATGACGCCTTCGATGACCTGCATGGACTGGATGGCGTTAAGCGAGACCTGGTTGGAGAAGGTCTTGCTCTGCTGGTCGCTGATGGGCTGGCCGTCAATGGAGTAGGTGGTGTCAGAATGCTCGCCGAGGGGGTGGAACATGCCGTTGGAGTCGGCGGCGACTCCGGGGCTGGCGAGGGTGATGGCGGAGCTTACGCCGGAGGAGCTGCTGATGAGCGGGAGCTTGTCGGTAAGGCTGCTGTCGATGTCGGTCTGGTCGCTGATGGCTTTCTGCAGCTCGTCGTTGGTGCTGGAGGCCACGGTTACGGTTTCAGTGGCGGTGGCGATGGAGAGCGCAACAGTTTTGGAGATGGCGACGGCGGACTGGACGGAGATGTCTTGCACGCTGGTCTGGAAGCCCTTTTGCCTGACGGTGATGACGTAGTTGCCGAAGGGGAGATTGGAGAACTGGAAGTTGCCGCCAGCGTCGGCGGGGGTGGTGCGGTCGTATCCGGTGAGCGCGGTATGGATATTGACGGATGCGCCGGG
Organism: Silvibacterium sp.; assembly: GCA_049799415.1. GTDB lineage: Bacteria > Acidobacteriota > Terriglobia > Terriglobales > Acidobacteriaceae > Silvibacterium. Next base: position 10,693 of record JBARHV010000126.1, read on the forward strand.
GATGACGGCTCCGGAGGCGTCGGTTACGGTGCCGGTAACGAGGCCGGCGGTTCCGGCCTGGGCGCGGACGAGGCCGGGCACCGCAAAAAGAAATGCGGAAAGAAAAGCAAACGCGCCGAGGCGTCGCAGTGCGTGCATGGGGAAAACTCCTGATCAAATTGCTGGTTTTGGTCGTAGCTTCCGATGGAAGCCAGGGCTAAGCCAGCGCGGGGGGCGCGCGATCAGAGAGTGTTTCTACGCGAACTTTTTCAGGGGTTTTGGGCGCGAGCGTAACGATCGGCTCAGGCGCGGCATGCAGGATGATGTGTACGGGCGCGGTGGCCGCGGGCATGCCGCTATGAATCGCGACGCAGATGGGGCAGTGGCCGGATTCCTGTTCGGCGGCGGTGTGGGAGTGGGCGACGCGCAGGGTAGCGGCGAAGAGCACCATGCAGGCGCAGAGGATGGCCGTGGCGACGGCCCTGCGGCTGATCCTGCGAACGGACTTTTGGGCAGACGGAGGCGTGCGGGCGATGCCGCTTTGCCGAGTGCCATGTTCCGTGTGCCGCTCTGCCATAAACCTTTAGAACTTTCCGATATCTTTAGGATAACAGCGGAAGACGCATGGTTGGCTGCTGCGTCTATAGAGTCGTATAGAGTATGAGACGTTCGATGAGGCACTTTCGTACCATTTTCGGGATTTTGCTGGTTTTGATGGCATCGATGGCCTGGGCGCAGGCCAATGGCGATCGCCTGATCATGAAGGACGGCAGCTACCAGGTCGTTACAAAATACGAGATCAAGGGCGACCGGGTGCGGTTTTTCAGCGCGGAGCGCGACGACTGGGAGGAGATTCCGAAGAACCTGGTGGACTGGGATGCTACGGCAAAGTGGAAGCTGCAGTACGGCGCGGCGGGAAATGCCGATCAGCAGGTAGTAGCGACGAATCCGAACGATCCGGGACAGGTGGAGGCAGCGAAGATTGACGCGGAGGAGCGCGCGGCGCGGCAGGCGGAGCTCGACCGGATGCCGTATGTGATGCCGGGCCTGCGGCTTCCGGATGAGAGCGGCGTGTGGGTGCTGGATACCTACGACGGGCAGCCGGAGCTGGCGCACATGACGCAGGCCAATGGGGATTTGAACCGCGCGTATGAGCACAGCGTGCTGCACTATGCGGTTGGATCGCGGCGCGGCGCGCGGCAACTGATCCAGGCAGACGGCTACTCGGCCAAGGTGGAGCTGCATGTGGCGCAGCCGGTGTTCTATGTGAGCCTGGATGTTCCGAGGGGTGCGGCAAAACCGGGCGAGGAGCCGGAGCCGATGGGGACTCCGCTGACGGTGGACACGCATGGGGCGAGCTCGGTGAAGGATGACAAGGGCGCGTTCAGCTCGCCGGACAGCCGGTATGCGATTTTGACCCTGCACGTGGGACGAAACGAGCGGACGGCGGCGGCGGAGACGGTGGATGAGATTGTGCGCGGCAGAGCGGACCCGGATGTGACGGAGACGACGAAGACGATTTTGCCGGGCCGGCACTGGATGAAGATTACGCCGAAGAATTCGCTGGTGATCGGGCAGTACGCGCTGGTGGAGATTCTTGGGCCGGGAGAGTTGAACCTGGATGTGTGGGCGTTCGGAGTGAATCCGCAGGCTGGGGACAATACGGCTACGGTTGGGGTGGTCAGTCAACCGTCACAATAGTTGTTAGTTATTAGTCGTTAGTGGCAGTGCCGGTGCCTAATGTTCCATCTGCGGCTGCGCTCTGGAATTCTTCGACTAGAGCATCGTGTTGCTGATCCCACCAGTTGGCTTCGCCTTCTTCATTGCTGAAAGTTTTCTTTTGAAATTCTTCGCGCAGCATTGGTGTGCGATGCTCCTGAGATGAGTATATGTGTGCGTGGCGAGGAGAGCGGGCACGAGGCGGGCAACGGCAACGGTCAATGGTAGTAAAAGATGAATTCTGCGCTTCGCGTGAAGTTGCGATAGAAGAGGCGATAGCCGCCGATGTCCATTCCGCTTATTGAGAATAGAAGCTCTGATTGGCCGCTCTTGTCATAGTCTCCTGCATCGACAAGCCACATTTCCTGGCCAATAAAGCTGACTTCCCCCGACGGTCGAACGACGAACCACTGGTCTAGAAATGGTTCGTCGGTTGGTCCGTCGCATGCGTAGCCCGTTAGGGACAGATCGAGAAGCAGCCAGTGTTGTCTGGATGTGTATGCTGCGATTACATGGATATCCCTGTCCCTGTAGTGCCAGGGTCTTCCAATATTCTCGTCGGCATTCCTGCAATTCGATACTTTTGGGAATCGTGCGCGAAACCGGTTACGAGCGATTTCGATCTGCCCCTGTGAAGGCTGCACACGGTGCCAGTTGTCAGGATCGGCGACGTTCGGCCTGGAGACGGCAACGAGTGGGCGGTAGACGGAATAGCCGGGGAAGCCGCCGTAGTCAACAGACTTTTTGCCAATGGTCGGAACCGGTCCCCGGCTGTTAATGAGCTCTGTTCCGATTTCCGAGTAGGAGTCGAACTGCGCGGGTGTATGCGCGGTCACAGTGCCAAGCTTTCTGCCATGGAATGCGATGGTCCAGGTCATTTGTTGGGGGTAGGAGTGAGGGAGGGTCTTGAGGTCGAGGTAGGTCCTGGTTCGGGTGGGGAAAGGCCGCCATTCATTGCTAGTTTTTTGGAAGACGGCGCGCAACTTTCGCGTATCGGACTGGCCAGCGTATTCGCCGGCGACATCTTCCAGAACGCCCAGGATGACATTGCTTTGATGATCTTTGGGGGCCGCGGACTGTCGAGCTATGGCAAGTGTTCCTGACACACCCAAAAGGAAAAGCGCTCCGATTTTGATAGCAGTGTACGGGCGATGCATCGTGAAGTACCTTTTTTTAATTGGACGTAAGACCCCAAGAGGCAACAGCTGCGTGCCGTTTAAAGCAGTTCGCGGGCAACTGCGTCCCGCGCCCATTGTAACCGCGGGCTTTATACTTGAGAGACGCAGGTTTGGGCTGCTGATTGTGGCCCTGGTTCCCCGTTTTTGCGGATGAGGACGCCTGTGCCCGGGATTGCGGGCAGAAATGAGTTTCTTTGACATCCGAACAGCTCCAAAAAGTGCGCGCCGAACGGTGGCGCCAGGCCTCGAATCCGATTCTTACCGCTGAGGATGCGCGGGCGTGGATGGACAGCCTGGGTTTTTGTCTTTTTCTTCCGCGACGGGCGCAGTTTCCGGTGGCGGCGCCTTCGTTTGTAGAGGCAGTGGCGGGAGTTGTTACGGATGCTCCCGGATCTCAAGGCGGGGCGCGTGAGGCGATTGAAACGGCGACGTCGCTGCTGCATCGGCTGACGGCTGATGGAGCTGTTCTTCCTTTAAATCTTCTGGGCGCGGTGGGGGCTTTTGCGGCTGCGGGCGGGACGGTTTCCGACCAGCCGGATTTTCTGGTGACGCGGGAGGCGATGCCTTACGTGTTCAGCCTGATTGGCGGACGGAACTGGAAGAGCGGACCGGGTGCGAAGGCTTCTCCGCTGGTGCTGGAGATATGGAAGCAACTGGATAGCGACGGCGCGCAGACGTCGCAGGAAATCCAGACGGCGCTGGGGCGCGAGGTGACGGAGGCCGCGGTGCTGCGCGGGCTGATGGAGCTGTGGAACGGGCTGCGGGCGATTCCGGTGTATGACGGTGACACGACACGGTGGGAGCTGACGCAGGCCAGGTTTGCGGCGGAGATGACGGCGTCGCAGAAGGTGGCACAGGCGACGGCGTTGTCGGCGCTGGTGTCGCTGTATCTGGAGTCGGCGGTTGCGGCGACAGAGGAAGAAGTTGAGACATTTTTGTCTCCGCTGACGGCGCGGTCGAAGGTGCGCGAGGTGGTGAATGGGCTGTCGGCGACGCGGCAGCTGGGACTGGTGTCGGTGGGGGCGCAGCCGCTGCTGCATGTTGCGGGATCGCTGCCGGAGTTTGCCGAGGAGCCGGTGGAGATTGATTTGAGTGCGCCGCGCGCGGTGGGATTTGAGCGCAAGGCAGGTGCTCCGATTTTTGACCGGAAGAGTACTGGGAACCCGAAACACGCTGCGGCTCGCGCACGGCGTAAGGCGATTCAGGATCGCGAGCCGGGCACCTCTCGGGATGGCGGTGAGCGGAAACCTTACGAGCGCAGGGAGCGTCCGGCGTTTGATCGCGGTGCGCGGAGCGGGCCTCCGAGAGAAAGAACGGGACGACCTGGTGAGCGGACGGGATTTGGACGACCGGCTGCAGGGCGCTTTGCCGCTGGTTCCGCGGGGCGGGGCGGGGATGCTTCGTTTCGTCCGAAGGCGGAGGGCGAGCGGCCTTATCGCAAACCGTTTGAGGGTAAGCGGGAAGACGGGGAGCGGAAATCGTTTGGCGGGGAGCGGAAATCGTTTGGGAAAAAGCCGTTTGATCGAGCGGCGAAGCCTTTCCGGGCACGCAGCGGGGATGACCGGAAGCCGTTTGGCGGAGATCGTATAAAGCGGGAGCGTCCGGGCGCGGAGCGCAGCGGTGGAGAACGGGCGCGGCCTTCGTTCGGCGGAGGCGGCGGGAAATTTGGCCCGAAGAAGTTTGGCGCTGGTCAGGCGCGGCCGTGGCAGGCGCGCGGCGAAGGGCGTGGTCCGGAGCGTGCCGGGGATCGTGCAAGGAGTCGTCCTGGGCCTCGGGCGGTTGAGGGCGAGCGTCCGTTTCGTCCGCGGCGCGAGGATGATGGCGCACGCGCCGGCGCGTTTGGCGGCGAGAAGAAGTTTGATCGGCCCAAGTTTGGCGGCGAGAAGAAGTTTGGGGGGGCTCGGTCCGGTGGGGCTGGGTCTGGTGGTGCGAGGTTTGGGGCTGAGCGCGGTTCCCGTCCTTCGGGCGGGTTCAAGCGGGAGGGTGCGGGTGAGAAGCGGCCTTTCTTTAGGGAGCGCCCGGCGAAAACTGGAGATGGGGAGTCGCGTCCGCGGACGTTCCGTCCGGCTCAGGGTGGAGGCGCTGGTGCGCCGAGGCGCGAGGGTGGATGGAAGCCTAAGTCTGCTGGAGGCTTCTCGAAGGCGGGACGGCCTGCGGGCAAGTCTTCTTTCAAGTCTGCAGGCCCGGGTTTCAAGAAGACGGGCAAGCCTGGGTTCAAGAGCGGTGGTAAGCCTGGCTTCAAGAGTGCGGGAAAACCGGGCTTCAAGAAAGCTGGGTTTGGATCGGGTGGCGCGGGCAAATCGTTTGGGAAGGGCAAGCCTTCGTTTGGGAAGCCGGGTGCGGGCCGGACGGGGAAGCCTGCGTTTGGAAAAGGCAAGCCGGGCGGGTTCAAGGCTCCGTTTCGCAAGAAAAAGGATGAGGGGAGCAAGAACGCGGAATGACGGAGCGGGCCTGCATTATTGCCATTGACGGCCCGGCGGGAGCGGGCAAGAGCACGGTTGCGAAGCACATTGCGGCGCACTTCGGATTTTTGAACCTGGAGACGGGCGCGATGTACCGGGCGTTTGCGATGAAGGCCCTGGAGCGCGGCGTGGATGTGGATGATCCCACTGCGCTGGAGCGGCTGGCGGCGGAGACGGCGATTTCGCTCGAGCCGTCGGAGGCGGGCAATCGCGTGCTGCTGGATGGCGTGGAGGTCACGGGGCGGATTCGCGATGCGGAGATTACGCGCGGGGCGTCGCGGGTGAGCGTGCATCCGGCGATCCGGGCGTGGATGGTGGGGTTGCAGCGGGCGCTGGGCAAGAATGCGCGCGTGGTGATGGAGGGGCGCGACATTGGGACGGTGGTGTTTCCGCATGCAGACTTGAAGTTTTTTCTGGATGCTTCGCCGGAGGCGCGGAGCCAGCGTCGGTATGAGCAGACTTCTCCTGTAATTGGAGCAGCGGATGGTGCTGGATCGGGTGTCGATCGGCACAAGCAGGATATGCAGGCGGCGATTGCCAAGGAGCTGCGGGAGCGGGATGCGCGGGACCGGAACCGGGCGGAGTCTCCGCTGCGCGCGGCGGAGGATGCGATTGTGATTGACTCAACGAACATGACGCTGGATGAGGTCCTGATTTTTATTGAGGACCAGGTGCGGGCGCATTTGAATCTGCCGGTGGTGCGGGAAGAGTTGTAAGTTCAGCCATTAGCCATTAGCCATTAGCTACTAGCTACTGCCTATGGCCCTTATCGTTTGCTGCGCGCCAGTCGGGGCGCTCTCGCGATTTCATTTTCATTCCATTGTGCTCTCTGCCGCTGTTATGATTGCGCCACCCCCCTGTAGTCAAATTGGACCTAATCGGAGCAAGCACGATGGCGACCGAGCAAGTTGTCCCTGCAAGAGCGACGAAGCGCTCTGGCTTTTTGGACAAGTATTTCTACTTTTCCATGTCGTTGCTGATTGCCGTGGTGGTGGTTTACGGCTTCAGCCATACAGTCAATCAAGACCTCATTCATGCGACGCCGCTGCGTCCGTGGGTGCTTTGGCTGCATGGGGCGGTGTTTTCGAGCTGGGTGGTTTTCTTTATCTTCCAGTCGGCGCTTATTCGGACACACAACGTGAAGCTGCATCGGCGGACGGGCTGGTTCGGGGTGGGGCTGGGCTCGGTGATGACGGTGCTGGGCCTGTCGACGGCGGTTGTGATGGACCGGTTTGACGCGCTGCATTTCCATCTTGCCGATGCTCATACATTTTTCGCCATCCAGCTATGGGACATAATTTCGTTCACGACGTTCTTCTGGCTGGCGGTGTACTGGAGGAAGAAGCCGGAGTTTCATCGGCGCCTGATCTTGATTGCGACGTGCGCGCTTACCTCGGCGGCGTTCGGGCGCTTTCCAATGATTTCGCACCATTGGTTTTACGCGGGAGTGGATTTGCTGATCGTGCTTGGCGTTGTGCGTGACTTGATCGTGAACCGGAGTGTCCATGTGGTTTATCGCTATGCGTTGCCGGCGCTGATCGTGGGCCAGATTCTTGCAGTGCAGATCTGGGCGCAGCATCCGGAATGGTGGGTGAGGATCACAAATGCGATCATGGGCTGAGGCGGGAGCGCAATGCCTCGCGCGGTGGTAGACTCTGCTTCGATGATTTTGAAACAGTACTATCTCGGATGTCTGGCGCATGCCTCGTATCTGCTGGGTGACGAGGAGAGCGGGACGGCTGTTGTTGTCGATCCGCAGCGCGATATTGAGCAGTACCTGGCGGATGCGGAGCGGCTGGGGCTGAAGATCCAGCATGTTTTTCTGACGCATTTTCATGCTGATTTTGTGGCGGGGCACCTGGAGCTGCGCGACCGCTGCGGCGCGACGATTTATCTGGGTGCGCGAGCGAAGGCGGAGTATGCCTTTGTTGCGATGAAGGACGGCGACAGTTTGGATTTTCCGGGGATGCGGCTGCAGGTGCTGGAGACGCCGGGGCATACGATCGAGTCGATCTCGATCCTGGTGTTTGATCTGAAGAAGGATGCCGCGAAGCCTTATGCGGTGCTGACGGGCGATACGCTATTTATCGGCGATGTGGGGCGTCCGGATTTGCGCGCGTCGCTGGGCTGGAGCGCGGATGACCTGGGCGCTTACCTTTACGACTCTTTACATACAAAACTTCTGCCGCTTGCGGATGAGGTGCTGGTGTATCCGGCGCACGGCGCAGGCTCGCTTTGCGGGAAGAAGCTTTCTTCGGACACGGTGTCATCGATGGGGGACCAGCGGCGTTTGAATTACGCGCTGAAGCCGATGACAAAGGAAGAATTTGTGCGGCTGATTACGGCGGACCAGCCGGATGCTCCGCCATACTTTACTTACGACGCGATTCTGAATACGCGCGAGCGGGCCACGCTGGACAGGAATCTGGAGCAGGCGTTGCAGCCGGTGGGTCTGGATGAAGTTTTGCGGATGGGCGAGAGAGGCGCGCAGATTCTGGATGTGCGCGACGCGGCGGAGTATGCCAAGGGGCACATTGCGGGGAGCATCAATATTGGATTGGGCGGCCAGTACGCGACATGGGCGGGAACGGTGCTGGATCGCGCGAAGCCCATTGTGATTATCGCGGAGCCGGGGCGCGAACAGGAGGCGGCAGTGCGGCTGGGGCGGATCGGGTTTGACGATGTGACGGGCTACCTGCAGGGCGGGATGGCGGCGCTGGCGAAGAGGCCGGACCTGGTGTGGCCGACGGAGCGGGTGAGCGTGCTGATTGCGGCGGAGGAGCTGGCGAGCGCGGAGGCTCCGATGGTGCTCGATGTCCGGACTCCGGGCGAGTGGGCGGCGCAGCATATTGCAGGCAGTGTAAACCTGCCGCTGAATCATCTGGTGGAGCGCATGGGCGAGGTTCCGCGCGACCGGCGCATTGCCGTGCATTGCGCGGGCGGGTACCGATCTTCGATTGCGGCGAGCCTGCTGCATCAGGAGGGGATTACGAACGTGGCGGAGATTGCGGGCGGGCTGGCGGCCTGGGAGGCGGCGCATCTGCCGCTGGTGCGCGAGGAGCCGTGAGATTTTGCCGGGAGGTTGGAGCTCCGTTGCCGCATCCCCCGGCTTCCGCGGGATGAGATCGGCGGCTGAGCGGCGGGGATGAATTTCTTGCTTGTGAGCTGATTCGAGAGTAAGCTGTGGCGCACTGCAGTCGAATGTTTGCGGGTACGCAGCGGAGCGGTTCAACCGTGCCCTTTGGGAGCGCGTTATGAATCGAGCTTTGTGGGTGATGTTGTGTTTGCTGGTGCCGCTGACGGCCTTTGCCGCGGATGATTGCGCGGCCCCGAATCAACAGAGTGTAGATGTAAAGAAGACGCCGATTCCGCTTTGCCTGGTGGCGAAGAAGGTGGCGCTGACACTGGACCAGTACAACAGCGATCCGAATACGATCAAGGATGCGCTGCCGGGGCTGGCGGGGGCGGACTTCGACTTTAAGACGGTGAACTCGACGACAGAGGGGTTCAAGTTCTGCCTGCTGATTTTTTCAGTGGGCGGGAGCCATCAATCGCAGGCGACGAACGATGTGACGTTCTCTTATAAGGTGCCTCCGCCTCCGCCCAAGCCGGCGGCGATGAGTATGGACGCGTACCTCAATAGCCTGGCGCCGAGGCGGGTGAAGGCACAGGATTTTTCGAAGGACCTGATCCAAACGCTGCAGGAGGCGGCGTTGCAGATCAAGGAGACGCGATCGGTGGGGCCGGCGACGTTCAAGACGCTGACGGTGACGCTGGCGTACGGGGTGACGTGGGACTTTAACGGATCGGTGACGCTGCCGATTTCGCTGGTGACGGCGGGCGGGACGCTGGACCACAGCCGCGCGGACACGCAGACGATCAAGCTGACGTTTGAGAATCCGGCGCCGAAGACGACGCCTTAGGGGTGATCGTTTGCGGACAGCGGTGCCCGGAATTGAACAGTGCGCTGCTCAAGGGACGGCGCGTTACGTTTGATTTTCCCGCGAACCTGTTCTGGGTGGATTAGAGGCGCGCGCGGCGCGGTGATTTGCGTATGCCGCGCCGCACCAGTTGTTGGGCTCTTGCGGATGATGCTGCGAAAGCTTACCAGGTGTAGTGGACGGAGTAGATCAAGGTCGCTTCGCCTTTGGCGGCGACGTGCACGGGGAACTCGATGGTGTGGCTGTCGCGTTTGATGTAGTCGGTGGATTTTGCGGTGATCTCCCAGTTATTGCCGCGGTACATGTGCTCGACAACCGTTACCTTCACGGGCTGCTGCTTTTGATTGGTGAGCTTGATCTCAAAGGTTTCGTCGATGGTGTGGGCGTTCTGGTCGACGTGAAAGTCGGTCTGTTTGCGAGCGCCCTTCACATCGAAGGCGTTGCCGGTGCTGACCTTCAGTGTTTCTTCGGGCGGGGTGTGCTCGATCATGCTTTCGCCGACGAATTCCATTTGACCGTCGGAGTCTCTGCGATAAACGCGGACGCGTCCTGCGGGAAGCGGAATGCCGAGGTGGTTTGATTTGCTGTTTTTGATTTCCTCGATGATACGAACTTTCGTGTTTCCAGAGTCGAGGCCGTACCCCTCATCCCAGATGATGTTGTTACTGTAGTTTTCGAAGGGTTGACGGTTCTGCGCGGAGCCGTCGTAGCTGTAGCTGCGCTGCATGGTGACGCCGGGGGCGTCGAGGAACTGCACCTGCTTGGTTTCGCCGTCGCGGAGTGTTACGGTGCGGTTGAGATTGTAGAGGTGGAAGTCATCGAAGGCCTTTTGCGTGACCTTGGGGACCTCGACGGGTCCGGCGGTCGCCAAACCGCCCACTGCCTCAAGCCGGTTGTAGAGGTAGAGTTGGGGCATGATTTTGGCTACGTCTCCGGCCATGAGTTTTATGTTTGCTTCGGGAAAGTCGCTGCCGCTCTGGTTATGAATGGTGACCCAGCCCAGCACGTCGGCTTTCTCGTCGCTGGGGACGTTGCTGCTTTGGGGAGCGATGACATTGTAGGTGGCCTCCCAGTCGAGGCCCGCGGTGATATAGGCGAGCTCGGCGGTGTAATGCTCGGCCTGGGCGGACTGTATCTGCCAGCGCAGGGTGGGTTTCAAGAGCAGGCCGTCGGTGGTTGCGGGGAAGAGCGGGAGTCCGGGCAACTGGAACTGCATTTGGCTGTTCACCTCGATAAGGGGCTGTTGCTGGGCCCCATATGGCTGAAGATCGTCGCCGGCGCGGATGATTTTGCCCTGGACCACTTCGCCGGGTTTGATCTGGAAGCTGATGGTCCGGCCTTCGTATTTCTTCAGCATCCACGCCTGGTTGACGACGGCGGCGTCGTAGTTCTGTTCGATGACCTGGACGGTGTGCTCGCCGGTTGGATCCCGGAGGACGACGGAGTCGGGTTCGAGTTGACTGGTGACCCGGGTGGTGGTGACCTCGTTGATTCCGGGATGCAGGTCGAGATCGACGGACGTTCTTGCGACGGCGAAGTTCTGGTTGTAGATGGTGAGAGCGACGGGCGGCGGAGGCGTTTGTTGCGCGCATGCCAGCGAAGAGACGAGTAAGGCTGCTACCAGTGCGGATTTGATCGGCACGATGTTTCCCCCTGACATACGGCGTGCTACAGGACCATCTGGAACTTTAACACCGGGGTTCTTTTTGGAGACAAGATTTTCCGACCGCTGGAGACATGCTCCTGCGGGTTTGGCTCTCGCGCTTCCGATTGCTGATATAGACACCGCGGGCAGGTTTCCGGCAGCGCGAATTTTGGCAGGAGAGGGATTTTTCCGTGCTGCGGCGGGTTTGGTTTCGTCTGCGGACGGGTTTCCGGGCGGAGATTGTCGAGCGGGACCTATGAAGTGCGAAGTGCGTTGCACTCCGCATAGGGGATGTTGAGCCGTGTATTCCTGGTCTTTGCCCGATTGAATGAACTTCGATTGGTTAAACGGGGTTACGCAGCCTTGGCCATGAAGTAGCTGCCTGCTTCCTCGATCAGCGCAACGATTTCCTCGGGATGCGAGGCCAGGGACGCGTGGCTGGATTGCAAAGTCACCGTCTTCATAGGCTCCATGCGCTCCGCCATCCATCTCTGGGTCTCCGGCGGAATCATGCGGTCGTTCGCCGAGATCTGATACCAGCATGGTTTTACCTTCCACGCAGGCGGTCCGGACCTGTCATCGAAACAGCGGCTGGCGATCGGCTTTTGCGTGACCGCCATCACCAGAGCCTCCGTCTCGTCCAAATCCTGGCAAAAGCTTTCGCGGAATTTGTTCTGTTCGATCCAGAGATACCCCTCGCTGTCGGGGTAGATATTCGCCGCGCCTTCGGGTTCGTCCCGCCGGGCAAGGATGCCGGTGAGGCTATCTCCGTTGTCGGGCGCGAACGCGGCAAGGTATACCAGACCCACTACATTCGGCGTGTGTCCGGCGCCAGTGATGACCGCGCCACCATAGGAATGGCCGACCAACAGGGTTGGGCCGCCCTGAGCGGACGCCAGCTTGCTGGTGTGGCTGACATCGTCATACAGGTAAGTGAGGGAATTTTGCACTGCGCTCACCCGATAGCCTTTTTCATGCAGCGTTGGAATGATATGGCGCCAGTGGGAGGCGTCGCCCCATGCACCATGCACGAGCAAGATGTTGGGTTTGGTGTTCATTTCGGTTTCCTCAATACTCGGCTTTATCGAGATGGTCTTCGCCGGTAGAGGAGACCGGGACATCCGACTTGCCTATTTCTGAAAAATTTCTCAACCCGCGCATAACCTGCTCACGCCTTACAAGATGCACAGACCCAACAGAAGGTTGTTTCGGGGCGCGTTGTTTTCGTCCTGCTGTGTGCCGCGCGGGTGTTGCGCGTATCATTAAGGATATGCAGGCGGGCTGGGCGGCCGCTGCCGGATTCGCTAATGCGGATGCGGGAGAGGAAAGTCCGAACTCCGCAGGGCAGTGTGCCGGATAACGTCCGGGATTGCGGCGTAAAGGCCGCAAGACGGCAAGTGCCACAGAGAAGATACCGCCTTCCACTCTCACGAGCGGGAGGTAAGGGTGAAAAGGTGCGGTAAGAGCGCACCGCTCCGACGGTAACGGCGGAGGCATGGTAAACCCCACACGGAGCAAGACCAAATAGGGAGGAAATCTCGCGGCCCGGTCCGATGGCTGCGAGTGCGTGCCGGCCCGGCGCGCTCACGCGGACTATCCGCAGCGGCTTACGCCACTGCGGAGCGGAAACCTCCGGGTAGGTTGCTGGATCGTTGCAGCAATGCAACGGCTAGAGGAATGGCCGTCCTCGACAGAATTCGGCTTACAGGCTTGTCTGCTATACGTGGCCCCGGTTTTCTTTATGGAGAACCGGGGCCTTCCTTTTCGAGCAGGTTTATGGCCGCGAGATTGGGAGGATGCTGTATCTTGAGAAGCATCGCGTAGCGGGATTGCCCTGCTGGCCGGCGAGGAGATCGCAATGCCACCATACGATCTTTGTGTTGTTATCCCCACCTACAACGAGCGTGAGAATATCGTTCCGCTGTTTGCGCGGCTGCGCGCGGCGCTGGCGGGGATTCGCTATGAAGTGATCCTGGTGGACGACGATTCGCCGGACGGAACGGCGGAGACGGCGCGGGCGGCAGCGGGAGAGCAGACGAATCTCAGGGTGCTGGAGCGGATTGGGCGGCGCGGGCTGGCCTCGGCGTGCATTGAGGGAATGCTGGCGACTTCGGCGCCAATGCTTGCGGTGATGGATGCGGACCTGCAGCACGACGAGGGGATATTGCCGCAGATGTTGCGGATGATGCAGAGCGGGAAGTATGACCTGGTGGTCGGCTCGCGGCATGCGGAGGGCGGCAGCATGGGCGAGATGGCTCCGTGGAGGGTTTTTCTGAGCCGCATGGGGCGGAGGCTTTGCCGGCTGAAGAAGCCCAGCGACCCGATGAGCGGATTCTTCATGATCCGGCGGACATCGTTTGAGAGCGTGGCGCACCGGCTGTCGGGGATCGGCTTCAAGATTCTGCTGGACCTGCTGCTGACGGGGCGGGAGACGCTGCGGGTGGGAGAGATTCCTTACCATTTCCGGCCGCGGCAGCATGGGAAGAGCAAGCTGGACGTGATCGAGGGTCTGGCGTATGCGGAGCTGCTACTGGACAAGCTGCTGGGGGGATTGATTCCGGCACGGTTTATTTTTTATTGCGTGATCGGCGCGGTGGGCGTGGGGATTCATCTGCTGCTGCTGTGGAGTTTTCTGCGGGTGGCGGGGCTGGACTTTGTGCAATCGCAGGCCATGGGCACGGTCCTGGTAATGATGCTGAACTACACGCTGAACAACTCCATTACCTGGCGCGATCGCAGGCGGCGGGGCTGGGGCTTCTGGACGGGCATGTTGAGCTATGGCGTGGCCTGCGGGGTGGGCGTGGTGGCCAATGTTGCGGTGAGCGGCGAGGCGGCGCGGGGCGGGATGCCGTGGGCGCTGGCGGGCGTGACGGGACTGACGATCAGCTCGGTGTGGAATTATGGCGTGACTTCGATCTGGACTTGGCGCTACCGGCGCGAGCGTGGCGGCGTGGGGCGGAGGGTGGTGGCGGTGAGCGACCCTTCTGTCTCCGGGATTCGGTGAGGGCGATTTAGTAGAAGCCCCTGAGGTATGCCTCGCGAAAGAAACCGCAGGTCCTTCGACTGCATTCGCCGCGCTCTGCGCGACGAATTTCGCTCAGGATGACATCTTAGATTTTTCTGCGGGACCGAATGCCTTGTTCCCCACTCAAGCCAACACCGGGCTTGAGTGGGCCACCATCGGTTCGGTGGCTTTCGGCTATGTGGTTTGCGTGGTGCGGGCGTTGGCCTGGATCTGGATGTAGACGTTGACGAGGGTCAGGGCGGCGGGGGTGACTCCGGGGATGCGGCTGGCCTGGCCGATGGTGGAGGGGCGGACGCGAGTGAGCTTCTCCTGCATTTCGCGGGAGAGTCCGCTTACGGCGTGGTAGTCGAACCAGTCGGGGATGGTTCGCTGCTCGGCTTTCTTTAGTTTCTCGATGGACTTCTTCTGCTGGTCGAGGTAGCCGGCGTATTTGATTTCGGTTTCTACGGATTTGAGTTCGTTCCTCTGCGCGGAACGAATAGGGCCGTCCAGGCACACGCGCTTCGCGCCTTCAGCAGTTGTGGGCGGGGGAGTATCGAGCCATTCGGCGAAGAGGGTTGGGTCTTCGAGGGTGGCGAGCTCTTCTTTGATGGCTGGGTAGATGGCTTCTATGGTTACTTCGGGGCGCTTGAGGATTTGCGCGTAGGTTTGTCCCTGTAGATTGCCGAGGGATGTGGCTTCGGGCAGGAGTGCGGCCAGCTTTTCCGGATTTATTTTGCGGGTTGCCAAGAGCTTTTCTAACGCTACGGCTCGGGACTGCTTGGCCTCGTAGTCTTCCCATGCCTGATCGCTAATTAAGCCGAGGCGTCGTCCGTGGGGCGTGAGGCGGCGGTCGGCGTTGTCGATGCGCAGGTGAAGTCGGAACTCGGCGCGCGAGGTGAACATGCGGTAGGGCTCGTTGGTTCCCTTGCTGATGAGGTCGTCGATGAGGATGCCGGTGTAGGCTTCGGTGCGGTCGAGCGTGAATGTGGTGCTCGCCGCACGGGTGCTGGCCGCACGGGCGGAGGCTTCCGCGTTGTCGTGGATGCCAGCAAACTCGCGTGCGTAGAGAGCGGCGTTGATGCCGGCCATGAGTCCCTGGCAGGCGGCTTCTTCGTAGCCTGAGGTTCCGTTGATTTGTCCGGCTAGATAGAGGCCGGTGAATTTCTTTACGCGCAAGGTGCGGTCTAGTTCGGTGGGGTCGATGGCGTCGTACTCGATGGCGTAGCCGGGGCGGAGCATCTCGGCGTTTTCGAGGCCGGGGATGGAGTGCACGATTTCCGCCTGGACCTCCATGGGCAACGAGGTAGACATGCCGTTGACGTAGACCTCGTGGGTGTTGAGTCCTTCGGGCTCGAGAAAGAACTGGTGCTGCTCCTTGTCGGGGAACTTTACGACCTTGTCTTCAATGGACGGGCAGTAGCGCGGGCCGGTGGACTGAATTTGCCCGGAGTACATGGGCGAGCGCGAGACGTTTTCGCGGATGATGCGGAGCGTTTCGGGTGTGGTGTAGGCGATGTGGCAGGAGACCTGGCGCTGCGGGATCTCTTTGGTGCGAAAGCTGAAGGGCGTGGGGTCGGCATCGCCGGGTTGCTCTTCGAAGCGGGACCAATCGATGGTGCGGCCGTCGAGGCGCGGCGGAGTTCCGGTCTTGAGGCGGCAGCCGCGCAGGCCGAGTTGCTTGAGAGCTTCGCCGAGCAGGATGGCGGGCGGTTCGCCGCTGCGGCCGGCGGGGTATTGTTCCTCGCCGCAGTGGATGAGTCCGTTGAGGAAGGTTCCGGTGGTGATGATGGTGGCGCGGGCGTGGATGGTGCGTCCGTCGCGCAAACGTAACCCCGCGATGCGGGGTTGCGCAGGGTTCAGGGCCCAGGGCTCAGGGCTGGACGGGCCGTCCAGGTGTTCGCGCTTTGCGCTTGGCGGGTGAGAATTCTCCTCTCCCACATCTCTTCGAGATGTGGGGCACCCAATTTCGTGGCTGGGTTGAGAAACCGCAGGTCCCTCCGCTGCGTTGCCGCTTTGCGGCAACTCCGGTCGGGATGACAATCCATTTTGTTGTTTGTCAAGAATGAGGTCGATGACTTCGGCTTGCTTGATGTAGAGGTTGGGCTGCGACTCTAAGACTTCGCGCATTTTTATGCGGTACTGTTGCTTATCGCACTGGGCGCGCGGCGACCAGACGGCGGGGCCGCGCGAGGTGTTGAGCAGGCGGAACTGAATGCCGACGGCGTCGGCGACCTCGCCCATGATGCCGCCGAGTGCGTCGACTTCGCGGACGAGATGGCCCTTGGCGATGCCTCCGATAGCCGGGTTGCAGGACATTTGCGCGATGAGATCGAGGTTGAGCGTGAACAAGGCGGTGCGCAGGCCCATGCGCGCAGAGGCCATGGCGGCTTCGCAGCCGGCGTGTCCGGCTCCGACGACGACCACGTCGTATTGTTCAGTGAAGGGCATACCTTTATTCTAGCGATTCGTCTCAGCTATCAGAGATATATTGTGTTGAGGACGGCTGCGTGCCAGACGGGCAACCAACTGAATGAAAACGGAGGGGCCACTCTCATGATGAACACTCGGAATGAAACTCGATTTGATCGCCACAGACGCGCGGGGAGATTGTTTGCGGTTCTGGCGACAGTCCTGGCGCTTACCTGCGTATTCGGCGGCGAGCGCGAGCAGGCGGCAGGGGCGCAGGATGCAACGCAACATCCAGTCCTGCTGGAGCTGTTTACCTCTGAGGGCTGTTCGAGCTGCCCGCCTACGGACGAATGGCTGCAACGAGTCGATGCGTCGCAACCAATTCCCGGCGTGCAGGTTATCGTTCTGAGCGAGCATGTGGACTACTGGGACCACGACGGATGGAAGGACCCGTACTCTTCTGAGCTGCTGACGGCAAGGCAACGCGAGTATGTCGATGGGCTGCACTTACGCGACGTATACACACCACAACTGATCCTTGACGGAAGCAGTGAATTGCTCCTGAATGATGTGCAGAAGACTACGAAAGCCCTGGAGGATGCGGCTGCAACTCCCGGGGTTTCGGTACGGATCGACTCGGTCAAAGTTGCGGCGGGGAATCCGCATGTTCTTGAAGGGCGAATCGAGGTTGACCCCAGATCGCAGGGGCATGGCGGCGATGTTTACGTGGCGACGGCCATTGATCATGTCACAACCAAGGTGCTGAGCGGGGAGAACGGCGGGCATGAACTGACCAATGTCGCGGTGGTCGAGGACCTTGTAAAGATCGGAAAACTGGAAAAGGGAAAGAGCTTCGCGCAGGATTTTCAGGTGAAGCTCAAACCGGGAAGCGATCCTGCCAATCTGCGGGTTGTGGCCTTTGTGCAGGAGCCGCATCTGGGCACGGTTCTGGGTGCGGCGATGGAGAAGAACATTCGCTGACGGCCACACGCGGTATTCCTACAGGATTAGTCAGAAGAAGAATCTGCAACCGAGCTGGATTTTGCGGTCGCGGTACAGCGCATTGTTGTTGGTGGCGGTGATGTCTCCGAAGCCCGCTGTAGGGGCGTCGATGAGCGGTGTGCCACCGACGACGGGCTGAGGGTTGGCATTCTTTTCCAATCCGCTGAGATAGGTGAGCGTTGCAGTGTTGGTGCTGGAGGGATCGTTGGTGATGCGGTAGCCGATGGTTTGAATGTTGGTGACGTTGGGGTGGTTGAGGACGTTGAAGGCCTCGGCGAAAAATTCGACGGCGATGCGGTCGGTGATGGAGGTGCGTTTGGCGGCGCGCACATCGAGGCTGATGGCTCCGGGGTAGCGGAAGGTGTTGCGGCCGATCTGGGGAATGAGGTCCTGTCCGCCGGAGCCGTTGAGGCTGGGACCGATGCCGGGGACGGGAACGCCGGTTCCGGTGTTGATGATGACGCCGGGATCGTTGATGGAGGCGCAACTGGTGCCGCCGCTCGTACCGCCGGACTGGAGCCACTCCTGATAGGAACATTCGGGCGTAGGGATGGAGCCCATGGTGCGCATGGTGTAGGGAAGGCCGGTGCGCCACTCTCCATAGGTGGAGAGCATGTAACCGTTGAAGAGCGAACCGGCGAATCCGTTGAAGCGCCAGGGGACGCGGGTGACGATGCCGCCGGAGGCGCGCTGGCGGATGTCGAAGTTGGAGGTCCCGTGTTCGAGGCGGAGGTTGGCGGGGTCGTAGACGTTGTTGAAGTTGGCGAAGGTGGCCTGGTTCTGGTTGTCGTCGACGGCGTGCGCGTATGTGTAGGCGACGTGGAGGTCGATGGCGCTGGAGGCACGGCGGGTGAGGCGAAGGATTCCGCCCTGATAGGCGGAGTTGGATTCGCTGAGGATGCGGGTGATGGAGTTGTAGGCGGGGTTAACGCGCTGGTAGTAGAAGGGGCTGGAGAAATTGTTCTGGAGCGGTCCGAGGTGCTGGGGATTGGTGGCGAAGTTGAGCGTGTAGCTGATGGTGGCGACGGCGTTGAGGTCGATGTTGTCGTCGAGGAATTGCGGCAGCTCGCGTCCATAGGAGGCCATGTAGCTGAAGGTGACGGCGGTGCGCTGGCCCAGCTCCTGCTGTAGAGAGATCTCGGCCTGATCGATCTGCGGATTCTGGAAGCGCTTGTCGAAGTAGACGACGTTGGGTGCGGAGAGATACGCATCGGGCGCGTTGGGATTGGTGTAGGGCGTCTCATTGGCGGCGAAGGCGTAGGGGAACGGCGGCGCTCCGGCGTCGGTGGGACGGAAGAAGTAGTTGCGGGCTGCGCGTGCGGTTCCGGTGGAGGTGAGGGCGCTGAAGACGGTGGCGTTGTTGACGCGGGCGTAGTAGACGCCGAGGCCGCCACGCAGCGTGGTGTGGCCGGAGCCGGTGACGTTCCACGCGAAGCCGAAGCGCGGGCCGAAGTTGTTGCGGTCGTGCGGGAGGTACTGGGTGCGGGGGATGGCGGGATTGACGACGAGCGGGTTGGTGTCGGGAAGGCGCTCGAAGTCGTAGCGAATGCCGAGGGAGAGGGTGAAGCGCGGGACGAGTTTCCAACTGTCGGCAGCGAAGAGAGCATAGTCGGCGGTGGAGAACTGCCAGACGGAGGAACCGAGGGTCTGGCGATACCAGGAGTAGCAGGGGTAGGAGCCGGAGCCGGTGGTTGTGCCGTCGCAGTGGTTGGGAGCGAGATCGTCGGCGATGAAGTCGGCGAGCGAGGCGTAGGAGTATTCGCCGTTCTGATTGTTGAGGCCGTTGAGGCTGTCGGTGACGTGGTTGTAATCGTAGCCGAAGCGGAAGGCGTGGTTGGAGTGAATCCAGGTGACAACGTCGAAGAATTGCTGACGGGTTTCGAGAGGGTACTGCGACTTGGCCTGGGTGGTGAGGGTGCCGAAGGCGAAGCCGGAGCTGCGGTCGATGGAGATTTCGGGCGCGCGGCTGTAGGTATTGTTGGCGAACTGCTGCTCAAAGGCGGTGGGCGCGGCGGCGAGCTGGGAGAGCAGATCGCGGCTGTACTGATAGCGGATGCTGCTGAGCAGAGCGGGCGTGAAGGAGTAGTCGAGACGGGCGGCGGCGGCGTTTTCGCTGGAGGCGCTGTTGCCGAAGCTGCCGATGCCGTCGGTTTCGGTGGCTCCGTTGAGCACGCCGTTGGGTGAGTTGCGGCGCATGAAGGTGTACTGGCCGATGAGGTGAATGCGATTGTTGACGCGCCAGTCGATTTTGGGAAAGAGGTTCCATTGGCGCGAGGTGCGCGGGACGTTGCCGAGGATTCCGCTGAGCTGGTTGAGGACTTTGCTATAGGCGCAGGCGGCCTGGGCGTTGAGATCGGTGGGCGAGGTGGCGCAGCCGGTGTAGATGGGGTTGGTGCTGGTGGCGATGCGGGAGGCGAGCGTCTGGATGGTTTGCGCGGAGGGCGCGGCGAAGAAGGTCTCCGGTTCATTGGCGCGGGCGATGCCGGGGTGATTGCGGGTGTAGAACTCGGAGGCGAAGAACCAGAAGAGCTTGTCGCGGCGGATGGGGCCTCCGGCGTTGAGGCCGGCCTGGATGCGGCGGTCGGGGGCGCTGAAGGGCGTATCTATATATGTGATGGGCTGGCCGTTGAGGTGGAGGACGGGTTCACCGTCAGGAGCTACGAGGGTATTGGCGGCCTCGACCTGCATCATGCGGGTGTAGGCGTTCATGGCGCCCAAAGTAGCGTCGCGATCGCGGAAAGAGGCTTCGGCGTGGAGGGCGTTGCTGCCGCTGCGAGTGATGGAGTTGATGATGCCTCCGGCGGCACGGCCGTATTCGGCGGAGAAGTTGGAAGTGCTGACCTGAAACTGGCTGATGGCGGACTGCGGGGTGGCGTATCCGCCGCCTGCGGAGCCGCGCTCGCGTCCGCTAAAGGCGAGGGTGTTGTCGGCCCCGTCGAGGGTGATGCCGTTGAGGAGCGGGCTAAGTCCGCGGAAGCTGAGGGCGGAGGTACCGGTGTCGTCGGGAGAGACGACCGGAGCCGATCCGGGGGCGAGCGCGGCGAAGGCGGACCAGTGGCCGTTGGCGCTGGGCAGACTTTCGACGAAGTCCGGATCGATGTTGCTGCTGACGGCGGGGGTGAGATCGGCCTGAGGGTCGTGGACCTGGGGCTCTCGGCGGTAATCGAGGAGGGCGACGGTCATGCGGGGCGCAAGGAGAGTGACGCGTCCGATCTCGACGGTTACGTTATAGGCTCGCCAGGGCGCAGCTCCGGGTGCGTTGATGCGGACGGCGTAGGTTCCGGGCGCGACTTCGGGAAAGTGGAAGTTGCCGCGGGTGTCGCTGGCGGTGAGGGTTTCCACTCCAGTGGCGTTGTTGCGTATGGTGACAAGCACGCGGAAGACGTTGCCGGAGATGCCGGAGATTTGTCCGGCGATGGAGCCTCCGGTATCGGACTGCGCGGAGGCGAGCAGAACCAACAGCCAAAAGCCAATAGCCAATAGCCAATAGCGCCGCGCGCGTACGTGGGTTTTCGCTGCCATTCGTTTCAATTGCTGGATTTCGTGAGTGAAGGGTACTGGATTCGATAGACTGGAAGAGACAAATGTTCATTGATGAAGCAAGAATTCGAGTAAAAGCCGGTGACGGAGGTAATGGCTGCATGGCCTTCCGTCGTGAGAAATTTGTTCCGCGCGGGGGCCCGTCGGGCGGCGACGGCGGACGGGGCGGCGACGTGATTATGGAGTCGACGCAGCGGCACAACACGCTGATGTACTTCCGGTTCAACCCGGAGCATAAGGGCGAGCGCGGCGAACACGGAATGGGATCGAACTGCTCGGGGCGCGACGGCAAGGATGTGGTGCTGAAGGTTCCGGTGGGCACGCAGCTCTATGACGCGGAGACGGGCGAGCTGGTGCATGACTTCGCGCATGCGGACGAGCGCGTGGTGGTTGCCAAGTCGGGACGCGGCGGACGCGGGAACCAGCACTTTGCGACGTCAACGCACCAGGCTCCGCGGGAGCATGAGCTGGGCAAGCCGGGCGAGGAGCGCGCGTACCGGCTGGAGCTGAAGGTGCTGGCGGATGTGGGCTTAGTCGGTTATCCGAATGTGGGGAAATCGACGCTGATCTCGCGCATCTCGGCGGCGAAGCCGAAGATTGCGGATTATCCGTTTACGACACTGCAGCCGCAACTGGGCGTGGTGCAAATTGGCGAGGCTCCGCATGAAGAGAGCTTTGTGGTCGCGGATATTCCGGGGCTGATTGAAGGCGCACACCTGGGCGCGGGGCTGGGCGTGCAGTTTCTGCGGCACATTGAACGCACGCGCCTGCTGGCGCACTTAGTGGATGTGAGCGACGGCAGCGGACGGCCTGATCCGGTGGAAGACTTCAAGATCATCATGGGCGAGCTGGAGAGCTTTGGGCATGGACTGGATGAGAAGCCGATGATCGTGATTGCGTCAAAGGCGGACGTTGCAAATCCGGACAAGCTGAAGAAGCTGAAAGCCATGGCCAAGCGGAAGAAGCTGGAGTTTTATGAGATTTCCGCTGTCACGGGCCTCGGGATCGAGGCTCTGAAGTATGCGATTGGGAAGCGTGTGCGGGAGTTGCGAGACGTGGCTGCGTAGAGATCCCTGCCTCCGGCGGCGCCTGATCACCCCAGCACGCATCTTCAACCATCAAATCTCACACGTACATGAGCGGCTGAAATCGACAAAACGACAGAGCCTAATGGCAGTAAAAAGAGCGAGGATTCTTATCCTCGCTCTTTTTACTGTGTGTGCCTGGACGGCAAGTTCCGCCCGCCGCGCAGGCGTGGTTTTCACGGCGTCTGCGCGTTGAAGAAGTTGTCGATGAGGTGGTCGCGGAACTGGAAGTCGAAGGTGCGGGTGTTTTGTTGGGGGTCTTGGGCATCGGTGTTGTAGACGACGATGTAGGCGTTGCGGGCGGCGGGATCGATGTAGAAGTGGCTGCGGAAGCCGTTTTGCCAGCCGGCTTTGCCGATGAGGCGGAGTTTGCCGTCGGTGTGCTGGACGAAGCCGGCGGTGACGTCGTCATGTGCTCCGGCGCGTGAGGCGAAGTCGGGGTCGGGCGTGATGGGGTTGACGGGCTTCCACATTTCTTCGAGCGAGGAGCGCTTGAGGATGACGTCGTAGCGGTCGGGGTGGGCGGGGTCTCCAAGGAGGAACTGGATGTACTTGAGCATGTCGGGGACGGGCGCGTTGAGGCCTCCGTTGGAGCGTGTGATGCCGGTGTCGAAGTTGAACTCGTCCTCGGTGCGCTTGCCGTTGACGATGTCCCAGCTGTGGGAGCGGTAGGGCAGCAGGTAATAGGGGCTGCGGTCGAAGTAGGAGCGCGTCATGCCGAGGGGGCGGAGGACGTTCTTCTCCATGTAGACCTCGTAGTTGTCTCCGGAGAGGCGCTGGATGATTTCGCCGAGGAAGACCCAGCCGAGATTGGAGTAGCTGAAGCGCGAGCCGGGCGGAAAGAGCACCTGCGTGTAGGGCAGCATGGCGACTATTTGCGACCATTTGGTTGGCTCGAAGGGCTGCCAGGGCTGATCGTGCCAGGGCCAGGTGGGATCGCGGAAGCCGGCGGAGTGGGCCATGAGCTGGCGGATGGTGACGGCGGAGATGGGTCCGTAGGGGTCGTGGACGGCGGCGAGCTCGGGGATGTATTTGACGGCGGGATCGTCGAGCGAGAGCAGGCCGCGATCGCGGAGCTGCATGATGGCGATTCCGGTGAGGGTCTTGGTGCAGGATGCCCAGTGCCAGGTGGTGTTGTCGTCGACGGGGACGGCGGGCGTGAGGCTTTGCTGTCCGTAGTTGTCGTGGAGGACGATGT
The DNA here is from genome assembly GCA_049799415.1 of Silvibacterium sp. Lineage (GTDB taxonomy): Bacteria > Acidobacteriota > Terriglobia > Terriglobales > Acidobacteriaceae > Silvibacterium. The sequence continues at coordinate 33,858 of JBARHV010000126.1, forward strand.
TGCCGTTGCGGATGAGGACGAGGCTGCTGCCGATGATTCCGTTTTTGTGGAGGCCGCTTTCGTAGAACGAGCGGATGGCGGGGAGATTGGATTGCGCGTGGAGCCCGATGGGGGCGAGGAATGCCGGAATCAGGAGCAACAGTGCGAGTTTACGCATGCGCGGATTTTAGTCGGCTCACGAACAAGCGCAAAGAAAAATCGCGTGGGCGTATTGGAAGATGCCTCCGGCGGCGCCTGCGCGGCGGGCGGTGCTTGCCGCACGGGCTTTGGGCTTGGGTTGGGCCGGAAGATAAAGCC
>JBARHV010000127.1:0-72607 GCA_049799415.1 Silvibacterium sp.
GTTCTTTACCGGTGACAACCCCAACGATCTGCGCTCATCGTATGCGCCAGCCGACTTCGATCGTACAAACGTGTTCAGCGCCAATTTCCAGGTCGTGTCGCCTAACCTTGTCCGGCCCAATACGGCGCTTGCCTATGTCGCGAACGGCTGGCATCTGAGCGGAATCGGTATTCTGCAAAGCGGGGAGCCGTATTCGCTCTATGAGTTCTACGGCGCGGTCGGCAGCATCTATTTCGGCAGCTATCCAACGCTGATGAACCCGGTCCTGCCCATCAAGGATCCCGCACACCCTAAGAACGCGCTTACTGGAAACTCCGGAGCCTTCCGCGGGGCCGGGGGCAGTTATATTCCGGCCATCGATCCCACCCAGATTGATATCCACTATTTGCAACCGGGCCAGAAGGGCATTCCCATTTCAACCGGCACCGATCCGCAGGATATTTACGAGACGGACTTTGCCCCCGGGCAGCGCAATCTCTTCCGCCAGGCTGAGCAGAAGCGGCTGGATCTTTCCCTCCGCAAAACCTTCATGGTGAAGAGCAAGTTCAGCCTGCAGTATGAATTCAACGTCTTCAACGTATCCAACACCACCAGCCTTGACGTTCCGCAGAACCAGACGCAGATTCGGCAGAATTATGCCTGCTCCAATTCGGCGACCGCAGCGTACGGTGGCAATAACAACTGCGCCCTGCAGTATGTGAACTACGCCCAGCTCGTTACCGCCGACGATCCGGTCGATCAGCAATCCACGCTGACCAACCTTGACCAGCTGCCCTATCACAATGGATCGGGTAAATCGACCACGATTCCTACCACGCTGCCAGCCGGAACGCTCTCGTGCTCCTATGCCACGATCAACGGCGGATGCCCAAACAACGGGGCCAACTTCGGCTCCGTCACCAGCACCATCGGCGGCTCGCGCGCCGTCACCATGGGAATCCACATTCTGTTCTAACGTATCCATAGTCGAGCTGCATCTTAACCGGGGGATTCACAACTGAATCCCTCGGTTTTTCTCTACAGGCGGAGTTTTGCAAAAAATATCGCTTCAGACTGAGTAGGATATTTTTGTGATGGAATCCGTCTCGGGCTTGCCCGACAAATCAATGAGAGTTTTGCTGGTCGCCAACTATAAGCCTGATTTTCAGAGAAGTATGGCCCGTTATGCCGATTTTCTGTACGCAGAACTGTTGAAGCGTGGTTATGCGGTAGAGATGATTCGCCCTGAGCCGATTGTGACCCGGCTCGTTGACCGCACAAATCGATTCTTTCGCTGGCTGGCTTACCTCGATAAATTTGTTTTTTTTCCGCCCCGGCTCTGGTTGCGCGCCCGGAAAGCCGATGTTGTGCATGTCTGCGACCATGGCAACGCTCCTTACCTTCGATGGACGGGGAAAACGCCAAACCTGATCACTGCGCACGATGCGCTGGCAATTCGATCGGCCCTCGGGCAATTCCCGCAAAATCCCACCCGTGCCTCAGGCATCAAGTTTCAGCAATGGATATTGCGTGGATTGGCGCACGCCAAAAGAATAGTGTGCGTCTCGCAAAAAACGCGGCAGGACTTCGAAGCTTTGCTTCCCGGAGGCCCCAGCATGACTGTGATCTTCAACCCATTAAGCTCCGTGTTCAGACCGGCGAGAGCTGAGGATGTAGCCGCCGCGCGCGCCGCCTGTGGGCTAGGTCCGGAGGATGAGTATCTGCTGCATGTGGGAAAAGATAATTGGTATAAGAACCGCCCCGGAGTGTTGCGCATTTTTGCCGAACTGCGGAACCACGCCCGCTTTTCTAATATCAAGCTGGTCATGGCCGGCACCCCCCTGCCTGCGGCGCTGCGGCAGAGAGCGCAGGACCTGGGAGGAGTGGCCGAATGCGTCGGATTCTCAGACGAGCAGTTGCGGGCGCTCTACACAGGCGCGCTGGCCCTGCTGTTTCCGTCGCTTGAGGAGGGGTTTGGCTGGCCCATTCTGGAGGCGCAGGCCTGCGGATGTCCCGTGATTACCAGTGCGCGTCCGCCCATGATGGAGGTCGCTGGCAAAGCTGCAATTCTCATCGATCCTGAAGACCCTGTGGGCGCGGCAGCGGTAATTGCGGAGCGGATTCACGAAGTCGACGCGCTACGCCTGGCTGGGTTCGAAAATATCAAGGCCTATTCCATGGACGACGCGATCGACCGCTATTGCAAGGTCTACGAAGAACTCGCCTCAGCCTCGCCGCGATCATCCAAAAACACGGTCGTGTGAGGTCCCGCGACCATCAGGCCTGTGCTGCTAATGGCCTCGGCAGCACTCCGTCTTTCTGGAACATGGAACGGATGCCGCGCAGCGCCTGCCGGGTGCGCTCCTCGTTTTCGATGAGGGAAAAGCGGACATGGCTGTCTCCATATTCGCCGAAGCCTATGCCGGGGCTAACGGCAACTTTCGCTTCCTTCAACAGCAGGGTGGCAAACTCAAGCGAGCCCAAATGCCGGTAGGGTTCAGGAATCGGCGCCCAGACGAACATCGTCGCCTTGGGCAGCGCCACCTCCCAGCCCAGCTTGTTCAGCCCCTGCACCAGCACATCACGGCGGCGGCGGTAATTTTCGCAGATTTCTGAGACGCACTCCTGCGGGCCTTCCAGCGCGAGGATGGACGCCACCTGGATCGGCGTGAAGGTGCCGTAGTCGAAGTAGCTCTTAAGTCGGGCCAGCGCGGCGACAAGCGTCTTGTTTCCGACCATAAAGCCCACGCGCCAGCCAGGCATGTTGTAGCTTTTGGAGAGGGTGAAAAATTCCACAGCGACGTCCCGGGCGCCCGGGACCTCGAGAACCGATGGAGCGCGGAAGCCGTCGAAGACGATATCGGCATAGGCCAGGTCATGCACCAGCCAGATGCCATGCTGGCGGCAAAGCCCCACAACCCGCTCGAAAAAAGAAAGATCGACACATTGCGTGGTTGGATTAGCCGGGAAGTTCAAAATTAGCATCTTAGGTTTTGGATACATGAGCGGAATGGTCTGTTCCAACTCAGAAAGGAAGCTGTCTGTATCGTGAATCGCTACGCTGCGTATATTGGCTCCCGCAATAACCGGACCGTAAATGTGAATGGGATAGCTGGGATTGGGAACCAGCACCACGTCGCCCTGGTCCAGTGTGGCCAGACACAGGTGCGCGATGCCCTCTTTGGATCCGATGGTAACGATCGTTTCCGTATCGGGGTCGAGGACAGCCCCATACCGGCGCTCATACCAGTTGGCAATGGCCCGCCGCAGGCGGGGAATTCCCCGGGAAAGCGAATAGCGGTGCGTGTCCGGTTTCCGGGCAGCCTCAATCATCTTGTCCACAATATGCTGCGGGGTGGCTCCGTCGGGGTTTCCCATGCCGAAGTCGATAATGTCTTCACCACGCTTCCGCGCAGCGGCCTTCAGGTCGCCGGTGATGTTAAATACATAGGGCGGAAGCCGCTTAATTCTCGAAAAATTTTCCACTTGTTCCTCTGCTTTCTGGATACTATATAGCCTAATGGCGCAACGCGGGATAAGACCTGCGGGACAATCGATCCCACGCCGCCGAAAAGTAGACGTTCCTGTTTGTTTTTCCCAGATATATGCGGTAATCGTGCAGGGCATCGTTCAGAAGTGTTCGATTCGCGTTGACGCCCGTGTTTGTTCATTCACATTCGTTTCATATTCTTTTTTCTAAACTGCCTCTATAAAGTGCATATGGCCACTTCGGAATACATTCCGGACGAGGGAGTCAATTCGGGTACCATCCCGTCAATTCCCCCTATCCGGTCAAGAAAACCTCGCGGTTTCTTCCGCGCTTCGTTGCTGGCGCCACTGCCTCTGGTGCTCAGTGACGTAATGGCTATCCTGCTGGCATTTTGCCTGGCCTCTATTCTGCGCGCCATTTTTCTGGACAAGGCGGTCCATCTCTTCGGCTCCCGGCATGCCAATGGCAGTGCGTCGATGGGCATTATTTACCTCGCATGGTTCGTGCTGGTATACGTGCTGGTTGCCAAGCGCTTTGGCCTGTACAGCCAGATTTTGAAGGCCAGCGGCGCGCATGAATTGCGTATGACAGTCCAGGCCTGCCTGACCGCGGGAATGCTGCTATGCGGCGCCGTGTACATGACCCGCGATCTGGCTGTTTCCCGGGCGCTAGTGGTGCTGTTTACCTTGTGCGCAACGGCTGCGCTATGCATCCGCCGGTCATTGTCGCGGATGCGGCGCTACCGGCAATATGAGCGTGGACTGTATACCCGCCATGTTGTGATTCTCGGGACAAACCATCTCAGCTTTGCGCTGGGACGCCAGATCAAACGCGAGTCCCGGCTCGGCTACACGCTGCGAGGCTATATTCTCTCGCCGGGTTCCGTGCGTCCGGTTGAGGCCTCGGGAGTTCCTATCCTGGGTGGGCTGGAAGAAATGCGGCAGATTGCGCGCAAACACTTTATTGACGAAGTTGTGATTACCGAATCCTGCCCCATGGAGAAGGTGATACGGCTGCTCAAGGAAGCGCGCGAACTTGGAATCGATGTCTGCTCTATTTCGGGTTACTACAACGATCTGGCCACAAATGCAGGCACGGAATACCTGGGCGCATTTCCCGTCGTGTCGCTGCACCGCAACGCACCGCGCACCATCTCACTGGCCTTGAAGCGCACGGGCGATTTTGCGCTGTCATTCCTGGCGCTGCTTGCGACTTTGCCGGTCATGCTGGCCATCGCTATCGCGATTCGAATGGAGAGCCGTGGCCCGATCTTTTATGTCTCGGATCGAATTGGAAAACGCGGGCACGTCTTCCCTTGCTTCAAGTTCCGCACCATGGTCCAGAATGCCGATCAGCTCCGGAAGCATCTCGATGGATTAAACGAGCGCGACGGCGTTTTGTTCAAAGTGAAAAACGATCCGCGCGTCACGCGCATCGGACGGTTTCTGCGCAAATACAGCCTGGACGAGTTGCCGCAATTCTTCAATGTGCTGCGTGGAGAGATGAGCCTGGTCGGGCCGCGCCCCCCGCTTGCCGGCGAAGTGGAGAAATATAAGCTCGAACACCTGCGGCGGCTCGAAGTGCTGCCTGGCCTTACCGGGCTGTGGCAGGTGCACGCCCGTCAGGATGCCTCATTCGACCGATATATAGCGCTCGACACCGCATACGTGGAGAACTGGAGCTTCTGGCTTGATATGAAGATCATCTGCCGCACGGCGGAAGTTGTTCTGCGCGGCACAGGTACCTAGAGCCTGTTATTAATTTTCGCGCGGGAAAGTTAATAACAGGCTCTAAGTCGCCTCAGTCCGGATCCACCCCAGCAAACAAACTCGCATCGTCCTCCACGCTGATCTGCCCCTTCGCAGCGGCCAGCAGATAGCGCTCCGTCGCGCGGTGCTTATCAATATTGTCTTTCACCCGATCCAGAACGCCTGCCTGCGAGCTGTGTTTTCGAAATGCCTCCCATTTGCGTTCTGCAAATGTACCGAGATCGAGCGTTAACGAATAGGGAACGGTGGCAGCGCCGGAGAGCTCCGGGCGATTGCGCACGGCCACAAACGGTGTGCTCGCGTAGTACAGCTTCTGCGGAGCAAACGGCGCAAGACCCTGTTCCGGGAAAAACTCTGGACGGCCTGACCAGTGGAATGCCGCGGTCACCGCAGCCGACACCACCGTATGGTCGCGATGCAGATTGACGCTGCCATCGCCGCCGAAGGTGAGAATGACCTGCGGCCGCAGCGAGCGAATGTGCCCGGCAATATCGCCGGTGAGCCTGTAGAAATCCTGCCGCGGCAACTCGCCGTCGGGATAGTGCAGCACCTCATGTCGCGTGACGCCCAGCAGATCGCAGGCCGCGGCCAGCTCTGCTCGGCGCTGCCGTCCAAGTTCGGCATCATCTTCCACGCCTCCGCGAAAATGCGCCGCCTGACCGTCGGTGAGGCACAGCAAACTGGTCTCCACGCCGTCGTGGTGCGCCATGAGCAGCGCTCCGCCAAAGGCTCCGCTTTCGTCGTCAGGATGTGCGGTGATGCAAAGAAGGCGATGAGACAAGGAAGTTCCTCAAACAAGAAGTGGATGGTCCCAGGGCAGGGAAGTCTGCGCTACGGGACGAAAGCTTTTTCGATGCAGCGGGCACGGGCCATGCTTCTCAAGCGCGGCCAGATGTTCCGGCGTGCTGTAGCCCTTGTGAGACGCCAGCCCATACTGCGGATAAACATCATGAAGCTCGCACATTTTGCGGTCGCGATAGACCTTGGCGACGACGGATGCGGCTGCAATCGAAATCGACAGTGAATCGCCATAGATGATACTGGTCTGCGCGCAGTCGATGTCGAGCCGCATCGCGTCGATGAGCAGGTAATCGGGAGAGATCGCGAGCTTCCTCACCGCAGCAGTCATCGCCAACCGCGTAGCCTGGTAGATATTCACGCGGTCGATGGTTTCCGAATCGATCTCTTCAACAGCAACCGCCATCGCCTTGCGCTCGACAATCGCAGCCAGACGCTCGCGGTCTTCGCGCACAAGCTGCTTTGAGTCGCGCAACCCTCGAATGCGTGTGTCGGGAGGCAGAATGACAGCCGCGGCTACGACCGGACCGAACAGAGCACCGCGGCCCACTTCGTCTACGCCGGCAATGCAGCTTGCGCCCTGCGCGCGGGCGGCTTTCTCATACTTATTGCCGCAGACCAGTGTACGCAGCATCCGCATTTTGAGCGTGGCCGCAGAGACACTCTCCACAGCATCCTGCACATCAGGAGCGTGAAGAGAAAATTCGCCATAATTCTGAGCGGCGCGAGACATTAAAAGAAGTGTAGCGCGAACCATCGCTGGCGGACACACAAACGCCCCGGCAGCTGCAACCCGGGGCGTCGTGGAAAATGGGTTAGGAGCGCTCGACTTCTTTGAGTCGCGCAGCCTTGCCGCGAAGCTCGCGGAGATAGAAGAGACGGGCGCGGCGAACCTTGGCCGAACGGACCTTCTCAACTTTATCCACGACTTTGGAGTTGAAGGGGAAGATACGCTCCACGCCGTGTCCAAAGCTCATTTTGCGGACGGTGAAGCTGCCCTGCGCGCCGTTTTTGCGCGCAATCACAACACCCTCAAAGGCCTGAAGACGCTCTTTATCGCCTTCCTTGATCTTGACCTGCACGCGCACCGTGTCGCCCGCGCCAAAGGCGGGAAGGTCGGTACGATTGAGTTTCTCGGCAAGCCGCTGCATAACTGGATGAATAGACATAATGCTTTCCTGGTACTTGATTCGGAACTTCTAGTTTACACAAAAATGAGGGCTCTGCGCACGGCAAAAGGTCATTCGCCTTACTTGTCGAGCACCGTCTTGCAGAAAGAAGATGCGGTGAGAATGCGGGCCTTCCCGATGCGGCGACGTTCCAGCAGGCCTGACCGTTTATCGCCAGTGATCAGGTAGTGTGCTCCGGCTGCCGCTGCAAGGTTCAGCAAATATGCGTCATGAACATCCGCTGCTTCGTGCAGGACAGGGAAACGGTCGAAGACAGTTGCACGCTGAAGATGATTGAGCAGCGAGCCAAAGATGTGAGCCGGGACGAGAGCGCGGAGCTTTGGATAGTGACTGGCGCGGCGAAGCTCCTCCAGTTGCTCAGGACAAGTGACCACTTCAAAACGGCCTTCTCGCCACGCTTTGAAGATCCTGTGAGGAGCACCTTGAGCAGAAATCAACGCGCTGATGAGAATATTGCTGTCCAGCACGATAAGCATCAACGATGCCGTGCCCACGCCAGCGCCTCATCGATGATCGACTCAATTTCTTTCTGTGGCCGATCGGCATTCTTCGCTTTCACTTGTTCGACCGTGAGTTCCCAAATGCGCGCCTGAACTGCCGCCTCAACAAAGCGAGACAAATCTCCCTTGTGTCCCCCGCCCGATCCTGCAAGATATTGGCGAAGCGCCTGGTCCGTTTCCGAAGAAACAACAAGGTTCCAGCGAGTTGCGGAGGTTGACATTTTCGTCTCCTTGCAACTTATTATACGCATATCCGCATAAACACATATGCATAATTAGGAGTCAAGCCTGAACTTTCTCAGAAACTTCCGGTCCTCCGCTGAAAGCTCGGCGCCCTCCAGCAGATCGGGCCGGTTCCTGAGCGTCTTTTCCAGTGCTCTCTCGCGCCGCCAGCGACGAATTGCGGCATGATCCCCGCCCGCCAGCACCTCCGGCACGGCCAGTCCGCGAAACTCTGCCGGACGCGTGTAGTGCGGATAGTCGAGTAACCCGCCAGCGCCGTGTGTGGAGCGCGGCGGCCCTTCCGAATCCGGAGCGAAGGACGCATCTGTCTGCCCAAAGCTTTCATATGCGCTTGACGCCTCGTTACCCAGCACGCCCGGCAGCAGGCGCATGGTCGCATCGACAATCACAGCCGCGCCCAGCTCGCCGCCTGAGAGAACGTAGTCACCGATGGAAAGCTCGCGATCGCACGCCAGCTCGTTCACGCGCTCGTCCACGCCCTCATACCGTCCGCAGAGCAGTACCACTCGCTCCAGCGCAGACAACTCCTGCGCAATGCTCTGCGTGAATCGCGCCCCCTGTGCGGAGAGCAGGACCACGGATTCCCGGGCAGCATCGCGTGAAGTCTTCGCCGCAACACCGAGCGACTCGACAGCGTCGATCAGCGGTTCCGGTTTAAGCACCATGCCTTCGCCGCCGCCAAAGGGCCGGTCGTCGACGGTGCGGTGCCGGTCATGCGTAAACTCGCGCAGGTCGTGGAGGCCGATCTCGATCAGGCCATTGGCAATCGCGCGCTTCACGACACCGTGTCCGAAGATGCCGCCGAAAAAATCAGGAAAGATCGTAATGATGTCGAAGCGCATGTTTAGCTATTCGCTGTCAGAGGAGGCATCCTGCGTACGCCGCTCTTCGTCCGTTACAGGAGCGTTGATTTCGAGCAGGCCCGCCGGGAGCCGCATCTCAATTCGTTTCGCCGCAAGATCCATCGTAACCAGATAGGCCTTCGCAAAGGGAATCAGGACCTCGTCTCCGCCTTCGGTTTTTACCACCAGCAGCCCAGCCTCGCGATCGATATCTACAACGACACCCACAGATGAGGGCGTGCTGTTCAAATCAATCACCCGGCAGCCGACGAGGTCCGCAATATAGATGGAGCCATCCGTAAGCTCCGCTCGTTCGCTGGCCGGAATGGCGACCCACTGTCCGCGCAGAGTTTCCGCGGCAGGAATCGAATCGATACCGGCAAACTTGAGCACGACGCGGCCCTTGTGAAGCCAGTGGTTTTCCAAAGCAATTTCGCGTACAGGGTGCTGACCGGTTTCCGATGGAACCAGGAAGAGCCGCCTGCGGTCCGCAAAGCGCTCGGGAAAATCAGTGAGGATGTCAGCCAGAATTTCGCCGTGCCGCCCTTGCGGACGAACGAGCCGTGCAACCATTGTCCAGGGCTCGCCTGCCTGCGTTTCAGACGTCATGATTTACGAATCAGGCTGCGTATCCGGAGGCCCATGTTTGTCTTCTTCCAGGATATCGAGCGTGTAGCGGTGGTGGTACTTCATGCTCACCGCTCCCAGAATGGTTCGCATCGACCGCGCTGTGCGGCCCTGCTTGCCGATTACTTTGCCGACATCCGTTGGTGCAACGCGGAGGCGGAGAACAGTATTCTCCGGGCGTTTCACCGCTTCAACGATAACAGCATTCGGCTCGTCGACCAGGGCGCGGGCAATTTCGGTCACCAGCTCCTGCATCTCGTCGGGCCGTTCTTCGTGGGTCATTGACTTACCCCCTTGAGGCGTGGGTGTTTCGCTCTCGGGCTCGCGTCATAGTATCAGTAACTCTGTACGGAAGACAGAGGAATTCTCAGTCTTTGGAGCAAATATATACGGGATTACTGATCGTGGTTACGGTCAAAAGGGGGTAGGACGATAGAACCAGCTTAAGCCCGGTTGGCTTAAGCTGCGGCTGGCTCAGGCTGCTTGGCCACCAGTTTAGCGACCCGGTCTGAGAACTGGGCTCCCTTGCTGGTCCAGTAGTCAATGCGCTCCCGCTTCAGATCAACCGAAGCCGGGTTGGTGCGCGGATTGTAAGTGCCGACTACCTCGATAAAACGGCCATTGCGGGCACGCTCTTTTTCAATCACCACAACGCGGTAATAGGGCTGTTTGCGCGCGCCAAAACGCGCGAGACGAATCATCAACACAGAGGAAATCCTTTCAAAATAGCTCCATTCAGTATAGCCGAAAAGCGATTAAAAAGAGCGCTTCAGCAAAAAGCGGTCGGCTACGCGGGGAACAGAAACCGCAGCATCGGCCGCACCCGCTCCGCCCATGCCCCTTCATCATGCGTGCCGTCCGGTATGTGCTCATAGCTCAGATCGATGCCCGGGCGCCAGCCCTTCGCGCGCAGTCTCCGCTCCAGCAGGTCCGCGTCTCCAACGGCTCGCTTACCCTCCGCATCGCCAATATCCAGCCACATCCGGGGTCGTGCGCGCAGCCTGTTAGCGGCCTCGCCGACCAGGCTTAAAATCACCCGGTGATTCCACCACACCGACGGCGAAAGTACGGCCAGCCTGCCAAAGATATCTTCATATTTCAGGCCAAGATACAGCGCCGCCAGCGCACCCATCGATGAGCCACCCAGCCCGGTATACGCCGCGCCCGGCTTAACCTTATAGTGAGCAGCGATGAAGGGAAGCAATTCCTCCACCAGCAACCGTCCGTATTTGTCTGCCTCGCCGCCGCCCATCTTCCAGTCCCGCGTCGGCGTGTACTCGGCCACGCGCCGCTCTCCGGCATTCGCAATACCCACGATCATCGGCGGCTCAACCTCTCCGGCCCGGATGGCCGCAGCGGCGGATTCCCCCCGCCGCCCGCAGCGCCCCGCCGCAAAGGAGTTCTCCGCATGAAAGAGGTTTTGCCCATCCTGCATATAGAGGACTGGGTAACTTAGGTCGGAATCATCGTCGTAGCCCGGAGGCAGGTAAACCGTCACATCGCGATCGTCGGGCAGAAAGCGGCTGTGGAAGCGAGGATGCACGCGCAGCCTGGGAGCGGAAGACCATCTTTGCGGGTCTATCTGCGCTGAAGCCTGCAACCGCCCCTCCCTCGCGCCAAGAGTTCCTGGATCCTCGCCGCTGCCAGTTACAGTAACAGGAAAAACGCCGGGCAGGCGTCCCGTCGATGCTAGCGAGTCTAGTAGGCGCGTGCGCCCGGACGGCCAGTCCCGCGAATGAGCCGCACCGGCAGGAAGATCAACGCGGCAACCAGCTCCAGCGCGCCTTCAACAGCAATGCCCACCAGCCGGAACGGCAACAGAAGCAGCCAGACCACGGGGTAAAGCACAATCGCCAGCAGCGCCAGCGGCCAGCAAAACACAAACAGCAGACACCACAGAAGAAACTTAAGCATTAATCGCCACTCCGATGATTGTATGTACGAATCCCGGCGCACACTGGTTCCAACCTCCGGTCAGGGCGCACAGCAACTCCACCGCGCACCCAGCCCTTGGAGCCTCAGTGCGGCCGGAACGTCTTGCCAGATTCAATCAGCGTCTTCAGCCGGGAAAGAATTCGCGGCCATGCATCCGCGCAGGAGGCATAGCCGTCATCGTCCTCGGCCCACTGGTCATGTGTCACAGAGACCCGCGTAGCCTCCGTCTCCGGTGCAAGCTCAAGCGTGACCCGGGAAACCTTGCTCGACTCGCCAAGCGCAAACGTGTACTGCAACAAACTCGGCGGTTTGCACTGCTGTATCTCGCCGCGCACATAAACAGTATGCTTGCCGTCGGCCCCGGTGCCGACCCAGCGCATCGCCCCGCCCGGCTTCAGATCAGCTTCAAGTTCGGCCCCCATAAACAAAATGCGGTTGGACTCAGCCGAAACAAAACCCTCCCAGACTTTTTCAGGAGGTGCGGCGAAGTAGAAGACAAAATGCATCGGAGTTTGCTCTGCCATAGGATCACCTTCAGTTCTTAGATTGACGTGCAAAGACAATGCCAGCAAATGCGTCCTCTCGTGAGCTGGCAACAACCACACTCCACGACCAACGGGAGTGGCCACGCGAAGCCGTTGCCTGGACGGCCAGTCCCACGACCAACGGGAGTGGCCACGCGAAGCCATTGCCCGGACGGTCAGTCCCACGACCAACGGGAAGTGGCCAAGCGAAGCCATTGCCTGGACGGTCAGTCCCACGACCAAAGGGAAGTGGCCAAGCGAAGCCATTGCCTGGACGGTCAGTCCCACGACCAAAGGGAGTGGCCAGCAAAGCAAAGTCCAGGAAGGCGCGAAGCGCGTGTGCCCGTGCGGCCAGCACTAGTTCTCGTCCGCGGAGGGCCCATAGATAGCCGGAACGCTGGAACCTAGAAGCCGCAGATACACGGTCAACTGACCGCGATGATGCGCCAGATGGCTGAATGTATCGGTAATCATCACATGCCGCGGCGCCTCGTTGAGTACCCGCCCACCCAATACCAGTCGCCACGGCTTTAGCAGGTGCTCTTCGGTTGTGGCCTGCAGCGCCTTGCGCGCGTTGGTGGCGTTCTCCTCCAGCAGTTTGACCAGGCCCGCTCTTGTTGCCACCGGCTTGGTCCTGAACTTCTCGCTTGCTGGATCGTCCAGATTCAGTTCGTCCCGCTCAATCATCAGAACCACCCATCCCGGCATAGTGGCCGAAAGCGATGCCAGCTTCCCCAGCTCCATCGATTTCTCGTGCGGCTTCCAGTCATTGCGTCCCTCAGGCACGCGCTCCACCGCCTTCCTCGACGATGCTGCTTCACGGTCCAGTTGCGCTAGAAAAATCTCTCTGAGTTCCATCACTGCTCCTTTTCTCACTGTGATTCGTTTGCGGATGTGGCTGGGGAGTTTTCCCAACCGGATAAAACATGCAATCAACCAGACTCAGGTTGCGCGGCGCTGTCGTCGATTCGCGACAATCTGCGCTCTCCGCTTCGAAGAGGAAGGGAAAGCCGTCGTCCTGAGCGTTTCGAGCCATAGGTAGAAATTAAAACCGCATATATGACAAGTAATGTCATAATTCAAAAAGAAAATAAGAAGAATGATGAGCGAACGGAAAACGCGCGCATGAAGTCCGACCGTCTGCTCTCAGCCCTCTTGCTCTTACAGGCCCACGGTCGCCTCACCGGGCGTGAGCTCTCCGAGCGGCTTGAGGTCTCGGAGCGCACCATTCATCGCGATATGGAGTCTCTCAGTGCCGCCGGCATTCCTATCTCTGCTTTGCGCGGGGCGCAGGGCGGTTGGCAGCTCGAAAAAGGCTGGCGCACGCAGGTTCCCGGCATGGACTCCGCCGAGTTGAACGCCTTGTTGATGGCGCAGCCCCGCTCCCTCGGCGATCCACGACTGGCCGCTGCCGCGGAGCGGGCGTTTCAAAAGCTATTGGCCTCGCTCTCCGGCCCCATGCGCGCAAGGGCCGAGGCCATTCGAGAGCGGCTCTATGTGGATGCAAGCGGTTGGCACCCCTCGACCGAGGACCTGTCCTTGCTCGCCGACGTTCAGGATGCGGTCGCGCGCGACTGCAAAATCACTTTTAACTACACCCGCGCCGACGGGCAGAGTGGACCAAGGACCGTCGATCCGCTGGGGCTGGTGGCAAAGGGCGCAAGCTGGTATCTGGTCGCGCGCACACCCGATGGATTACGGACCTACCGGGTTTCGCGCATGAAGTCATTCATCGCTCTGGCCATTTCCTGTGAGCGTCCCGAAGGTTTTGATCTGGCCGCATACTGGAAGGAGTCGACCACGCAGTTCGAGCGCCAGCGCCGGCAGTATGAGGCCACGTTGCTGCTCGACGAGCAAGCGGTACGGCGCGTCACAGAGTGGTGGCCAACCTCGCCGGACGCCGCTGCCCCTCCTGCTCCCGAAGGCTGGCGCAAACTGCGGATCAAGTTTGAAAGTGAGGAGCAGGCCCGCTTTGTCGCTCTCGGTCTTGGCCCCGGAGCGCAGGTCGTGGCTCCCGCCAGTCTGCGCGCTCGCGTCCAGGCCGATGCCCGCGCCGTTCTGGCTCGTGATCAGGCCTGAGAAGCAGCAGCCGAAATCTGTCAAGCCCCCAAAGCACAGCGTCTCTTTCAACCAGTTCATTCCAAAGGAAATACAGTTTTGGCTAAATTGCATGCGATATCCCTCCAGCCTGATAAAATAGAAAGAGAGGGGTAAGAAAAAAGAGCCGCCAAGGGCGGCTCTTTCGTGTTTTGCACTCCCGCAAATCGCAGCCACAAATCAGGCAGCAAAGGCAGCAGAATCATATATTTGAATGAAACTCCAAGCAGAATCAATGATTTAAGATTAAGCCAAACAGAAACCGGGCGGAATCAATGATTTGTTCAGAAATCCCAAAAAATCAAATACATAAGCAAAACGTCATTTCGCAAAACTCAATAAAATCAATGATGTACAAAATGCCTGCATAAAAAAATTTGCAGCTTTTCCAGCGATATCGGAGCGCAGAACCGAAGCTTCGGTAAATGCGAAGATGCTTTAAGGTTGGCCGTAGGGCATCATGGGTATGTCGCAGAAGGGAATTGCGTGAAGAAAATTGGCGTGCTGTTCGGCCTGGAGAACACCTTTCCCGGAGCGCTGGTCGAACGCATCAACTCGAAAAATGTTGATGGAATCGTCGCGGAATTTGTCCAGACCGGCAGCGTGGCGCTGACCAAGCCGCCCGCCTATGCGGTAATCGTGGACCGCATCTCACACGACATTCCGTTTTATCGCGCGTATCTAAAGCACGCCGCGCTCTGGGGCTCGGCGATCATCAACAATCCCTTCTGGTGGTCGGCGGACGACAAATTTTTCAACTACTCGCTGGCTGCAAAGCTCGGTGTCGCCGTTCCGCCTACGGTCATGCTGCCCCACAAGCAATTGCCCAACGGAGCCACCGACCGCACCATGCGCAACCTCGAGTATCCGCTCAACTGGGACGCGGTCTTCGCATACATCGGATTCCCGGCCTTCCTCAAGCCCATCGACGGTGGTGGATGGCGCGACGTGCATCCCGTGAAGAACCGCGAGGAGTTCTTCCAGGCCTACGACCAGAGCCGCGACCTATGCATGGTGCTGCAGCGGGCCGTCAAATTTACCGAATACTTTCGCTGTTTTGTGGTGGGGCGCATGAAGGTCCGCATCATGGCCTACGACCCCCGTCGCCCGTACCATGAGCGCTACCTGCATGAGCCGCCCACATCCAACCGCAGGCTGTTGAAGCGCGTAAAGGCCGATGCGCTGAAGTTATGCCGCACCTTGGGCTACGACCTGAACACGGTCGAATTCGCGGTTCAGGACGGTGTTCCATACGCCATTGACTTCATGAATCCCGTGCCAGACGCCGATCTGCAATCGGTCGGTGCGGAGAGTTTCGAATGGATCATCGAGGCGGTGGCAAACCTCGCGATCAGGAAGGCAAAGACCGCACCGCAGACGCCTGCGCTGCAGGGCGAGGCCTTTCTGAAAGGAAAGGCTAAAGTAAGAGCGAAAGCCGGACGCGCCGGAAAGTTAACCACTCAAAAAAAATCGTCGCGAACTGAGCCAGTCGAATCTATACGCTGAATCCCGAACCTTGTACCCTGCACACATGCGTCCCTCGTTTACGATCGGCATTGAAGAGGAATACCAGACCGTCGACCCGGTAACCCGCGATCTGCGTTCGCACATCGCAACCGGAATGCTCGCCGATGCCCGGCTTCGCCTGCAGGATCGCGTTAAGGCGGAACTGCACCAGTCAGCCGTCGAAGCCGACACGCGTATCTGCAAAAATATTCAGGAAGCGCGCGAAGATCTTTGCGACCTGCGCCGTCAGATGGTTCAGCTGGCACGCGAGCACGGTCTGCTGCTGGTGGCCGGAGCCACGCATCCTTTTGCGGACTGGACAACCCAGGAGATTTATCCCGACCCGCGCTACGCCAAGGTTCTCGAAGACCTGCAGTTGGTCGCGCGCGCCAATCTCATCTTCGGTCTGCATGTGCACATCGGCGTCGAGGACCGCGAGGCGGCCATTCGCATCATGAACGCGATGCGCTATTTTTTGCCGCATATCCTGGCGCTTTCCACCAACTCGCCGTTCTGGCGCGGCATGAACACAGGGTTCAAGAGCTATCGCGCCAAGGTATTTGAGAAGGTTCCACGGACGGGGATCCCTGACAGCTTTGCCAGCTATGCGCAGTTCGATGGCTTTGTTCAGCTGCTGACGAAGACCAACTGCCTCGACAACGCGCGGAAGATCTGGTGGGACATCCGCCCCCATCCCTTCTTCAACACCGTCGAGGTGCGTATTTGCGACATCCCGCTGTGCGCCGAAGAGACGCTTGCCATCGCCGCGCTCATTCAGGCCACGGCATTGCAGATGTACCTTCTCCATGAGCGCAACCAGGACTGGCGGCAGTACTCACGGGCCTTGATTATGGAGAACAAATGGCGCGCCGTGCGCTATGGGCTCGACGGCAAGCTCATCGATTTCGGCAAGCAGGCCGAGGTGGACGAACGCAAGCTGATTCTGGAATACCTTGCATTCGTCGATGAGGCGGTGAACGAGCTGGGCAGCCGCGAAGAGATCAAGACGATCCACAAGATTCTTGAAACAGGGACGGGCGCGGATCGCCAGCTCAGGAAATTTGCAGAGACCAATGATTTGAAAGCCGTGGTCGATTGCATGGCAGAAGAGACCGCTGCCGGCCTCTTCTGACCATGGAGGGTTAAGCGGTTGCGGCGTTCCCGGTGGTGTGCGGCTTCTTCCGCGAGAACTTGCCCAGCAGCGTTTGCAGAATCACATACAGCGCCGGGATGAAGAACAGGTTGAGCACGGTTGACACCAGCATGCCGCCGACAATCGTGGTTCCTACCGACCTGCGGCCCAATGCTCCAGCTCCGGTGGCGATGTAGAGAGGCATCACGCCGAGGATGAACGCAAACGAAGTCATCAGGATGGGGCGGAGGCGGAGTTCAGCCGCCTCGATTGCCGCGTCCACAATGGATTTGCCGCGTCCACGAATCTGCTCGGCGAACTCGACAATCAAGATGGAGTTCTTCGCAGAAAGGCCGATGAGCATCACCAATCCGATCTGGCAATAGACGTCGTTGGCCATGCCGCGCATGGACACCGCGCCCAGAGCGCCGAGAACCGCCATCGGAACCGCGAGCAGAATGATGAAGGGCAGAGCAAAACTCTCATACAGTGCGGAGAGCGTGAGGTAAACCACCAGAAGCCCCAGCCCGAAGATGAGAACCGCCTTGCCGCCCGACTCGATCTCTTCAAGCGACAGGCCGGTCCAGGAGTACTCCATTCCCTGGATCAAGTGCTTCTTCGCGAGGTCCTGCATCGCCGTCAGGCCCACGCTGGAGCTGTAGCCCTGCGCGGCTGATCCATCGATTTCCGCCGACCGGAACAGGTTGTAGTGATAAATCACCTGCGGCGCGGAAGATTGTTGGATCGTGACCAGGTTGTCAAGCGAAACCATCTGCCCGGAGTCGGAGCGCACGTAGAACCTGCGCAGATCGTTGGGCGTCATGCGCGCCGACTGGTCGGCCTGCACATAGACGCGATAGGAGCGGTTGTTGAAGTCAAAGTCATTCACATACTGCGACCCCATGAAGACGCCGAGCGTAGCGCTGATCTGGCTCAGTGAAACGCTCATTGCTTTCGCCTTTTCGCGGTCAATCGAGACGAGCAGTTGCGGGTCGTTGGCCGTATAGGCGGTGTAAAGCCCGGTCAGACGCTTGTCCTGTCTGCTGGCTCCAACGATCTCTTGCGCTACGCGGGCCAGATCGCTGAGCGTATTGCGGCCTGTGTCCTGCAGCTCAAACTGGAAACCGCCGAACGCGCCAATGCCCTGAATGGCAGGCGGCCCAAACATCGCAACAATGCCTCCTGGTACGCCAAATAGCTTGGGTCCAAGGTCGTGCAGGATAGCGTCAGCCGAATGTCCCGGGCCCTCCTTCGTGCGTTCATCGATGCTCTTGAGGGGGACAAAAATAAGGCCATAGTTCGAAGAACTGCCCCCGCTGAGGCTGAACCCCATGACGGCAAATGTGCCGTAAACGTCTTTGTTCTGCCGGATAAGATCGACTGCCCGCTGAGCCACCGCGCTCGTGTAGCTGAGAGAAGCCCCTGGCGGCGTCTGCACGATGCATAGAAGATAATTCTGGTCCTCGGAGGGTACAAACGCCGTAGGAACGTGCGTGTAGAGATAGACCGTCGATGCGAGTCCGGCGATGAAGACCAGGAGCACAGCGTAGCGAAAGCGCAGCATACGATGTGTGACCCAGCCATAGACCTGCGTGGTCTTTTGGATGCTGCGGTCGATCACGCCAAAGAGTCCGTGCTTAACGCCTTCGCCGCGCAGCAGGAGCGCCGCCAGAGCCGGGGAGAGCGTAAGTGCGTTGAAGGCGGAAATGGCGATGGCGAAGGCGATCGTCAGCGCAAACTGCCGGTAAAGGATGCCCGTCGTTCCCGGGAAGAATGAGACCGGCACAAAGACTGAGATCAGCACGAGCGAAGTTGCAACCACGGCGCTGGTGACCTCAGACATGGCAACCGACGTGGCTGTATGCGGGTCGGAGTGCTCAGCGCTGATATGTCGCTGCACATTTTCAATGACGACGATGGCGTCATCGACCACAAGCCCGGTAGCCAGCGTGATGCCGAACATGGTGAGCGAATTGATGGAGAAGCCGAATACCTTGATGAAAGCAAAGGTGCCGACCAGCGAAACGGGGATGGTAATCGCCGGAATAATGGTTGCGCGCCAGTCGAGCAGGAACAGGAAGATGACAATGATGACGATGACGATGGCTTCGCCCAGCGTCTGGACCACGTCACGAATCGAGTCGCCAATGACGGTAGTCGTGTCAAAAGGAATAGCGTAGGTAAGATCGGGTGGGAAGGTTTTCGAGAGCTGTTCTAATGCGGCTTTGGCCTCGCGGTCCACTTCCAGCGCATTGGCATTGCTCAGCTGCTGCACGCCAATGCCGATAGCTTCCTGACCGTCGAAGCGCAGGTCCGTGGAGTAGGTTTCAGCCCCAAGCTCGGCGCGGCCCACATCCTTCAGTTGCACGATTCCACCAGCGGTATTTTTCAGAATGATGTTGTCGAACTGTGCCGGATCGGAGAGGCGGCCCACTACGCGAATCGGAATTTGGTATGCCTGTTTCGGGTCCGAGGGAGGCTGTCCAACCTGTCCGGCGGGAATTTCAACGTTCTGTTCAGCGAGGGCGTTGGTTACATCCGAGGCAGTCAGCCCGCGCGCGGCCAGCTTTGCAGGATCCAGCCAGATGCGCATGGCATATTTGCGCTCGCCGAAGATGAGCACATCGCCGACACCGGGGATGCGCTTGAGCGCGTCCTTTACGTAAACGTCAATATAGTTGCTGATGAACAGATCGGAGTAGCTTTTGTGAGGCGAGAGGAATGCCGCGGCAAATACAAAGTTCGAGTTGGCCTTGGTAATCGTAATGCCCGTATTGTTCACGGCCTGTGGCAGACGGCCCTGCGCCGAAGCGACACGGTTTTGCACGTCGACCGCCGCAATATTCAGGTCGTAACCGGTCTGGAAGGTGGTGGTAATGGTGCTGGTGCCGTCATTTGAGCTGGTCGAGGAGATGTAGCGCATTCCCTCAACACCGTTGATCTGCTCTTCCAGCGGGATGGTCACTGCGGATTCCACCACCTGCGCATTCGCCCCGATGTAGTTGCTGCTGACGGTGACCTGGGGCGGCGCCAGTGTTGGATACAGCGAAATCGGCAACGTGGGGATGACGACCGCGCCCGCAAGCACAATAAGCAGCGCGCATACTGTTGCGAAAACTGGCCGGTGAATAAAAAAGTCAACCAAGAGAAGCCTGCCTGTCTTTGATCAATCCTGAACGACTATCAATCGTGAATGTGAAGAGTCATGCTGATTGCGTTGGGCTAACCCAGCGGCTGTACCGGCATCTTATCGGCGAGAAACTGCGTTCCGGAGATGATGACCTTGTCGCCGTTATGCAATCCGTCGAGTATCGCGTAGTTATTCCCAATCGGGTCGCCAAGCTTTACCGCGACCTGATGAGCGAAGGAGTGATCGCCCTGGCTTTGCACGACATACACAAACGCCTGCCCGCCCAGCCGGGTAACGGCAAGCACAGGGACGACCGGCGTGGGAACCATACTCCATATAACCCGGGCCTTGACCAGCTGCGCGTTGCGAACAGTGGCCTGTTCAGAACGCACTGGAGCCTTGACCAGAATGCCCTGTAATCCGTTGTCAACCTGCGGCGAAATAAAATCGATCGTCGTTTTCTCAATAAGCTGCTCGTTGTTGTCAAGAATCTCGACGGGTAGCCCCATGTGAATTTGCGAAGCGAGTTCGGCCGGGATGTAGATATAGGCTTCAAGGTCGCGATTTTCATCGACCGTGGTCAGCATCGTGCTAGCGGAGACGTAATCGCCAATGTGAACAGGAATATCCCCAACAATGCCGGCGAATGGAGCGCGGATATCGTAGTAGCCGAGTTCTTTTTCCTGAGTGTTGAGCAGGGCCCCGGAGGATTCATAGTCGGCTTTGGAGTTGGCGTAGGCCTGCTCCGCCTGGTCCAGGGTGTCGCGACTGGTCACGCCGGCGGCAAAGAGCTTGCGCTGACGCTCGACCTCGGTCTGGTTGTATTTGTAGACCGCGAGCTTTTGCTGCATGGTTGCAGCCTGTGACTGGACAGTCGCTGCCTGCTTGGCCGGATCAATCTGCATCAACATCTGGCCGGCATTTACATGCTCGCCAGAATGGGCCAGGATCGCCGTGAGGTTGCCGTCCACCTGGGGATTGAGCGTAGCCGAGCGGCGCGATTTGATCGTTGCCACATATTCGTCCGAGCGCGGAACAGGGGAGGACGAAACAGTAATCGTCTGCACCGGCAGTGCCTGGAATGCAGGGGCTGCCGCGGGAGCCGCTTTGTCACAGGCGGTAAGCGCCAGGCAAAGCAGGAGAGGCACGGACGGGAGGAGTATGCGTAGTGGTCTCTTCAAAAGGAAATCCTCAATAGTTCACTCCGGTCGTTGCCGGGTTCAAAATTGCCGCCGAAGAAGGTTTTTCGGCGACAGCGATGAAATATGGATTCAATTCGAGCAGGAACGCTTCACGAATTCTTCGCTTATATGGAAATTTTAGGTTGGGCGAGACATTTCTGCCGCCCCAAGGTACGAAAAAGCGGGCCATTCAGTTCCCGGCATATATAGAGGTTACTGCCCAACGATCGTGTGCAGGCGCAATAGAACAAACCTGCGAAGAGGCCGGGAATTTTTGACACTGGAGCCTGCAATTGATAGATTCAGAGTGACCCCTCTCGCCGGAATTGTGTGCATCTCCACGCCGGCTTAGCGTCCCCGTCGTCTAGCCCGGCCCAGGACACCGCCCTTTCACGGCGATAACACGGGTTCAAATCCCGTCGGGGACGCCAAATAAAATCAAGCACTTAGCGCGAAGCCCTTAAAATCGCCGGGGACCTTTTTGGGGACCACTTAAGCCCCCTTTTCAACCATCTCGGGGCGAAATTCCGGACGCACCATCTGCACGACTTTATGCTGCGCCGCCCGTTTTGCGGGCATCTGCGCCTGTGCGTAGATGTCCAGAGTGATGCGAGACGAACTGTGACGCAGGAGTTCCTGCACCACCTTGACATCTTCTCCATTCGCATGAAGAAGTGTTGTGTAGGTGCGCCGGAACGTGTGCCACGCAACCCGCTTGTTGATGCCGAGCCGCTTCACCACCGGCTGGATGTGATAACGCATAATGCTCGACAACCATAACGGTTGTTTGCCGCGCTTCTTCCCAGCGCGTGCGCTGTTGGAAGCAAAGACCCAATCGCTCGGCTGACGGTAGGGCGTGAGCCGATACCAAGCCAGCAGAGCCTGCGCCGTGTATTCGTCGAGCGGCACCGGTTTCTGCGAAGCCTCTGTCTTGCACCGACCAACCACCTGACTCACCACCGACTTGTTGACATCGATCTGCAGGTTCTCGAAATCGATATCCTCCCACTTGAGACCGGCTAGTTCGCCGCGCCGCAGCCCGGTCACCATATCCAGAAACAGCAGGACACTCTCCCTCAATTGCAACTCGGCAACGATAGCCTGCATTTCAGAGACTTCGAGGATATCCGGGATGCTCTGCCGTTTGGAACTCTGGCGAACCCCGGAGCCTTTGGTCGGTCCTGTAATCGGGTTTCGATCCGTGAACTCCCACCGAATCGCGTGGTTGAAAAGCACACTCATCAGATTGCGGATCTTGGACTTCGACCCCGGTGCAAGAGGTTTCAGTTCCTTTTCCTCTTGCTTCGTAGCCTGCTTCTCCTTCCGCTTGCGCGGTTTCTGCATCAGCTCACCCAGCCATTCCTCGACGAGCGGAGTCTTGATGGCAGCCAATTCCTCTTTGCCCCATCTCGGCTCAATCCATGCGCTGAGATAACTCGCATAACGGTTCCGCGTAGACCAGGCGCGTCCCTGCTCGCCTTTGTCCGCCAGTTCCTTCATGCGAAAGTGATCGATGACGTCCTTCATGGTGATTCCGCTGAATAAGCGTACCTGGTTAGAGTTGACGGCCAGCCGCCAGCTTCGCACAACCCGTTCTGCTGCGGCCTCCGTTCTGTAGCGGTCAAGCGTTCCGACCTGCCGTCTTCTTCTTACCCGTTTGCCGTCCGGCAACGTTTCCCACCAGCGGAAATTCCATACCTGTACTCCACTGCCATTGACGGACAAACTTAAACTGCCTGTTTGACTTCGTGCCTTTCTCAAGATTTCCTCCTTTCGCAGAGGCCACGAAGTGCATCGGTAATTGCACTGTACCTCGAAAATTGGGGAAGTTGAAAGTCTTTTGTGACCGCCGCAGGGGGCCGATCGAGCGCATGAAGTGTGGAGATTTCGAGCAAAAATACAGTGCGCCGATGGCCATGACAAGGCGTGCAGGATTGCAAAGTTTCGATCACTCTTTCGGGCCTCCTCCTTCTGAATTGTCTCCATGCTTCTCTCTCAACCACTCTCCCAGTTCCGACAGCAGGAATCGCCAGTGTTTTCTTGCTCCGCCCTGCACAGGATGGCCGGGAAGGGTGCCTGTCCTGGCCAGCCGTTGAATTGTTACTGGGTGAAGTCCGAGAAATTTTCCCGCTTCAATGGCGTCCACGAATGGCTCTGGGAAGGAAGAAATTGGAATTGGACCGTGCACGCTCAACCTCCACACCGGGCCTGTCAAGCGAAAACCGCGATTTCTACCCCGGATGGAGCTACTTTATGGCTGATTTTTGGGCTTTACTGATGACGAAACTGGGGTCGCTGTTGCATTTTGGTCATCAGGAAAAGGGGACAGTTTGCCCTGTTCCCTTGTTCTTCCTGCAATTGCCATGCTTGCTCCTGACTCCTGCCCCTGAATCTCAGCGTATCGCCCGGACACGGCTTCGGGTATTCTCCGCCGCCCTGGCGGACTGCGCGCGCTCTGCTTCGAGCCCTGACGGGTTTCGGCTGTCCCTAAAGGGCACCCGCCGAAAAAGCGCTTGCTTGCCTGGGGAGGCGGAACCCTCGCTGGCTTCGCCGGATGTGTCCCGGTCGACTTCAGAGACAAGGGGCCAAAGGAGATTCAAGCAATGACAACCGCAGTTCAAACACGGCAAAGCAGCTACGCCAACACAATCCTTCACGGCGACTGCATCGAGGTGATGCGGCAGATACCTGCAGAGAGTGTGGATTTCATTCTCACTGACCCGCCGTATCTCGTGAACTACCGCGACCGCACCGGTCGCACGATCCGGAACGATAAGAATAGCGATTGGCTCAAACCCGCGATGAAAGAAGCCTACCGGGTACTGAAGCAGGATCGACTCGCAGCAATGTTCTATGGGTGGAGCGCAGTCGATAAGTTCTTTGCGGCATGGCGCGAAGCGGGATTTTATCCGGTCGGGCATGTGGTCTTTCGCAAGAACTACGCTTCAAAGTCCAGGCTGGTTCGCTATCAGCACGAGCAGGCATACCTGCTGGCAAAGGGCAGACCACCGCTGCCGAAAAACCCCATCGCAGACGTGATCGATGTGGATTACAGCGGCAACAAACTGCACCCAACCCAGAAACCCATCTCGGCGCTGGTGCCACTGATTCGGAGTTTCTCGCTGGCTGGCGAGGTTGTGCTGGACGCATTCTGCGGCAGTGGTTCTACCTGCGCGGCAGCACTGCTGACGGGCCGCAGATATATCGGGATCGAGTTGGACGAAACACATTGCTGGCAGGCCCGCGCAAGGGCTGTGCGTGTTCGGGAGAGAGTCGCCGCAAGGCGGCTCTCCTCTTCCGGCATTCCAGCCAATGAAGGATGGTATCCGCGTGTCCCGTCTGCCTCAAGGCGAACCCTCATCTGAAACGTAGTTGTCCTGCCTTGACCCAGGCCGCGCCCTCGGTCTCTTTGCCTCACATCGCCGGAATGATATGCTCTGCGCTCTCCCGCGCCTATGCCCTCTCTGTTCCCAAAGCGCCACAAAGGTGTGTCTTTTCGCTGATGACGAAAACACATCACGGACCCCATTTCAGTCATCAGGCCTCCGCAAAAAACGGTTGTACTTTCGCTTCATGACATGCACGGAGAACACCCGAAACGAGAGGAAACCATGAATCTGCACTCTTCCACTCCACGACCCCGCCTCCCGCGCCTG
The DNA here is from genome assembly GCA_049799415.1 of Silvibacterium sp. Classification (GTDB taxonomy): domain Bacteria; phylum Acidobacteriota; class Terriglobia; order Terriglobales; family Acidobacteriaceae; genus Silvibacterium. The sequence goes on from JBARHV010000127.1 coordinate 24,600, forward strand.
TGCTCGCAGGCCCGGATACTGACCGTTCCATCCCTGATGTTGCTTGCGGCGCTGCCGGTCTATGCCCAAAGCACCGGCAGCGATCCGTGGGACAACGCGGTGAATGTCCTCAAAACCGCGTTCACCGGCACGATAGCGACCGGCCTCAGTCTGGTCGCGATTGTCGTGGGAGGACTGATGTTCGCCTACGGCGAAGGCCAGTCCAAGCGCATGCTCGCCGGGATCGTCTTCGGCATCGGCATGGCGGTCGGCGCCGTGAACTTCATGGCGTGGCTCTTTCCGTCGTAGCTCTTCGACGGCAGGCCCAACCACAACAGAACACTCGACAGGCGTAAAGGAGACGAGCTATGGCAGAGGGCGGTTTTCGACAGAGCAGAGTCTACAAGGCGATGAACCGCCCGCTGACCGTTCTCGGCGCGGAGCGAAGGCTGTTCTTTGTCGCGCTGATTACCGGGGGAGCTGTCTTTTCTCTCATGCACTCCCTGGTCGGCGGCATTGTTTTGTTCATCGTGGGCGTCATCATCGCCCGCGTCGCCACCAAGCACGATGTCGAAATTCTCCGCGTGCTGTTCAACTCCGGCAAGTTCCGCCGCCGCTACGACCTCATGAAGCCGGATCCCATAGAAATCACGATCAGGAGACGCGATGGTCAGAATTGACGCCATCACGAAGGACTGGAAAGAGGCGGGCTCGTTTCCGGCGCAGATCAACCTGTACGGGTTTTGGGATGAGCATTCCTTCCTCACCAAATCGGGCGATCTCGGCACTGTCCTGAAGATCGGAGGGATCGACTACGAGAGCCTCGACCACGCCGGGCGCGATTTTATGGTGAAACGTCTGGAAGCGGCCTTCCGCTCGCTCGATGACCGGACCCGGCTCTATCAAATTCTGTTCAAGCACAACCGCCCTGAGATTCCGCACGCGGAGTATGAAAATCCGCTGGTGCGCGCTGCTGTAGAGCAGCGTGCCGCGTTCCTCCAATCCAAGTCAGACCGTTTGTATTCCATCGAGGTTTTCTGGGCCGTGATGATCGACGGCAGTTATCAGAAGGCGAGCCTACTACACGCGCTCGCCGCATTGTCGAAGCAGCCACGCGCGTCGCTGCGCGACCTGCGCGCGCTGTTCTCCGGAAATAAAGAGCGCACGCTCATTTACGCGCAGATCGAGCGCGACCGGTTGCGGTTGCAGCACAAGGTTCAGAGCTTGAGTGGGCAGCTAAACGACCTCATGACGGTCGAGCTGCCAGGGGCGGAAGGGGCGTTTCGCATCCTGCGCCGTCTCGTAAACTTCCGCCCCTCGAAAAATCACAATGCGCGCTTGTACAGCGCCAAGCACATGGACTGGCAATTATGCGATTCCGAGCTGGAAGCGCATCGCGGCTACCTGCGCATGGATGACGACTATCTCCGCGTCCTCACGCTGAAAGAGCTTCCCTCGGAGACGCGGCCCTTGCTCTTGCAGGGACTGTTCGATATTCCCGCCAACTTCCACGTCGTCACCGAATGGCATCCGGTCGATAACGCGAAGGCCCGCAAAGAGATTGCCAGCCGCCGCCGGCATCACCACAACTCGAAGACTAGCTTCGTCTCGAACCTCCAGGACCGGCAGAACGCTGGGCCGAAGGACGAGCTGGTGGATGATTCGAAGGAGGCTGCTGTCGCAGAGCTTGGCGCAGCTCTCACTGCGCTGGGCATGGAAGGCAAGAACTTCGGCGAGTTCACGCTGTCGGTCGTGATCTACGATGAGGACCGCCTGAAAGCGGAGCATGCCGTCGCCGAGTTTCAGAAACTCTTCACGCAGCACGACGGCCTGCTTTATGAGGAACGGTACAACCTGCTGAATGCGTTTTTTGCGACAGTTCCGGGCAACAAGCAGTTCAATCTGCGCAAACAGTGGGCGCTCAACTCCAACTACGCCGACCTGAGCTTTCTCTTCACCGTTGATAGTGGCAGTCAGTGGAACCCGCATCTGGAGCGGGAGTACCTGCTTGCACTCGAATCCACGCACGGCACACCCTACTATCTCAACCTGCACTCAGGCGATGTGCCGCACACGCTGCTACTTGGGGCCACTGGCTCGGGGAAGTCATTTTGTTTATCAACTACTCTGCAGGCAGCGCAGAAGTATGAGCCGCTGACCTTCATCTTCGACCTCGGCGGCAGCTACGAAACCCTGACGCGCGTCTTCGGCGGAACATACTTGAATGTCGGCCTGAAAAACCCCGGCTTCACTATTAACCCGTTTTCCCTGGATCCAAGCGACGAGAACCAGAATTTTCTCTTTCTGTTTTTGCGCGTACTGATCGAATCCGGCGGGCGGTACGATCTGACGCCAGAAGATGAAAAGGCTCTGTTCGCCGCCATCGAACGTGTCTACAAATTGCCTGCCGCGATCAGGACGCTGACCAACTTCGCGTCCATTCTTGGTCCTTTGGGAGAGCGCCTGCACCGATGGACCCAGGCGGGCCAGTTCGGCCACTTCTTCGACAACGTGGAGGACACGCTTACGTTCTCCCGCTTCCAGACCTTCAACTTCGATGGTTGGTCGGAATACCCGAACGTGCTGGAGCCGCTGCTGTTCTATGTGCTACAGCGCGCGTCCTCTGAGATCGAAAGGCCTAAGAATACGGCGATCTTCAAGGTATTCGTGATCGACGAGGCATGGATCTTTCTCAGGAACAAGACCATCCGCGACTGGATCGTCCGCGGGGAGAAAACGTGGAGAAAAAAGAACGCAGCCATGATCCTTGCGACGCAATCGGTCGTGGAGCTGGCCGCGTCGGACCTGCTGCATATCGTCAACGAGTCCTGTCCGACCAAGATATTTCTTGCCAACCCCAACATCGACCGCAAGCTGTATGCCGACATCTTCCAGTTGAACGACACCCAGCTTGAGCTGCTGGAATCGCTTATCCCCAAGAGGGAGCTGCTGGTGATCCAGCCGCGCGGGACCAAAAAGCTGGCCCTCGAAGTCGATGTGCTGACCTACTGGATTGCCACCAACAATTCACGCGACAACCTGCGTAAACAGGACTACTTCGCCCGCTACGGACCGGAACAGGGACTCCTGCGCCTGGTCCACGACTACCCCAACCCTACACAACATGAGGTGAACCGATGAACCGCGCTCCTATTTTTCCGCTGGTGCTCGGTCTGGTTGCGACCGTCGCCCACGGTCAGCAATCAGCCCGCATCGTCCACTACCACGCCAACGACATCGTGAGTGTTCGCGGCAAAATGAGCTACACCACACTAATTCAGCTTCCCCCGACAGAGAAAATTCTGGATGCTGCGACCGGCGATAAAGACTTCTGGATCGTCGATATGGTCGGAAACTATTGTTTTGTTCATCCGGCAAAAGCTGGCATCCACTCCAGCCTTGACCTGATCACCGACAAAGGGAATGTTTATTCCTTCACGCTGGATGATGACGAGTCCACTGAGCCCGACCTGAAGGTGGTCATCGAGCCGAGCGATCCATCTTCTCTGGCCGCCGCCGATAGCCCAACAAAATGGGTGTCGGCTTCGGAAGTCGCCGCCGCCGAGGCGCAGGCCCGCCTTGCGCAACAGCACGCGGCACAGGCCGTCGAAGAGTTCCGCGCCAACTATCCCACCACGGCGCTGAAGTTCGATTACACCTTCCACGACGACAAGCCCTTCGATGTCTCCGCGATCTACCACGACAACAAATTTACCTACATCAAGTCGTCGGCTGCGGAGAAGTTCTCTGTGTACGAACTGAAGGACAAGAAACCCGACCTGATTACCTTCCAGTTGAAGGATGGCACCTACATCCTCCCCACCGTAGTTGACAAAGGCTATCTCGAGATCGGCAAGCACCGGCTCGAATTTCAGCGGAAGGCACAGTAGGGGGGCGAGATGGCAGAAGAGAAATCGGTCCCTGAAACTACGGCGCAGGAAATGTCACCGGCAGCGCAATCGCAAACACCGCCAACAGCTCCGGCAGTCCGTGACAAGCGCAGGCTGCCGGAAGGCGTCGTTCCCAAGCAGGCACAAGGCTATGTCGTTGCCGGACTTGCTCTGCTGATCCTAATGGCCGTGATGTTCTCGAAAAACCACGCCAGGACTGCGCAGAAAGACGTGCCGCCTCCCTCGCTGGCCGTTTCCACGGACATGAATCAGTGGAAGATTCAGGAATTGGAGCAGGACCTCAGCGCGGACCAGCGGCAGAGTGAACAACAGGCCCAGGCGCAAAAGGCAGATGCGGGCACATCTCCTGTAGCAGGCAATGCGGCAGCAGCGGCCAACACGATGCCAGCCTCCACAGGACAGTTGCCGCCGACCGAGCCGCCCCGCGATCCCATTGCCGAGGCAGAAAAGGCGCTGGCCTTCAAGGCCCGCTTTGCATCGAACTTGGTCTCCGGCAACGACGATGTATCGAGCGTCTCCTCTTCCGTATCCGCGCCTTTGCCCGCCGCAAACACCGGAGTGGCAAATAGTCTGGTCACCTCGTCCCCCACATCGCCGCAGCCGGGCGCAGTCGGGAAGCGCGCGCCGGAGGTGAATGTCAACTCCGCGCACGGCCAGCCCTTTGTGCTCTTCGAGGGGACCACCATCGACACGGCACTCGTGAACCGTCTCGATGGCGAGTTCGCCGGGCCAGTCAAGGTCATGGTCACCAATCCTGTCTACAGTCAGGACCGCCAGCATGTCCTGATTCCCGAAGGCACGTTCATCCTCGGCGATGCACAGAAGGTCTCCGGCTTCGGCCAGAAGCGCCTTGCCGTCGCCTTCCACCGCATGTTGATGCCGGACGGCTACTCCGTCGATCTCGACCAGTTTCACGGTCTCGACCAGGCGGGTGAAACGGGCCTGAAAGACAAGGTCAATAACCATTACCTCGAAATCTTCGGCGCTTCCATTGCACTCGGCGTCATCGCCGGCGCAGCCGAAGCGACCACGGACTCAGGAATTGAGGAGAACGGCTCCGATGTGTACCGGCAGGGTATGGCCGAGAGCCTTACCGCTTCCGGCGCCAACGTGCTCGACAAATTCATCAACATCCCTCCCACCATCACCATCCACGAAGGCCATCGCATCAAGATTTACCTCACGCAAGACATGCTGTTGCCTGCCTATGAGAACCACGACATGCCGGGAGTGATGTGATACGCCTTGCTTCGCTCGCGCTTCTCGGCGTGCTTGTGGTTGGCTGCGCCTCCCCCTCGCCTCCGAAGAAACCATCCCCTTATCGCTACACAACCACCGCGCCGTTGCTTACGCTCGACGCGCACAGAAAGGAACCGCTATGAAATACGGCAAATTGCTTTTTTCAGTTTTAGCCCTCACCCTTGCGCTCGCGCCTGCGGCGCAGGCGCAGTTCGGCAGCGGGATCGTCTTCGACCCAACGCAGAGCGCCCATGCCCTGCAGCAGATCGAGCAGGGATCACAGGGTCTCCAGACCGCCGAACAGATTTACACCAGCACTTACAAAACCATGACCCAGGTGATCGCGGCCTACAACCTCGCCTACCAAATGTCGCAGATGCCGCAGGACCTCGCCGCGCGTTATAAGTCCGACTTCTCCGTGTGGACCAATCTCACCAATCCAAGCCTTTCGGCGGCGAATACTTCCGGAGCTACCTCCGCATGGATCAACGCGCTCGATCTCGGCAACCCGACACGCGCCACCTCCGCGTATACCGGAGCAGTCATTCAGCTGCAAAGTGGCAGCCTGTCTTCTCAGGATGCTGCGACTCAGGCCAACATCCAGAACCAGTACGCCAGCTCGGAAATCGGACAGGCGACGCTGACCAGTTCGCTGTCCACGCTGGGGACGATCCGCTCCGACTCGCAGACCTTCCAGCAGAAGCTGGCGAATCTTGAATCGGACACCTACTCGACTGACCCCAGCCAGCAGACCTCGAATGCTCTGCTTGGCAAGATCAATTCCGCCACACTGCTGCAGATTCACTCACAGCAGGACACCAACCAGATCCTAGCCACGGCTGCCGCGCAGCAAGCGCTCGATGCCAAAGAGGAACTGGACGAGCGCAACCGGCTCATCAATCAGTCGATTTACTTCCAGCAAAACTTCTCCACTCTCATGCAGAACGTGACCGGCGGCGTGAGCGATTCCATTCATGCCGTCTCCCTCTCGACTAGAGGACAGTGAGCCATGCCGCAGAACCCGTTTACCTTTCTCAACCAGGCCATCAGCCAGCTACTGACGGCCAACAGCCCTGCGCTGCAGGCCACGGGCCTGGACATCTTTCGTGGCCTGGCCATAATTCTGATCGCCTGGTTTGGGATCAAGTCCGCCCTGTCCTCCGCGCAGGGACACGGCGGCGGATTTCATTTTTCGAAATTTGCCGACCTGATCCTGATGATTGCGTTTGGCCTCGGCATGTTGACCTACTACTCGACGCCCATCCCCGGCGTCGGCTACAGCTTCAGCGACCTCATTACCCAGGAAGCCCTCACCCTATCCAGCAAGATCGAGTCACAGCAGACGCAGCAGATCGCCAACACCATCGTCAACGCGGAGCAACAGCTTGGCACTCCACCTGGAAAGTTCGACATCCTGGAAGACCTGACTTTTCTGGTGATCGCGCTCCTACTGGCGGCTATGCAGGCTGTGGCCTTCGCTGTTATCGCCTACGGCCTGGTTGCCTCCGCCGTGTGCGTCCTGATCGGGCCGGTCTTTATCCCCTGGTTCATCGTGCCGAAGATGGACTGGCTCTTTTGGGGATGGTTCAAGGCATTCATCGGCTTCAGCTTCTATCAGGTGATTGCTTCCGCCTTCATTTACGTCTTCGGGCAAGTCCTGACCTCGATGTTCAAAGTCATCGGCAACATCAGCATCACGAATGCGCTGACGATTATGCCTGCGCTGCTGCTCACGCTGTTTGTCTGCATCTACGGCCTGGTCAAGATACCGGAGCTGACAGGTTCCATCCTCAGCGGCCGCAGCGGAACCTGGGTCAATCCGATAGGGAAGTAACACTATGACAAAAACATCCTTCTCTACTACCGATGCCGGTCACAAGTTCCTCGAACTGTATGCCGAACCGATTGTGACCAATACCTACCTCAAGGTTGCCCTGCTCGTGCTCTCGATGGTCGCGCTCGCGCTGCTTGCGCTTCTCTATCGAGCACAGACCGCTGCCTCGCGGCTGAAGCCGCTCGTCATCTCCATCTCGGACATCGGGCGCGGCCAGGTGATGAACTACGACGACTTCTCGAAACTTCCCGTCGAGCGTGTCAGCAAATACTATCTGGCGCGGTGGGCTGAACTCTACTATGGGCGCAATCACGCCACGCTGCAACGGGACTTTTCGCAGTCGCTGGATTTCCTCTCGAACCAGTTGCAGTCCGCAACGCTCCAGCAGGTGAACCAACAGAAGACACTTCAGGCCTTCCTGCTCGATCCAAGCGCGCCCAACGTGGACATCGAGATCGATGCGGTCGTGCTGGAGGACACCCGGCAGGCTCCGTATCGCGCGCAGATTGAATTTCAGAGAGTCTTCCGCTCTCCGGGCGATGGCCAGGAGCAGCGGCGCGAACGCTGGACTGCCAACGTCCTCTATGGCTTCCGCGACGAAGTGCCCAACCAAATGCTGCTGACCAATCCCCTCGGTCTCGTCATTAGCTACGTCCACGAAGACCAGGCATTTGGGAGCTAGAGGCCATGCGACCGAAAAAGCAAATCCTCCTCTACTGTCCCGACCCTGAACTGCTTTCGGCTCTGGCGTTCGTACTGCGGCTCCATCTCTATGACGTTATCGCCGTTCACGACAGCAACGATGCGATAGGAATGAGCGAGGGCGGTGCCGCAGTCTGCGGCGTGCTGGTCCATGTGCAGCAGGCCGATCCCGCCGGAAGAGTTGTCCACCGCATTCTCGAGTGCGCGTCGCATCTGCCGCTCCTGTTAGTCGATCGTGTTGGAGATCTCGCGCCGGTGCGCTACGCCGACATGGTCCTCTATGGCCGCAATACCACGACATCCCATATCCTCGCCGCGCTTCATGTGCTGTGCCATCGCAAGCGTGGAGCAAAGCCACGGAGCATCGCATGAAATACCTCTCCGTGTCCTCGGCAGCTCGATGGCGGTTCCGGTCATGCATGGGATCGGAGAGCACATCGCAGCGGTCGATGGAATCCTCCACGAGATCGCTTTGCGGAGAGCACCGTGGGCAGGCGGTCGCAAATTCGGACGAGGCAGGCACACCCTTTCACTCGCAAACAGATGGTTCCTTTTCTGCCCTCGCCAATCGGAAACCGTGCTGTCCGGTCTTCGCTCCGTCGCCCAGGAAACTCTTCGCGCGACAGCCAGAGGACGACACTGCAGCGGCAAGGTTCGCCAACTTTCTGCTCTTGCAGCCGGAAGCATGGCAAGCGGCATGGAATGGTTCTACCGGCCCGGTCGCAGTGGCGCCCTTTTGGAAATGGCCTTCAGTAGAGGGTTTCCATAGATCGCCACCTCTCCCGTATTTTCCCTGCTCACCCTCGGTCACTCGCTCGGTGCTGGTCCCGCGCCCGTCGGCACTCGGCGTTCTGCTTCGACTTCGCCGCCCAAAGGGTTTCGGCTTTCAGAAAATCTTTTGTGCAACGAACGCAAAAAGATTTCCCGAACCTCCCGAAAAAGCACGCTTTCGGCGCTAGGGAGCGGGGCACACTCGCGTCGCGTTGCGCAAGAGTGTCCCGAGGGCAATCCGGGCAAATACAAACAGGAGAAATAACATGTCACTCTACGAAAACAAAATCGCTCTGAAGGGCTACCTAGGCAATGACGCCCAGAGCTTCGCAACCCGGCAGCAGAACTCCTTCGTGGTTCTGTCGCTCGCCACCAAGTCCGGTTACAAGGACAAGCAGACGAACCAGTGGGTGAACCACACCGAATGGCACCGCATCGTCGCCTTCGGCAAGCCCGCCGACTACGCGAAGAATCTGAAGAAGGGCGACTACGTGCAGATCGAGGGCGAACTGCGCAGCACCGAGTACGACGCCGAGGTCGGCGAGGACAGGAAGAAAACCACGGTGAAGCGCCGCGGTTGGGAGGTTCGCGCCAGCATCGTGAAGAAGCTGACGCAGCCTGCCCCCGGCGAGAACCCCGACGCCGAGCCGATCACGGAGGACGACGCGGCTTAGGCCGCGTTGTCCTCCCTCGGGAGGCGCAATCATGACTGCTCTCTTCAAGAATATCGTCACGTTGCGCGGGTTCCTCGGCAGGAATGCCGAGGCGCCGCCCTCGGATGGAATCACCGAGGACGCTTACTCAATTCTGCTGCTAGCGACCGTCTCCGGCACATGGGACCTCTCCACCAATCAGTGGACGCCCCGCATCGACTGGCATCGCATCATCTGCCTCGGCCCGTTCTTCTGCGGTTTCACCCGCGGCATGAGGCGCGGTGATTATCTCGAAATCACAGGCGAGCTGCGCGCCCTGGAGCAGGAGCGTGGCGTGGTCGTTGGCGGTGAACGCTTCCCGGTGAGCCGTAGCGTCTACGCCGTCCACGCGATACGCATTCAACGGCTGGACCGGCCTGAAGCACTGGTCGATTTCGGCGAGGACGGCTAACGTCATCCCATCTTTCGCGGAGGGGCCGACGCCTCTCCGCTTTTTTTCTGACAGTGTCGCTGGTTATCGCGGCGGAAAGGACACACATGATCGCCAATGCCGCCTTCGTAGCCACCCTGATCTTTCTCGCGCTCGGTTTCTGGTCGATGCACGAGCTGCACTTCCTCGTGCCGTGGCGCAGCCTCATTCTGCACAGCTACCTCAAGAGCATCGTGCTTTACTGCTCTCTGCTCTTCGCCAACCTTCTCGGATTGACCGTCTGGATCGAGCGCAAGTTCTTCCTGCGCGATACAGGCCGCAAGCTCCGGCATCTCGACCAGGAAATCCACACCCGACAAAGCGAGCTGTCCGATGAAATCCTCGCGCAGTTCGGGGATGAGGAGGAACACTGACCATGCTGAACGACGACGACCAGTACACGGAACGTACTCCCGACCTCGTCGCAAAAGTACGCAAGATGCGCAAGATCGCGGAGAAAGAGATGAACCGCTTTACCCGCGTGGCCGACTACGACGTGCACCGCGTAGTCGGCCACGGACCGAAGCCCGTACCGGCTGCTGACGAAACCGCAGCGCCAGCGCCGGCCCGCGAGCGTCCGAAAAAGTTCGGCGCGAAGACCGATGTCGCCCAGATCTCCATTGAATTCACGCCCGCTCCCGCGGAGGACGGCGATACCGAGGAGGAAGCATGAGACTGGATATTCCTCAGAACGTTGTCCACCATCGGGACATTCCGCCCCAACCTCCCAAACCGGCGGAGCGGGAGCCGCATCCGATTCTGCGGCGCCTGGAAGCACTCTCGGAACGTGCCAGCGAATACAGATTGAACCATGAGCCGCCGCGACGCACCCGGTCTGCGCCCCGCTCCAATGCGCGCGAGGTACGTGTACATCAGCAGGCGAAAGACCCACGCGAGGCTCCCGAAACCCGCCGCACCCGGCGCGACCGCATCCCTCCGCAGAGCATCGGCGTGCAACTGCGCCCAGAGGAACGTCGAACCATGCTGGAGCTAGGACGCTTCCGCGTCGTCCGTACCGCCGACCTCGCCGATACGATCTACGACGGCAAACAGCGCAAGCTGGATAAGGATCTGAGCTATCTGCGCTCGAAAGGGCTGGTAGCCACCCAGCACATCAACCTTCGCCGCGATGGGAAACGCCGCAGTATCGAGCGGGTCGAGGTCGCCACGCTCACCAAAAACGGTCGCGCCTGGCTCCGCAAGAGCGGTGAGGTTCCGAAAGGCCAAACCATCTACGCGGGATTCGTCAAGCCGCGCGAAATGGAGCATGACTCGCTCATCTACCGCGCCTACCGCAAGGAAGCGGAAAAGATCACGCAGCAGGGCGGCAGCAACCTCCGGGTGAAGCTCGACTTCGAGATCAAGTCCGAGGTGCAGAAGGCTATCCATGCGGAGCGCAAAGCGGACCCGCAGCGTGGCATGGCCGAGATCAAAGAGCAGGTTGCCAAGCGGCAGGAGCTGCCGTTTGTCCATGGCCGCATCCAGATCCCCGATGCGCGGATCGAATATGACCGTGAACCAAAGCCCCGCGAGGACATAGACCAGGGTTCGCGCACCGGCCACGAAGACATAGAAGTATTGACCGCCGCTTACCGGCGCGGTCACCTGCGCGCCAAAGCACAGGCGGGTTTTCGTGCCTATACTGCCCGCGCCGATCGCGCTTCCGTTACCGCCAAGATCGAAGACGAACACCAGATGATGCGGGACATCCTCGACCTATGAGCCTTGGTTACGATCCCGTTCCGGTACTGGAGTCCGTGGGCTACACGGAACGTGAGGCTGCATTTCTCTACCTGGTCGCTCTGCACTCCGGTTACTTCCTCCGCCGTCAGTATGACCGCTTCATCCAGCGTGAGCGCGGAGCCATTGCCGCTCAGCTCTTGCGCAAAGCGTTTGCACTTGGGCATCTCCAAAGCATCGCCTGCGGGCAGGCTCGCTTTGTTTATCACCTTGCCGCAAAAGAGGTGTATGCAGCGGTCGGGCTGGCTGCTTCGCAGCATCGCCGACTGAAGGGCGACGCACAGATCAAGTCCCGCCTCATGGTCTTGGACTTCGTCCTCGACCACCTCGACGGCTCTATCCTCGATTCGCCGGAGGCGAAGCTCGGCTATTTCACTCAGACGCACGGTCTCGATGAAGCAGTCCTCCCTCATGCGCCGAGGGGAGCTGCGCATCTCTTCGCAGAAGAGTTCCCCATCCTTAATAAGGATGGCGAAGCTGTCCACTTCAGTTTCTTCGAGGAAGGCGCCCTTTCCAGCAGCGGCTTCGAGAACTTCCTGCGCCGGTATCGCTCTCTCTTCACCGCGCTCTCCGGCTTCGAGCTGCTCTACCTCGCGGATTCCGACCGCAACTTTGAACGCGCCGGCAAGGTCTTCGCTTCTCGCTATCCAGAGAAGCGGGCGCGTGGCATCACCGCCATGACGCCCCGCGGCGTCGATCACTTCCTCGACTATCTCCGCGCCCGCGACAACTACGACACGAAGAAACGTCCCGTCACCCTGCGCGACCTTGCGGTTTTGCGCGAAGGTGAACCCCTCTACATCACACTCGAACATCAGGCGCTGTGCTCCGCCTGGACCCTCGGCAGCACCGACGCCGAGCGCATCCGCCAACGATTCGAGCAGCAGGGGCCGCTGGCAAAGTTCACGACCGTCCTCATGCCGTATAGCTATCCGCTCCATCAGTTCAAGTTCGAGCGCAGTTCTCAGCGGGAGCTTGGGTCTAGCGCGCGGTCTAATTGATGGCCGCTCTTCAGAATGCAACCTATTCAGAAATAGAGGCTTAGTGAAGAAGATGAGTAGGAGGAGTACATGCCGGGGGTGGGAGCGACCCCAGTGCTCCGCACTTCCCGCGACGGCTCCGCCGCGCTGGTCGCTCCCACCCCCCCCGGCACACCGCGTATCCAGAAAATATCGAACGCGGATATTTCTCGGATCTGCGCTAGATACAGACCGGATCGGATCAGCGTTCTTCGCTGATCTAAATCGCATCTAGGCCGCATCCGGGACAGATACAAACCCGATCACAACCGCATCCACAGGAGAAACCATGAGCAAGCTGAAACTCGAACACGGCGTCAGCCGGATACGCCGCGCCAAGCTGCAATCCTCCATCGACCAGACCGTAGCCGACGACGTCGAGCTATTGGCCGAGTGGTCGGACAATGAAATCAACTATGTCGTTAATGAGCTGCTGCGCTTCGCGCTCACTCAGGAGGAAGACTTCCAGAAGTACAAGGCCAGCGCTGCCACGAATGTTGCGCGGGCTGCCAACAGCGCAAAGTCTGCACTTGCATCCATCAAACCTGCATCCGAACCCGTTGCAAAAACGGATACCGCGACATCGGCTGTTGCGGCCCGCGCATAAGAGAGATAGTTACCTATGCGCTTCACAGCATATCTTCAAAACATCGTCCGTTTACTGGTCGAGTATCGCGTTGCCCTTGCGCTGGGATTGAGTGCGGCCTGCGGCATCATCCTCAACAGCATGTTTCCGATGGATACTGCAAATCCGCTGCTCCGCCTGATCGCGTTGGAGCGACCCCCCATCTTCACCGGACTGGTATGGAGCTACGGTCTGTTTCTCTACAGCACGCCGTTCCTATCCTTCTCCATGCTGTTCTCGCTGCTGTACATCCATCTATATAGGAGCGAGGAGGAACTGGCGGCGGGAACCTTGCCCCCGTATCCCGATCCGCATACCCGGACGGAGCTTTCCCTGGTGCTTGGCGAAGTCCACCGGCAGCTTACGCCGAACCCCAGCCCGGCTCCACAGTGGTTATCCATCCCCGAACGCGGACTCTACACCGGCATCGCGTCCTTCGGTTCTATCGGGAGTGGCAAAACCTATGGGCTGATTTTGCCAGCGATGCGCCAGCTATTCGCGTATCGCGCCAACGATCCGGCACGGAGGTTGTCAGGCATCGTTCTGGAAGTCAAAGGCGATCTCTGCCGTCAGCTTCGGCGCATCCTCAAATGGTGTGGGCGGGAGCAGGACTACGTCGAAGTTTCGCTCGACGGCGACATTCGCTATAACCCGCTCAACAACTCACTCGATGCCTATGCCCAAGCATTCAATATCGCATCCATCATCACGTCGATATGGGGCAAGGGCAAGGAACCGTTCTGGCAGCAAAGCTACACGGATTTGGTCCGATACGTGATCCTGCTGCACCGCATCCGCGATGGATACCTCACGATGGTCGATCTCTTCCGCACCGTCATCAGCGCGGGGAAGCTCGAAGAGATGTTGACTGAGGTTGGCTCTCGCTTCAGCACGGCCAGCTATATCGGCATCAGCAAAGAAGCGTATCGGGAATACGGAGCCGTGCTATTGAGGCTGGGCTTCGAGTGGAATAAGGATGCGGGTCTCTACCTGAGCGCATGGACCGAGACCTTGGAGAACTCGCTCATCCGGGAAACCTCCGCAGCCTTCGATGTCTTCACTCGCAAACCCTACCGGCCGGAGCAGCGCGACCGCTTCGACAGCATCCAGTATTGGTATTGGGAGCACTGGAAGTTCTTTCGCTCCGAGGTCAAGACCTCCATCATCCAGGGCATCGTCGTCTTCCTCTCGCTCTTCGAGACCGACCCGGATGTGCGCCGCGTCTTCTGTCCGCCGAAGGAACTCTACGATGGCAAGCCATGCGCCGCCGATCCGCAGGGTATCGTCCTGCCGCCGTTCGACGAACTCATTGAATCGGGCGCAGTCGTGGGTCTGAACTTTCCTGTGGCCCTGAATCCGGCGCTCGCCAAGACCATCGGCACCATGATGAAGATCGACTATCAGCGGGCCGTGCAGTTGCGTATTCCCAGGATGGACGCTCATCCCGAAAGGCACTTCCGCCCCACCGTCTTCATCTGCGATGAGTACCAGAACTTCGCTACGGTCGGTGGCGACAACCCCACAGGCGACGAACGCTTCCTCTCCATTTCGCGCCAACCGAAGTGCATTCCCATCGTGGCTACACAGAGCATCTCCAGCCTCAAAGACGCGCTGCCGAATGAGGGCGTCAAGACTCTGTTGCAGGCCCTCCGCAACAAGGTCTTTCTCACGACCACCGACCCGGAGACAGCCCGATATGCCTCAGAGCTGTGCGGCAAGGCGGATCGCACCCGTATCAGCTACACCGTCTCCGAGTCCTCCACCAACGCCAACGTAAGTTGGCTTTCGGGCAGGACATCGTCCAGTAAAGGTTCCGTCTCCGCCTCCAAGCAGTACCAGAAACACAAAGAGCCGCTCTTCGAGGAAAAGGCCTTCTTCGACCTCAAGAATGCGCAGTCCGTGGTCGTCGTCTTCGATGGCGTCGCTCCTTTGCCGCCAACTTATTGCTATCTCAAGCCGGACTTCCTACCCGTCACCATGAGCTGGTTCGATCAGGAGCAGATTGACTTTGAACCCGAAAGGATAAGTTTGTGAGCTTCGAGATCATTATTCCGTTCCTAAGTCCGATCCAACCCCAACTCGAATCTGAAACTGTCTCCGAGATCATGGTGAATCCCGATTCGTCCGTTTGGATTGAGGAAGGAAGTGAGATCCGGCGACTACCGGACATCCAATTTGAGGACGGCGCGTTATTGGCTGGCCTTGAAGTGATTGCCAACCGCTTCGGCAAGAAGCTGGATGCGGATTCACCCATCATGAATTTGCGGCTTCCGGACGGTAGCCGCCTCGCCGCAGCCATCCCTCCCATTGTTCATCCGCACCCGCTGCTGACAATCCGCAGATTTACCTCACGGAATTTCACGATGAACGACCTGACAGAGAGCGGTATGCTGACACCGGAGCAGGCGAAAATGCTTTCTGAAGCAGTCCGGCGTGGCGACAATCTGCTGATTTCGGGCGGAACCGGCACCGGCAAAACTACACTGCTCAATGTCCTTGCCGACGCCATCCCGGAGCGTGAACGCATCTTGATGATTGAGGATACCGCTGAGCTGCATCTCCGCAAGCCACATGTAGTAGCCCAGGAGGCTCAGACCGATACCCATCGGAAGCCCATTACTTTCGACGATCTGCTGAAAGCAGCATTGCGTCATCGGCCCGACCGCATCATCCTCGGCGAAATTCGTGGGACTGAAGCCCGCACTTTGCTGGACGCCATGAACACAGGTCACCGTGGAGCAATGGCAACCATCCACGCCAGTAGCGCAAATGGAGCTTTAGTCCGGCTACGCACTCTGCTCATGCGAGGGATGGGTTCTTTGAGACTTGAAGAGGCCGACGCTGAAATTCATTCGTCGATCGACCGCGTGGTTCATATCGAACGTCACGGGCCGCAACGGCAGATCCAGGAAATCCTAGACGTCAAGCCTGGCCTGCGGGATGATTTGAACCGAAGAGATAGTTAGTTTAGCGCAGCTATTTCTGAGTTCAAGTAGCCGCCGTCGTCAGAGGTGTGGAGAAGTGGAAACGCGCAGCGGTTACGCGAACGAGTCGAACTCGGACCTCAACAACTCTTCGGGTTAGTCGGCGTCGGGCTCAGCAATTTTCAACTTGACGTGGAGTCTCCTCTTTTTGAGAACAGAGACGCCGCGGTGAGTGCAGAGCTATCAGTTTAGATTGCGCGGTCACCAACGCTAGACAATCTCGGAAAGCCGCCGCAGAAATTAACGTTGTTCCTCTCGGACATATTCGTTTGCCTCACTGATTGGAAACCAGCGGCCACGATCCACTTCAGGGATTTCGAGACGATGTCCAGATCTCGGGGGCCATTCGATCTCACAGGTATTGCTCGTCAATTCAGCCGGATCGCAATCGCCTTCAAATGCCCATGCGTTCACAAGCTTGCCGTTCTTCTGTTTGATCGAGCCCAGGTCGAGAAATTTTCCGGTCGCGTGAAAGCCGGTCTCCTCTTTAAACTCGCGTCGTGCAGCGACGAGTGGATTCTCGTCCAGCTCATATTCACCCTTCGGAATCGTCCACGCGCTTTTGTCTTTCTTTGCCCAGATCGGTCCTCCAGGATGAACCAGGAAGACTTCCGGCTCGCCGGCCAATCGGCGATACATCAACAAACCTGCGCTTCGTTTCGGCATTCGCAACCTAAATGTCTCTACAAGATTTTCTCATCCGTTTGCGAGATGCACACATTTGGGATTGCGTCGGCTACCAGACAACATGCAAGCTGATATCTGTGCCGGAGCTACCCGACATCGCCGCCTATCTCAGTGCGCTGGAGACGCGCATTGTTGGCCAGCCGCTCGAACGAATACGCCTGGCCAATGCATTCCTATTGCGGACGGTACAGCCACCTATCGAATCAATCGAAGGCCATACGGTTCGGATCCTGCGACGGATTGGGAAGCGGATCGCCGTCGAGTTCGATAATGGGATATGGATGGTGTTGCACCTGATGATAGCGGGGCGCCTTCACTGGGGACCTGTGGGAGCGAAACTCGGTGGACGCAATAACCTTGCCGCTTTCGACTTTCCCAATGGCTCGCTTGTGCTCACTGAGGCAGGAGCCAAGCGTCGGGCCTCGCTTCATCTGTTTCGGAACGAAGCAGAGATGCAAACCATTGATCCCGGGGGCGTCGATGTCTTTGGTGTTGATCTTGATGGGTTCCGTGCTGCACTTATTGCAGAGAATCGAACACTGAAACGAGCACTGACCGATCCACGCATCCTCAGCGGGATCGGTAACGCTTACTCAGATGAGATCCTATACGCAGCCCAGCTCTCGCCCATCTTACAAACTCATAAATTGACATCGGAGGAATGGGAACGACTCTTTACGGCGACGCGCGAAACGTTGCATCTCTGGATCGACCGACTGAAAGCAGAGGCAAGTAAGGACTTCCCGGAGAAAGTCACAGCCTTTAGGAAAGACATGCTGGTCCATGGACGCTTCGGGCAGCCCTGTCCACGATGTGGCCAGCCGGTGCAACGTATTCGCTATGCCGATAACGAGACGAACTACTGCGCTCAGTGTCAGACCGGAGGCAAGATCTTGGCAGATCGGAGCCTGTCCCGGCTCCTTGGAAAAGACTGGCCGCGGACACTGGATGAACTGGAAGCGCTAAAGAGGCGCTAACTTCATCCCACGTTCCTCTCTGATAAACCCACGAGAGGGTCGCTGCCTTTCTGAAAAATAAGCTGCTTATTTTCAATAAGAATCAAGCGATTGCACAGCGATTAAGGCAAAGCCTGTTTGACAGCTTTAAACCGTGAGGCGAATATAAGGCGAATACGCTCATGCCTAACGCCGCTCCCTTACGTGCCCAGATCGAAGCCGCACTCGCTCACCGTATTCCCTCTGCGCTGACCCCAGCGCGGAGGATCATTCGGCCCATAGCACCGACTGGAGTTGCGGCAGTGGATGGACTACTCGAAGGTGGATTGCCGGTCGGGGCAATCACCGAGATGGTTGGCCCGGAATCGAGCGGTCGAACAGCAGTTGCGCTTTCGTTCTTGAGCAATTTCACCCAGGCCGGCAAAGTTTGCGCTTGGGTGGACGTTTCCGATGCGCTCGCACCAGAGTCCGTAGCGGCGTCGGGCGTTGATCTCGCGCGGCTTCTCTGGGCACGCTGTGGGGCTTCTAAGCCTGTGCCGAAGCCCCCCGCCGCCGTCAAGTTTTCTTTGCCGGACAAGTACCTGATCTCCGCGCCCGCCAAGAAGGGACTGCATGGCGGAGGCTGCGGCGGGCATCCCCGCAATGAAACGAAGGGGCTGCCGGAAGCGGTCAGCGGCCTACTTCGCCCAGAGGCCATCGCACCCCGGTGCGCAGAACCGCAGCCGAAAGTGCGAGCGGAGCGGGAGATCTTCGCGCCACAACTTCAGCCGAGTGCACCGTACAGGAACGCGCGCGTAATTCCCGGCAAGCCGTGGGGTCGCATCGAGCAAGCATTGCACGTCACGGACCTGCTATTGCAGGCGGGCGGTTTCAGCGCCATCGTGCTCGACATGGCAAGTGTCGCTCCGGAGCACGCTTCCCGCGTGCCGCTTGCAACATGGTTTCGCTATCGTGCGGCGGCGGAACGGACGCAGGCAAGCTTCCTTCTCCTGACACAGCATCCATGCGCCAAAAGCAGCGGTGAGCTGCTCCTCCGATTCCAATCGGGAGAGGTGCGCCAGGATGAGGCTACCGTTTTTACGGGCATCAAGCATCGCCTCGAAATCGAGCGCAGTCGCTTCACGCAGGCGCTTGCGAACGTGATCCCTCTCCGCAAGCCGCCGCACAGCGTTTGCGCCGCGCAGTGGAGGAGCCAGACCTCCTGGGCAGGTGCGCGGTGACCAAATCTGCCGAGCTTTACGCCTGTCTCTATGCAAAGGAGTTTCCCGTCCAGACATTGCTGCGTCTACGACCCGAGCTGCGTCACAATCCATGCGTCGTGATGGAAGGCGAGTTGCCTTTACAAGAGGTCTGTTCCCTCACGCGAAAGGCGCGCAGTCTCGGGATGGCTTATGGAATGACACAAGTCGAAGTGGACACCTTCTCCGATGTCACCGTGCTGCAACGGACCCAAAAGGAAGAGGCCGCTACGAAGGAAGTGCTGCTCGAATGCGCGGGCGGCTTTTCGCCGCGCGTCGAGGACAACGGCCAGGACCGCTCCTTCCTGTGCGTGATCGACATTGCCGGAACGACAGGGTTGTTCGGTCCGCCGGAGACGCTGGCACGCAATCTTCTGACTCGCGTCCGAGCATTGGGCATCACTGCCTGCATCGCCGTGAGCGGTAATTTTCACGCGGCGGTCGCCGTTGCCAAGGCCCCATTACCGTTATCGGTGAGAGTCGTCCCCACAGGCGAGGAGAGCGCGGCGCTGGCGGCGTTGCCGCTCACCGTGCTCGATCTCAGTGAGAAGCAGGCTGAGACGTTTTCGTTATGGGGGATTCGCAACCTTGGAATGCTGGCCGCGTTACCGGAAAAAGAACTCATCTCCCGTATGGGGCAATCCGGTAAGCAGCTTCGCCAGATGGCGCGCGGCGAGGCGTCGCACCTGTTCCAGCCTGTCGAATCAGCTTTCGTGCTCCAAGAGCGCATGGAGCTGGATTCGCCTGTAGAAGCTCTCGATGCGCTAATGTTCGTAACGAACCTGATGCTCGAACAGTTGATCCTCCGCGCCACGGCACGCGTGCTGGCGCTGGCATCCGTCACCATCGCGCTTACCCTGGAGGGCAGCACAATCCACACGCGCACAGTCCGGCCCGCGTTGCCGACCAACGACCGCCAGCTCTGGATCAAGCTGCTGCATCTTGACCTCGAAGCTCATCCGCCCCAATCTGCGATTCTGACGGTCGCGCTCTGTGCGGAGCCGGGAACCACCAGCCAGGTGCAGCTCGGGTTGTTCTCTCCACAGTTGCCGGAGCCATCCCGTCTCGACGTGACGCTGGCTCGCATCCGCGCCATCGTAGGCGACGAGAACGTGGGGCGCGCGATCCTTATCGACACGCACCAGCTCGATGGATTCCGCATGGAGCCATTCACTATCTCCTCTGCGGAAGCCACTGAAGCACCTTCCGCTCCGCTGCGGCCTGCTATGCGGCGGCTGCGCCCTGCGGAGGCGGCATACGTCACACTTCAGGCTGAGCGACCCAAGGCATTCCTGTTTCGTGATCGGCGCTACTTCGTCGAGCGTGCTTATGGTCCCTGGCTCACAAGCGGCGAGTGGTGGAGTGCGACGCTCTGGGGATGCGAGCAATGGGACGTTGTGGCTCGCGCGCACGACGGCGCGACGTTCTGTGCTTGTCTCGTCCGTGATCTGCTGCGGCAGCAGTGGCAGATAGTGGCGCTATATGACTGAACAGTACGTCGAACTGCACGCCGCCAGCGCTTTCAGCTTTCTCCAGGCTGCCTCGCAGCCGGAGAGCTTGATCGAGCGCGCAGTCGAACTACAGATGGACGCGATGGCGCTCCTCGACCACAACGGGATCTATGGCTCGGCCCGCTTCCACACCAGCGCACAGCGCAATAGTATCCGCGCTCATATTGGTGCAGAGATTTCCGTATCCAGCTTTGAACCGCGACTGACGCCCCCGGCATGGTTGCCGCACCAACACAAGCGCGAACCGGCACGAATTCCTCTGCTTTGTGAGTCGCGCCAGGGCTACCAGAATCTCTGCCAGCTCATCACGCAGTTCAAGATGCGTGAAGCAATGAAGGGAGACGGCGCGGCGACCTTCGACGACCTTCAGCAATATGCCTCCGGCTTGGTTTGCCTCACTGGGGGAGACGAGGGGCCGTTGGCCGCAGCACTCGTGCGTGGCGGCGAAACCGCTGGCCGCGAGACCGTGGAGCAGCTTACGCGCATCTTCGGCCGCGAGAATGTCTACGTCGAGGTCCAGCGCCACCAGGAGCGCGAGGAAGAGTGGCGCAACCAGGCTGCGATTCGTATCGCACGCTCTCTGCGTCTGCCTCTGGTCGCAACGAATGGCGTCAGCTACGCGACCGCGTATGACCGCGAGGTGCAGGATCTCTTTACTGCCATTCGCAGCCACGTCGAATTGGACCAGGCCGGCCGGCTTCTCGCCATCAACAATCAACGCCACCTCCGCACGGTGCGGGAGATGGCGGCGCTGTTCCGCGACGTGCCCGGAGCGGTTGAAAGCACCGTTAGCCTCTCGTCCCGGCTCGACTTCCAGCTCAGCGATCTCGGCTACGAATTTCCACGCTACCCGGTGCCTGACGGGGAGACGATGGACAGCTTTCTCCGCAAACGGGTTATGGAGGGTGTCGAGCGGCGTTATGGTCCCAAAAGCGACCGCCACCTGATGGGGAAAGCCAAGAAGCAGGTAGAGCGGGAGCTGACGTTGATTGCCAAGCTCGGCTTCGCCGGATACTTCTTGATCGTGTGGGACATCATCCGGTTCTGCAAACAGCACGATATTCTAGTGCAGGGTCGCGGGTCCGCGGCAAATTCCGTGGTGTGCTATTGCCTCGAAATCACAGCCATCGATCCGGTCGGAATGGATCTGCTCTTTGAGCGTTTCCTGTCGGAGAGCCGCAACGAATGGCCGGACATCGACCTCGACCTTCCCTCCGAAGAAAAGCGAGAGCAAGCCATCCAATATGTCTACCAGCGTTACGGCGAGCTCGGCGCGGCCATGTGCGCCAATGTCATCACCTATCGCGGCAAATCCGCGGCCCGCGAAACAGGCAAGGCGATGGGCTTCAACGAGGACACCCTGGGTCGCCTGTCGAGTTTGGTGGGCCAGTGGGAGTGGCGCGGTAAGACAGACACAATGGCGCACTCCTTTCATCATGCCGGATTCGACATCCAGCATCCGCGGATCGCCAAATACCTTGAGTTGTCGATGCGGATTCAGGACTTGCCCCGCCACCTCGGGCAGCACTCGGGCGGCATGGTCATCTGCCAGGGACAGTTGAATCGCGTTGTTCCGCTCGAACGTGCCTCGATGCCGGGTCGCACCGTCGTTCAATGGGACAAGGAAGACTGTGCCGATCTCGGCATCATCAAGGTGGATCTGCTGGGCCTGGGCATGATGGCGGTGCTCCATGATTGCCTGGAACTGATTCCCGAACACTACGGCGATAAAGTCGATCTGGCGCAGCTACCCGAGGACGATGAAATCTACCGCGTTCTTCAGAAAGCTGACACAGTTGGCATGTTTCAGATCGAGTCCAGAGCGCAGATGGCCTCGCTGCCGCGTAATTATCCGCGAAGATTTTACGATCTCGTTGTACAGGTGGCGATCATCCGACCCGGCCCCATTGTCGGGCAGATGATGCACCCCTACATGCGGCGGCGACAGGGAAAGGAAGCTGTCAGCTATCTACACCCTTCGCTCGAACCCGTGCTCAAGCGCACGCTCGGTGTTCCGCTCTTTCAAGAACAGTTGTTAAGGATGGCAATGGTCGTGGCAAACTTCACCGGCGCAGAGGCCGATGAACTGCGCCGTGCCGTTGGCATGCGACGCTCCTGGGAGCGGATGAAGAATCTCGAAGGCAAGCTACGTGCCGGGATGACCATCAATGGCATCGATCCGAAAACGCAGGACACGATAATCCAAAACATCAGCTCATTTGCGCTTTACGGTTTTCCCGAGAGCCACGCAGCGAGCTTTGCACTTATCGCCTACGCCTCGGCCTACTTCAAGGTGAAGTACCTTGCGGCATTCACCGCGGCAATTCTGAACAATCAGCCGATGGGGTTTTACAGTGCCGCAGTACTGATCAAAGACGCTCAGCGGCACGGCCTGCGCGTCAAACCCATCGACGTTCAGGTCTCGGATTGGCCCTGCACAGTCGAGCGCGAGAGTGACGGAACGCTCTCCTTGCTGATCGGGCTCGGCTACGCAAAGAGCCTGACAAAGCAATCCGCCGAGGCGCTAGTATCGTCACGCCGGTATGACGGGCCTTTCCGCTCGGCGGAGGACCTCGCCCAGCGTGTTCCGTCGCTGAACCGGCGAGAGCTGACACGACTCGCGCAGATTGGCGCCCTGAATCAGCTCGACGACATCGAGCATCGGCGCGATGCGCTCTGGCAGGTCGAGCGCGCCGGCAAGCTGGAGGGACCGCTGTTCCGGGACGGCGAATCGCTGCGCGAAGATTCCGACGCGCGTCCCTTGCAGCAGATGAATGTCGAAGAACGCTTGGTTGCCGACTATGCGGGAACCGGCCTCACGGTTGGCAAGCATCCGATGCACTACCGCAGGCCGGAATTGCGCCGCGGCAATATCCTGTCCGCTGAAGAACTGCGAACCCGCCGCGACGGAGAGTTTGTCCGCGTGGCCGGATGCATCATTGCGCGGCAAAGACCAGGCACGGCCAAGGGATTCATCTTCATTTCAATGGAGGACGAGACCGGCATCGCCAACGTCATCGTGACGCCCGATCTCTACGATCGGGATCGCGTGATAGTGACACGCAGCAAGTTTCTTCTGGTGGAAGGCCCGCTCCAGAATCAGGACAACGTGATCCACATTAAGGCAACCCGCCTGATCGCTCTGTCCGACTGCGCGCTCGAAGTGCGGTCGCATGATTTTCATTGAGCACGTGCGGGAAGTATGGAAATACCCCTCGCTTTTCCTATACCTTCCGACATGCTGTCCGACGAGTGCGAGAATCATGGCTCTTGCGGGTGATATTCTTGTTGAGATGGAGATGGCGGATGAAATGAGCAGAACTGACGCTAACTGAAATTACTGGTCTTCCTAATACTTGGTTCGAACATACTCCCCATATCGTCCATAGCATGGATAGCCCTGTCGATTTTTGTGCGCATTCAAAGTTCCGTCCATCGTTTTCCGATTAAACGTCTTTCCGCAAGCAGCGCATCGATAAACATAGGTAGGTCCGTGAAATGTCGTCCTCACTGCACGGTGCGTAATCGCTGTGCGAGGTACTGCAGTTGAGGGCGCAACAGTAATTGGTCCCGTGGAAGTTAATTCAACCGCATAGCGCGGCACGAAGGCCTGCGACGTTACAGTCGCTCCCTGAATCTTATCAACGCGGTAGGATCGGTACTCCCCTGAATCACTGCGTATGGCTCCCAACACGTAGTTTCCTTCAGCCGTCTGCCGCAGAGAATATGGTTCTATCCGGCGGACGCCGCCGTTGTAGGCGAGATCGACACACAAATAGTTCGCTGCTGCGAAGCGAACGGTCTCGAGATCAGAGCGCGAGCGCAGGGGAATATTCGTCGGCAATATACGTGTTCTGACGGGAACATCGCCAACTCCGCTTTGGATAAACCCTCGCTGCGGGATGAGTGCGCCGGACGTTATCCAGCGAAAAATCTCTGGTAAGGCATCCCAGAAATCGTTGACTGGTGGGAGAACCGGTAGCTGGTGCGACAGCATGTCCGACCACATCGCTTCAAGGGCAGGGCGATGCGGTTCCAAGCCCTTAAGCGTGGGAACCGGAATCACCTTATATGCGCATTTTTGTCGAAGGACATCAAGCAACACCGCTGCTGTTGGCCGACTGTCCGTGTGCCGATATAGGTTCACGACATCATAGAGGTCGCGTGGCCGGGTACGTTCACCAAGTGCGCGAAGCTTTTCCCCAAATGCTTCCTCATAGGCATAACAATTCGCCCAAATTCCTCCCTCGGGCCGGTCGCTGTAGGGATGAAAAACTTCCCGCCGAACGGAGGGGAGTACCAATCTCTCATCCGCAGTGAGATCAAGCTTAATTTTGGGCCAACCACCAGAAGTTGGCGAGACCGGGCCGCGGTAGGCGATCTTGCCTTGGCAGTTGGAACGGCCACGCAGATTGTCGTAGATATCAAATTCGATCTGATCGGCGGGGAGAATCAAACCTGACTGGTCTGCAATCCACACGACGACCTCTTCGAGCACTCCTCGCAGAAATTCCGCGTCCAGATGACTTTCGTCGCGCAGGGTGAAGTCCAGGTCCTCAGAGAACCTGTAGGTCTCGAAATAGCATTTCTTGAGGCAGGTCCCTCCTTTGAAGGCCCAGTTTTCAGAGAGCTCCGCATGTGCGTTGATACCAGCGAGTATCCAGCCGAGCACGTAGTCCTTCTCGACAATGTTGGGCAATAGCGAGAACGACGATGCGGTTTCGAGGATTTCGCGTCTGTCAATCATGAAGCGCTATATCTCCAGCCCAACGGAACCCAAAGGCGCCAGGAAGTAACGAGTCTCTTTGATGGCAGCGAAGGATCGAGTTGGGCGTAACCGTGCGTCAAGCGCGCTCGGCACTCTTCTGCGAGCTTCTGATCGTGCAACTGCGTATCTGCTAGGAATCCCAATCGCTTGAAGACAGCCCCATTTTTGAATTCCTTCGCATAGCGGACCAACAGAGCACGATCTGCAGTCTTTGTACCTAGATAAGTCTTGAGGCAGTCTGCCGAGTGATCGATGCCTCCTCCCATCTCCGGCGCGGCAATCATATCAACCAGCGTACGTGCCGGGTCCGAGACGAAAACCCTGGTAGGGCCTCGCCAAATTGTCTTTAAGCCGAAGAGACGCTTTGTTGGGATGTGGTGGAGCCGGAAAGTGGCGCCCTGAGCGGTTACCCAGTGGTTGGTAACGCGACGTGTGGTAAAGACCAGAGTTTCATTGAAGAGCTGCTCGGTAAGGTCCCAATGATGAGCAGCAGTCCATCCGCCTATATAGCATTCATCGAAGAGCACAGGAACAAGCACCCAGGGATCTGCAACGATCTGTTCGCTCCCGGCGAGTTCCAAAGGCACGGAAACATAGAGTCCGTGTCCTATCCGCCGAAGCCAGCCCTGTTGCATCCATCGCGACAGAATTTTTGCGGCGGCGCTCCGTGTAATCCCAAGTACTTGCGAGGTAATGTCAACCGACACAACTTCTTTGGTAGCGCGAAGCACCGTTGCAAGACGTGCCCGGGAGGCAGGCAGCGAATTCTCGGCGTTATTCATTGCTATATTGTATAGCACAAAATTCCCGTTTTATGGGAATTTAACGAGTAAATATATAGTTACGCCACGGGGTCGATTGAAAAGCAACCTCATCCGGGAGGAAATCAGAGGAAAAGACTCCTTTGGCGCGCCAATCGCTATGCCTAGGAACCGTCCGGGCAAGAGCAACTGCGAGATGCTGGTCAGAATTACTTGTTGCAAGGCGCAGATCACCGCATATACTGCTTTGCAACAACTAATTAGCCATTTTAGGAGTGGATAATGAAAGACAAGAAGGACTTCTTCAACGGCATTGCCAGCAAACTTTCGATCCTCATGGGTGCGGCAGCGCTCGTAACCACGGCCCAGGCTACCTCGTTGCCACTTTCTACTCCATCTGCCGAATCGAATGGCGTCATGATGCGGGCTCTTCGGTTTGCGGATTATGGACGTTGATGGCTCTAACTGGGACCTTACCCCGCTTAAACCTCCTCCCACCGATTATGATCTTAAATTCAACGTGAGGTTTCCGTCTGTCCTGCAGATTGCCACCTTTGCTGTTGCTCTCATTTTGACAATCTTCTTCGTGTGGAGATGGCATGGCTGAAACTGACGGATATGCAGTAGCAAAAGGATGGCCCAGTTCTAGTTTTGCGGTTTCGTCGTTCCACAGTGCTTTATGACATCGTCGGCTGGTTTCTTTTGTGCTTCGGGAGTTGAGGCGTCTGCCCATGCCGCCAGAGCGACCGCGCAGGCATTTTGGTCCTTCCATTGGCTTTGGATTGCGGCCTGATCCCCCCTGGTTAGGCGCCAATTCAGAGTGGTGTTTCCAGGACTCGTCGGCCAACAACAACTCGCGCGTTTGCCCGGGAACGAGAATGCAACGGTTCGAAGATCGATGCCAGGGAGGGCCGACTGGAGGGCGCTTAGCTCACGCTGGTTCCGCATAGTCTCGGACACGTGCCACGAATTGTAAACCGTTGTTACGGGCGCCAAAAGCTGACTGATCTCTCGCTTCTTGGAGAGGCTGTCTTCAAACGCAGCAGGCGCTTCATTTCTCTCGGATGGAAGAGGGCTATCACGGATCTGGATCAGCAGAACGCGCTTCTTCGGAGTCTTGGGATCGCAGGGCTGGGCATTCTCGCCGAATGCAAGCCAAAGAAATTCGATCGCGCTTGCGACGCCGTCATTGTCGTAGTAGCCTCCGTCAGCAAGATGGAAAGTCCCACAAAACCGCCTTTTCGGACAGAGTCCGTCGATGTTCGCGCGAGCAACAGGCGAGACGAATGGAAAGTTCGCAGACAGTCTGGCTGCAGTTGATACCTTCAGATCCTTGTCCGAATATTGACGGAAGAAAGAGAGGGCTGAATGCCAGGGTAGAACTGCGAGTGGAATGCCGACTGGCGGTTTCTGCTGAGTTGGGACATAGTTCGAGAGCAGAAAGCGTTCTCCCGTCTCGACAACAGTCGCGTTGAGGGAGAAGGCTGGTATATGCGCCACCTTGTCGTCAGCAGAGCTTGCAAACTGTGGCTTTAGCTCCCCGAGGGTTCTGCTCGCGTTCCAGCGTTCGTCGATCTCTTCGTCGTCTACTGTTTGTCCCTTTCGTGGAGGGTGATTTGTCATGTAGAGATTTGCTAGGTTCGCCTGCTCAAGGAACCACGCCCTGTCGTGATTGAATCTCCCAAAGGGAAGAATCATCCTCCACAGATCGGTGTGGAGCAGGCCCCAGGCGACTGCCTCCAAGGCAGGTTGATTCGCTGCTTCATGTAGCGGCAACTGGCCGTCTGACGGTGATTGATCCCCAAACTCAGCATGATTGGCAATCCAGTTCCCGACAGCTACGCTTCCTCCCGAGGCGGAGCTCATGAGGAGAATTCTGTCCTCGATAGGACGATCGCTGTCCTGGTGGGCGAAAGCACTCTCCAGACCGTCAAGAACGGTGGCAGTCCAGTACGCCGCATGAATTCCTCCACCGGTCGCCGTCACCACGATCATCGGACCATCGCCGTTTGCTTGCTTTCCCCTCTCTAGGATAAAAGTATCCGCTAGTTTCCTCGGACCTAGGCTATCGGCCTGCAGCTGGACAGCAGGCGTTGTCGTTTCGTATACGTGATCGGTGGGGAACTCTCGCTTATAGCTGTAAAGCAATGCCATCAGCAGAATTGCTGCAGGTACTCGGAAACGATCGAGAAAAAAGGCAAGACCGGCAAGAATTGACCCTCCCAGCATCAGTAGTGCGACGATGGTCGCGATTGCTGGATAGTGAGGGGCACGGGCTATGAAAACCCAAACAGATCCGAACGCAATCGAACTGATCAGGTAAATGCCTCCCCGGTGTGGCGTCTCATTTCGGACTTTGAGATAGAGGACGAGCAGCGTTATCGCTGTCACAAAGGCAACGAAGCCGACCCACGTACCACCGAGATGTCTGCCGAGCCATCGATGGGAGAAGTCGCTCCAACTGAGCAACCACTTTATACCGCTGACAGCGCCGCGAACATTGGCGCAATTTCTGTCCAAGCCGGGCAGTGGAAAGCTGATGTAAGCGATTAGAAAATACAGTAGCAACAGCCCGAACAAAACCGCTCCTGCCAGAGAATGGCCCGAACCGAGATTCTTTCCGTCGAAGGAGCGATAGCCCCTGCCTAACGTTCGCGCAAGAGCCGTACCGAAAAATTTATGCCCTTCATTCGGCGACTCCTGCTCTTTTGCACCCTCCATTACCTTCCTTGCAAGACCGGAGAAGCGATTCTCGCCGCCAGGGCTATACGGCAGAGTGAACTCCCATATCTCCTCGCCTTTCGCAGTCCTGGCATGCAATAGGTAGTAGACCCACGAAATGACGAACCAGATGATTGCCGCAAATAGGACACCGGTGAGTATGCCCAGCACGATCTCGACGCGCGGAATCGTAAAAATCTTCGCCACCGTGGAAGGTCCGTTCCCATCTCCGGCGTCACACAAGGAGAGCCAAACAATATAAAGCAGAAGCAGCAACCCGGGGAGCTGTGCCCAGACCAGAACGCGAAAGCGCATGGTTCCTGGCTCAATCGTTAGAGATAGCGGCGACGTAACACCAAATCTCGCCTTCCCGTAGACGATGACGATACGAGCAAGCAGCATCGCAGACCAACCAAGGAGCACGATTGCCGAGGCTGCATACATCGCCTGCCATCCATCACTCATGGTCAGGAGAACTCGCGTAACGGGAGTAGAGACATTCCAGGCGTCCAGCACAACCAGCAGTGGTAATACTAGCCACATCAGCAAACTGAACCGCAGAAAGTAGAGGTAGGACAACCACGGCAGAGAATTTGCGCGAATCCAGACAATACACCGAGTGATCATCTGAAGTAGTCCCTCCGTGCTGACGATCTAACCACAGTTTTTGACTTTGGGGGATGGCGTTATCATAGCGCGGTTTCGCTTTGCTCATCCTGCCAAGTTGTGCCTTTCTTCGGCCGGAAGCGCCTCTTCCAGGCAAGACTAAAGAACAGCCACAACAGCGTGTCCGCAGCCTGGTACCGAGACTGGACTCGGGGGAGCAACCAACCGACTTAAAAGAACAGACACACGCGCAATTCATTATGGCCAGGAGAGCCAGTCTCCGTCCAAAGGCCGAATACATTTGCGTAGACTTGTCTTCTCGCCCAACCCTCCCCTTGCAGTCGCGAGGCGGACCATACATTTCCGGTAGTAATCATTGGTCAATGAGCGCATTGGCGATTTCTCGCCAACTGACCAGGTGAATTGGGAAACTGAACGCTAGCAACTTAAACCGTCAATTGGCAGGCTGACCCAGGGCTGCACTTCGTTTGGCTGATACTCCTGCAAGGTATGCGGCCGCATCTGAGCGGGTCTTCAGTGCCGCCACTTTCGCGATTATCCTGTCACGGTCTTCTGGTGGAGAGAGTTCAAGATCCTGCCGCATTGCGGCCCCAATGACGACAGGAAGGCTTCCATCGTTGACAGAATCACGTGGTCTGGATGGGGTTGATTGAGTGTAGCTCGCAGCGGACGCTGTTGTGGCCGCGAGTAGTTCAGTTGCCGGGGAACTCGCTGGAGATGGCAGGGCGGTCGGAGAATCACTACGCGCGGCATCAAGTGAAAACAGCGGAAGCAAAGTATTTGCTGCAGCATCGCGCTTTGTCAAAGGGGTCATTCCAAACAGTTTTTCGACAGTGGCCGGGATTGAAGAATGATCGTAAAGACGATGGTCGACAGTGTTCTTGGGAATCCAAGGGGAGATGACGACCGCGGGAACCCGCGGTCCGTATTGCTCAAACGTAAAGCCATACTGGTTATGACTGTCCGTCGGGGTAGTATCTCCCGGCGCAATGGCCGCCGGAGGGATGGCATGATCGTAAAAGCCTCCGTGCTCGTCCCAGGTAATGATGAGAACGCTACTATTCCAAACGGCTGAATTGCGGATAGCTTCATATGTTGATTTGATCAGACCTTCGCCGAGCCTGACATCATCGAGCGGATGCTCCGATGTGCTGCCTTTATAGTCGTTGAGAAGACAGTAGCTCGGTTCGATGAAGACGTAGTTGTAGGGGAACGGCGACTGCAGGTCAGCCGCGAAGTGTTCGTATTTCCGGATGTCGTCGAGGCGAATACCCTTTAACGCAGCCATCATAGGGAAGAGATCGCCCGCGTAGAGACGTCGTTGCAATCCCTTGGCGCTGATGCGGTCGAAGATGTCCCCGTTAGGGAAGGTAAAAGGCGCTACGGCCTCCCACATGGCTATTTCTCCAGTGGTTGGGCTGTGATCGAGTCCACCAGACGATGCCGCATGGACGAACATCCTGTTGGGCCAGGTGGGGCCGGGCATGGAGGCATGCCATTGGTCGCAAACCGCAAACTCCTGTGCGAGAGCGTTGAGAACGGTGAGCTGACCGGGAGAGTAGCACTTCAATATTTCCCCTACATCTCTCGTCTGGTTCGCCTTGAGACAGACCGCAGCATAAGAGGCGACGTAGCCGGAACCATCAATGGGGGGATAGGCGCCTCCAGAGATGTACTTGGCGGTGGGATCGCACAATTGGCAGAGCACATCTGGGAATTCATGCCCTGGATCGACCACCATTGCATAATCCGCAGGTTGGGAAACAGTCGAGGTTACGCCCTGGTAGGAGTTCGTTTCAGTCCCCAACAATCCGTTCACAGTTGTTTGGAGGCCAGAGCTGGCGTCGGTTCCCGAGATGCCGGAAAATCCAAGTAGGTGGTCAAATGAACGATTCTCAAGCATCAAGACGAAGACATGCTGGATCTGATCGAATGCCATTGCTCACCTCTTACGGTCGAACCAGGTGGATTCCGGAAGCCCTGCCCCGCATCAATATAGGCTCTTTTCCTAATCGTCAGTGCCAACTATGCAAATAGGTCGTCAATTGATGCTTACAGGCCAGTGCGCTCATTGAGAATCTTCAACTTCACTCAGGTCGGTCAACAGATGCGCGCTTGCCGTTACTCATACACCTGGGCGGCTGAGGGGGCAACGAACTCTTCGTCCGAATGAGTGAACCGGCGGGATTCGGTCGGCCTAGCTAGCGCTTCTTGAAACGATCCCAAAACCACTTTCTTTTAGGTGGATGTGTCAACTCAGTTGTTCGCATCTCGAAGTGCCCCTCGCGCGCATTTCGGTCTCGGAAGCGGCCCCATTCGATCTCTTCCTTGCTCATCTCATCATCCCAAACGACAGTGTCGTGGCGAACAAAATAGTGAGAACGGCATGGGAAACTCCAGCTACCAATCGAAGGAGACAATGTCACCGACTCACCGTCGAAGGTCAGTTTCCAACCAACGGGGCTTATCGGTGTCACCACCTTCAAGCCGCACCCGCAAAAACAGTTGTGAACGGCTGTAGCGAAAGGAATCGATATATACAAGATCCCATCGTGTCGTTCCTTGGGAATGAATTCTACGAACTCATGCTTGATCTTGACGTCGGATTTCATTCTTTGTCCTCATTGATGATCTCGTTGCCTGCGATCACGAAGACGCTGAAGTACTCGTTCCCGTCGTCCGCGTAGAACCCGAACAACTTCTTCCACTTCATCACAGCAAGGGCGGCGTTAAGAGCGTTCAGCTCGACAACTTGAATGTTCTTGTCGTACTCGTTGACCTCCTCCGTCGTCGTGAAGGCGATGCGGTTCTTCTCGTGAACATGACTACGTTTCGTTGGCGTACTCGTAGTGGTGCGAATCTGACCGCGCAGGCGATCGCCATTCATCGTGATCCCCATACCGACGTCCACGAATGGAATTCCAAGAGCCTCCATCTTCTCGACGATTGGCTTCTTTCCCTTGCCCTCCATGCAGAGAAACACGAAATCAAGACCTTCCAACTCCTGCAGAGTGGCTTGCCCCATCGGATTCGGATGCACCACAATTCCGCGGCGCATCTTCCCGTAAGTCTGGGCGTGGAATTCTACTTTCGTTAGTCGTTGTTCAAGCTCCTTGCCGGATGCGGCTCCAGGCGCGCGGAACGCATTGTGCTGGTCGAACGTATCGCCGTCGAAAAGATGGATCTCTTTTGCCGGCGTCTTCGCGACGAAGTCAAGGACGTAGGATCCTGTACCTCCAAGCCCGACGATTCCAATTCGCAGAGACTTTAGCTTGTCATTCATAGCCACGATCTCAGCCCGACTGCTCGCTGTGTCCTCATAGAGGAACACTGAATCTTCTGGATCAGGTGGCCTAGGCTTAAAAGTCTGCGCCGTCACACCAGGATCGATCGCTTGGGCCGGACCAGAGATCTTGTTCGCGTACTGGGTCATCTTGTGGTGGAAGTCATCGTACTTGCCCGCTGGAGACGGCTTGCACGAGAAATTCCACTTTACTTGGTGCCCTGCGATCACCATGGGTAAGGGCGTCTGTCCAAGGCCCTGCATGACGCTGCCGTCCTCATTACAAGGGGGCTCCCCGGCCCATTTGGCTTGGTGGTCGCTGGGCGGCTGCGCGGCGTCGTTCACGAGGTCAAGCGGAGCCATAAGGACACCCCGCTTGACCTCACGCGTCGCGGTCACGTAGGGCACGTCGTGCATCAGGAGGTACCCGTCAGCCACGTCGATGTCGAACCCCTCGTCGCGCAGCTTCTTGAGTAACGGACTACGATCGATCGGTCGGCGTGACATCGAAAATCATCCTGTTCTGAATTTTGACGGAGTGATGGGCGGTTAGCGATCCCTTGGGGTTCGCAGGCGGTCCGTTGCGATAGATGACGGTGAATTCGATGCAGACCCCGGCCGGCGTAACCGGATACGCGATCTTCACCACGGCCTCAAAGGAAAGATGAATTTCAGTCTCTTCGTGAGGTTCGCCGTTCACGAAAATGGTTACTGCCTTTTGGCTGTAAAAGTGCTCGTCCTGCTGCAGATGGATAACCGTCGCGTCACGCGGCACCTCACGATCCTCATGGTCTCCGCCGACCTCTTGGAAGAGTTCACTATGATGCGCGATGTGGGCCAACTCATAGAGAGCCTCACCTGTCGTCGGGTTCCAAGACTCGTAGGCTTCGCGGTCGATGTGAATGCGGACCGTGTGCCCCTTATGGAGGGATCCTTCGACTGGCAAGGGACCCGCCTCTGGCGCTTTCTTGCTAAATTGTTCATTTTCCATCATTTATATCTCCTTATTCCGCTTGGACCGGGGTCGTATATCCCGTCCACACTTATAAAGCGGGTGAGCCCACTCTTTTTCGCCGTCCGATCAGAAAGTTTTTGCGGCGGATGTCCTATACTCGGCTCAACAGCCTGGACAACATCACGTCCGCGTCGCTCTGCTCACTCGATAGAGCGGACGAGCGTGTATTTTTTCGTCGTGGCTCGGCCAAAAACGATGAGGTCATCCGCTTGATGAGTAGGGATCGAGTGACCAAGCTTCCGAGAAACGCTATCGACTACAACCGCCTTTTCCAGCGGCTGGTCATTCATGCCTGCTTTTTCATGAAAATCTTCAGAGATCACGCGGACCTGATTGTCGTCGACGGCGTCGGTAAATCCCCGACCGATTTCGCTGCCGACACCTTGATCCTGTTCCTGGATGAAAAGGTTTCGTGTGATGGCGATGAAGACGCGGTGCTTGCCTGTTTGAAGCGCGTCATGGAACACGACATTCTGGACGCACGCCGTTCCGCGGCTGCAAAAACAACGAAGAAGGTGTCGCCTGTCTCGGGGGAGATAAACGATGACGGAGAAACCTTGGAGGGGCTGGACGACTATCCGAGCCGAGACGCGGTTGACTTGAGCGGGGAGGGAGCCGAGTTCAAAGGGAGGCTCTATGAGCTCATCGAGCAGACTGATCCTGAACTCTACGAACTCGTCTACGCCATTTTTGAAGAAAATGCATTAACGCCACGCGCTATCGCTGAGGTGATCGGAACAACGCCTGCCGATGTCCAAAACAGGAAAAAGCGGCTCCGTACCTTCTTGGCGAAGCATAACATCATGAAAGCCCCGGTGAGCGTACCCCGATGAAGATGCCTAACAAGATATTCGAGAAAGACAAAGTGTTTCTGGATCAGATCGACGCCCTTTTGGGATCCCCTGAAGCGTCGGAGGACCTAGCCTCAGAACTAGTGCAGTTCGATCTGGATCCCGATGAACTTCGAAAAGTGGCATTTCAACGAATCCGTGGGTTCGCCACTCAGCAGTACTCGTCGCGAGGCAACGACCTGCCGATCCGAATGAGTGACGCGCTGTCCCAGTTGCGACCGCCGACGCCAATCGAGGAGCGATCGTTTAAGGAGGAAAGCGCCAAATCACGTGTGCAAGGCATCTTGGCCGCAATCAAGAATGCCGGTAACACCTTCTCGGCACCAGGAAGCTTCGCGCCAGCATATAGAAATAAAGAAGACGAGACACCTGAATCGGATAGAAAGCTTTTGGAAGGCCAACAGAAGCAGTTGGATGGCGAAGGTGATGACCAATAGCGCACCAAGCGAGGAAGCAATGATTGCCGCGGCATTGCGCGCGGAACTTGGCGTTGCGCCGAAGGTGGACCTTGAGGACCTTGCTGCAAAGTTACGTCTGGCCATAGTTGACGTCGATTCTCAGTCGTTTGAGGGGGCTTTGCTGCGGAGTTCGCGAGGTCTTTCCGGGCGCATTCTGGTGCGCAGGGGAATTCGGGAATTAGGGCGCCGCCGCTTTACGATAGCTCACGAAATCGGCCACTTCATTCTTCACGGGAATCAGCAGATCCCTTGTTCCCCCCGCGTAATCGAAGGCTGGAAAGAGGGTCAGCCTGCCCCCGAGCGCGAAGCGGACCTGTTCGCCTCGGAGCTCTTGCTTCCGGCAAACGACGTGGTCGAACGAGTTAACAAACGTTGGCCAGCTATGGAGGTGGTCGGTGACGTTGCCGAGCATTTTGGATCCAGTTTAATGGCGGCCGGAAGAAGATTCTGCGATGTCGCTCCGCAACCATGTGCGGTCGTCTGGAGCAGTCAACGCCGGATCAAGTGGTTCCACGGATCTCCTACCTTCACACACTTCGTTGACGTGGGAAAGGAGATCGGTTTCGACAGCGTTGCCTATCGCGCGTATGAAGGACGCCCCCTTCCGACAGGAATGGAAGAAGTCCCCGCAGAGGCTTGGATCAAGAGTTCTTGGCTGAAAAACGATGCTGTCGTGTCTGAACAGACCATTGCGATGCCCTCCTATGAGGGCTGCCTCACATTGATCTGGATACGTCGCTCCATCGAGGAGCGTCCAACTCCAGAGGATGAACTTCTCCGCGAACTCTCTCCCACCGATTTCACAATTAATCGCGAGCGCTGGCCGACATGAAATAGCGGCATCGACCAGAGATGCTATTCAACTCTCGCCCTAGACTGCAGCAAAAACAACAATCACATCCGCCGACGTTCATATCACTACCGAGAAATGGGATGAGCAGGTTCTCAAAAGAGAAGACTGTTCCCATGAAGAAGACAGCACAGCACCTCAGTGCGGAAGTTCCGACGCAGACGGCCTCAGTTTGCCATTACGATCGGCATCGATCTCGGGAATGTTTGGAGCCACTACTGCACGCTTAACCAGGATGGTGAAATGGTCGATCGTGGCCGCTTCCGGACGGCTTCTCGGAAGTAATCCGGCACTCGATGAGTGCATTGGCGATAATGCGCTCGGACAGAACCGAATCTAACCAAACGAGTTTACCAAAAATCGCTTGCGCAACCGACATTCATCGGTACGAACGCCAAGGGAATGAAAACCAACTTTTCCCATGGGCCGGAAAGTTCCAGCGTTCATAGAAAATATGATGAACCGTGCGCCCATCAGAACAGAGAGGGACGCGAAGAGCCTCCAAGCAGGGATGGGCTCACATTGGCAATGGTGTGCGGACCCTCAGGGCCACTCCAGGCAAAGGCAAGCGAAAGAGCCGGCAGACCGCCTGCGCGCAGCGTCACGCCAGCTGAGAAGCTGTGGGCGAGATGATTGAACGAAATATCGCCACGAGAAAGAGCGACCTTCCCTTGGTCGGCCGAGAAGATGAAGCCCATTGGCCCCCAGATGGAGTGCTCAAAACCTTCTCGCAGCAGGAGGGCGTTGGGTGCCCGAAAGCGATAGTCGTTGTAGCTCGGGAGCCAGGGGTTGCCATTCACATCGGAGCCGCCAAGGGTTGGCTGAAAGTAAAATGGAACAACGCGGCCCGAGGAAGCAATGGACTCTGTGATGAGCAGGCGGAATTCCACTGACCCTTCGCGGTTGCGCTGGATCGCTGTGCACTTCGTGGCTCCCAGCGCTGCAGCGCACTCGTCGGGACCATTGATCGGCTTGGGACCGTAAGAACCCGCGTTCCGGTAGAACGGAATGGTGTGGTCCAGGTCCGTGGTAAAGCGGCGGAACGAGTAATGCGTGTCCGAGGGCGCCACGAACTGCTGAAACTGAGCCAGGTAATCCAGTTGCAGATGATTGTTGAAGAGTGCAGGCTCAATGCGCGCTCCTTCGCCGAGTTGGACAAACGCCGGTTGGCTCGCCAGTCCGGGGGCCGTGGCTTCTGTGAAAATCTGCTCAATGGAAGGGCTAGATTCGTGATGATTTTCGCGCACATCCACGAAACGCCCATTCACTTCTCCCAGCAGGGAAACATCCAGGCTGCGCAGCACCGGCACAATGGCATTGCCGCCGGTGATGGTTTGCTGCATGCCGAAAACGGAAGCATTGCTCTGCAGCGAATTCGGTCCCAAGCCGTAGTAGAACAGCTGGTCCAGCGAGATGGACTGCGCGTAAACATTGAACACCGTGTAGGGATGCACGCTGAGATTCGACCGGGGCGCGGGCCCTGAAGATGTCGTGATGACGGAGATCTTCTCGATCGGCGTGTGAATGGCCTTGTAATAGAACCCTGCGCGCCACGAGGCGTTATCGGACGCGATCGCGTCGGCGTCCCAACTGGTTCGCCACAGCTCATTCGGAGTCCAGTGGCCAACATAGGCGCCTCCTGCCCCGAACCCATTCTGTGGAGCGATGCTGCCCACGGCGATATGCAAAGGATGATCGGTAAACAGGAGTTCAGCACACCCTGGCACTTTCTTCATCGAGAAGTCTTCGCAGCTTTGCTTGAAACGAGTGGCCTCGCCGCGGAAATCGGCGTGGGTCCGGCTCTCCTGCGCAAAAGACACTGCGGCCGGGAGCAGCAAAAGGGTGACAATGAGTCTTCGCACTCGTCGCTCCTAACTGGCTTTCTTCGCCCGGGATCTCTTTCGGCGTAGCGGATGAAGAGTCTGTGTCACCTTGGCAATATAGGCTGCAGCTTCAGCTTCGGTGTGAATGTCCTCCGGACGCCTTCCGTCCCGTTTGGCTTTGGGAAGCCTGCCGCTCTCGGCATGGTGCATATGCCTTAGTTGAGCCATGATCAGGCACCCGGGAGGTCGGTTGGGATTAAACGATCCAGGCGCGGGGTGCGGAACATTCACCACGGTTTTCTCGCCTGCGGGGGAATCGGCACTCATTGCATTCGCCTCCTTGCTCTACGTATTGAAGACAACACTATCGGTGCGCATCGTCTCCAGCGACAGCAGGTCCAGAAACGTCTGCGCGCCCTGCTCGCGCACCGTTCCTGTGGTGTTGCTGCCCAGGAAATGGTTGGTGACCGTATTCGGAATCGACGCGTGCTCGAAGATCCTGTCGGTACCCACGACGGTTCCCTTTGGAATCCACGGCGAGATAAGGATGGCCGGCACGCGAACTCCCAAGCGATTAAAGGCGAAAGTGTAATTCAGCCCCGTGTCGGCAGGGCCGGCGGAGTAGCCGTCCGGCGTGCAATCGGGTGGAGGAACGTGATCGAAGATGCCACCGTGTTCGTCATACACCACCAGCAACACAGTGCTCGCCCACAACGTGGGGTTTGCCTGGATCGCGTTATAGACAGACGCGATGTAAAGCTCGCCTGCCTGGACGTTATGGTCCGGGTGCTGGTCGGATGCAATTTGCTCGCCATCGTCGTTGTCGTGATCGGAATAGTTCGGCTCGACGAAGCTGTAATCGGACAAGCTTCCGGATTTGCAGTCAGCGAGGAACTGGTCGTAGGTTGCGAATAGTTCCGGTTGGTGTTGCAGCAGGTTCACCACCTCCAGCGACGAACTCTGCTGGTCAAAGTAATAGAGCTTCGCGGTGTGACCAGCATCCTGAAGGCGTTCATAGATGCTCTTGCCTTGCGGATAAAAGACATTCATTCCCACCTGTCCGAATGAGGTGCCATATTGCGCAAAGGCGCGGTTGCAGAGCGTCGGGCCCGGAATGGAAGCAAACCATCGGTTGAAGACGGCGAAATTTGTCGCCAGGGAAGTTAGTACGAGCAGCTTGTCCGGGGTGAAGTAGTACATGATCTTTTGTGAGTGAGCAAGGTCCTGCTGCTGTTGGTAATAGTTCTGAACAAAGCCCTGCATGGTAGCCACGCGCGTGGCACTCTGATCGCCGGCAAAAATTTGCTGGTCTACAGCCGGAAAGGCATGATCGGGGTCAGGATCAAGCTGGCTCTGAAATTCGGCGAGCGGCTGCACAAGTACCTTGTTTCCCTGCGTGTCGGGGTTCGACTGTGTACCGTCGACTCCATCAATCAGCGGGTTCGTCGCCTTCAACGAACCCAGCATGTGGTCAAAGGAACGGTTCTCCATCATGAGCACGACAATGTGCTTTAATGCGTCGAGACCTGGAGGCATAATCGCGGCACCTTTCGTGTGCGTAGTTCCGCCCTAAACAGACCCGTGATAGATAGTACGCAAGTCTAATATGATTAACGCAAGAAATGAAAACATTTCCTTCAAATCGATAATTCCAGCCAAATCCATTGGAGGTCCGCCTGACAAGATTCGGTTCCACGTAGTGAACCCAGCTTCTGGACGCGAACCGATGCCGCAAGAACGTCCTCGAACCCGGCAACCGTCGTCACCGTATCACGGAGGTCCGCTTTCTTGTACAGCTTTGACCATTGTTCGTGATTCACGAACAAACAGAAAATGCGAACAAGCAGTTTGCTCGCTATAAAGATGTCAGGAGTTCAAAGCCGCCTGACTCCGCGCCAGAACCGTCATGGATTCAGAAACGACTCTAACTCACAGGATTCCTGTCTGCTACTCCAGATCACTCTGAGCAGGCAACGCCGTATTCATCCGGCAGAGTCAGGGCAGCGCGGAAAGACGCATCACTATTCGCATCCAGGAGATTCGGTGGAGGCACCTTGATCAGAAGAGGAAAGAAATCACGGTTGCAAGCTCGAGTCGTGATATTTTTACTAATTCACTTTCCGACGAACAGGGCGTTTATCATCCGTACCGCTTGCTGCAGTTCCTTTGTATCCCTCTTTCCGAGGATGGTAAATAGCATCTGACGAAGGATAACCGGATCCACTTCTTCAGATTCGAACTCAAAGAAGGCCGCGGGAGGCACCGAATTTGCCTTTGCCAGTTCGACAATAACGTCGAGGGCCGGCCACTTCTCGCCTCGTTCTAATTCACCGAGATAACCTGAGCTAATTTTGGCAGATTCTGCTATTGAGGCCCTGGAGCGCTTCCCTCGAATGGAGCGTAGCCTTTTTCCAAATAAGGTCAGATTATCCATCAGTGTATGCAGACTAGCGAGAGGAGAGCCGTTGAAGAATAGGCTGCTAGCCTCTATTTAGGTTGCAAAAATTGGCTTTTAGCTTTAGATTGACGGTGGGACTTACTGACAGTCATCGGAAGGCCACGCAAACAGCTTTGACGCTTGAGTGTCTTTAACCAATGTCCAGCCGTCGATTTCGAGACCTTTAGCAATCCGGAAGATGGTGATCAGGCTTGGACACTGAATTCCTCGCTCTAAATCGCTTATGAATGTTCGATCCAAACCGGTAGCGACGTGCAAGTTCATCTGGGACATTTTTCGTCGCTTCCGAGCCGTTCGCATCGCTTGTCCGAACGCCTTCTCGACGCCAGACTGAGGTTGAATTTGTTTGCGACGCTTCGCCATTCCGGTTCTTATCGTCTCGATATGTCGGCAATAGGCCAACGGGCAATTACCGACATTTGCAGGGCTAGACCGTGGAGTGGCGAGTTGCGGTGCCCGAATCACTTATCAACAGAGCTGTTAATTTGTCGCGGTTCTGCGGCGATTTCTAACGGCGCGGGCTCTGTGAAGCCAGTGGCGCAAGCATGAGTTCCGAAGCCGCTGCCTATTTTCCGGACGCGCTAGCCAGCCCCGCAGAGAGGCAAACGCCCTTTCGTACGGATCCTCAGCTTTCCACACTTAGCGACAAACGGGAACAGCTGGGGCCTGAAGCTGCCGAACCACCTGAAGTTCTGACTCCTCAAACGTCCGAAACCGATGAAGCGCTATTGGAACAAGTAGGCCGTGGAGTCAGGGAGGCCCTCGGATTACTCTTCCGTCGGCACGCGCGCTCGGTCCGAAGTGTTGCTCAACGTATCCTGCGGGATGAAGCAGAAGCGGACGATCTTGTTCAGGATGTATTTCTCTTTATCTTTCGCAAAGCGGCACTCTTCGATTCATCCAAAGGATCGGCGCGGTCCTGGATCTTTCAGGTGCTTTATCACCGCGCCTTCAATCGCCGCCATTATTTAACTGCGCACCAGCACTACCGGGCGCTTCAATTGGATGAAGAGATTCTTGGCCCAGCAAGTTGTGCTGCGGATGCACCCAGATATGCTTTTGAAATCGACGGCATCTTGGGGCGGGAGTTATTGGCAATATGCAAGAGCCATCTTTCCCCCGAACAACAAAAGACGATTGAGCTCTTCTTCTTCGAGGGATATACCCTGAAAGAGATTGGCGAGCAAACCGGCCAATCGCTCAGCAATGTCAGGAGCTATTATTATCGCGGGCTCGAACGGCTCCGTTCGTCCCTACTACCCGAAAAAGCGCGATCAAAGTGACAAGAATCGTTCACAATGGCTCCAGGGAAGGAGCGGAAATGCCGTCGTCCGGTTCCCACGAAGAATTCGTCCAGCTCTGTGCGCTCTCGACATCCGGAGAGCTGACTGACGAAGAGTGGCGCCGACTGGAGGAACATCTGCTCGACTGCCCCTCGTGCCGGGAGGCCAAGCGGCAGTATGAATCCATTGTCGCGGATGCACTTCCTGTATTAGCCGAGGTTTCACGTTCGGGGCAGGGAATTGAGAACGATCCCTCGCATTGGTCTGTCGAGCATGCTGAAGCGTCGTTGATGTCGGCCCTCGATGCCAAACCAACCGCTTCTGCCGGACCGCCAGCAGGGCTATCTAAAAAGCCTGCTTCGACGCATCTGCGGTCCTATTTGCTAGCGGCTATCGTCCTATTGTGTGGCGGCGCAGTTCTTCATTTCGCTCTGAACTACTGGCGACACCAATCACCAAGGCATGTCCGTAATCAGACCGCCAAAGTCGTTCCAGTTCGGACCCCTGCAACCCCTGATAAAACGGAGCAACTGCAACACACCATTGCGCAGAACGAAACTGAGATCGCTCGCCTTCGGGTGGCCCTACAGGATCGTTCGACGAAGATGGATCGCCTCAATGCAGAAGAGAGCCGGCTGCAACAGGAGTTGGCGGCCCGCACCGACACTCTTACTGCCATGAAGCAGCGGACTGCGGACCCCGAAGGACAACTGGCATCCGCGCACACCGAGTCGGCGGGATTGCAGGCCAAACTAGACGACGCCGAAAAGCAACAAAGCGAGAATGCCAGTCAGATTGCGGCCCTGCAAAACAAGATCGCCGTTCTCAACGTCGAGCTTCGAGAAGGTGACCAGGAGGTATCGCGAGATGAAGTGCTCCTCGCGCACGATCGCGACATCCGGAACCTCATGGGCGCCCGCAACCTATATATAGCGGAAATCTACGACAGCGCGAAAAACGGCAAAAACAAGAAGCCGTTTGGACGGGTCTTCTATACCAAGGACAAATCCCTGATCTTTTATGCCTATGATCTAGATCAACAGCCCGGAGTGGAAAACACGAGCACCTTCCAGGCGTGGGGCTCGACCGGAACAAGCGATCATGATATCAACCTTGGGCTCTTTTATCGCGACAATTCGGATAATAAGCGCTGGATACTAAAATGCGATGACCCGCAAACCATCGCCAGCCTCAATGCGGTGTTCGTGACCATCGAGCCGAAAGGCGGAAGCACCAAGCCCACCGGCAAGATGCTCCTCTTCAGCTATCTGCGAGTCAACCCCAACCACCCATAGAATTCATTTTTCTTTCTATATTCCTGTCACAAATTGCAAGGCACGACTGTAAACAGGGTGACGCACCACCATCTTCATCCATTTGGAGTGCCAGCCCTTGAAGCATTTGTGTGCCTACGCCCTTCTATTCCTCAGCATCGCAACCGCAACATGCCTGTTCGCTCAGTCCACGAGCGCAACGATCAGCGGCATCGTGACCGATCCAGCCGGTCGTGCAATTCCTCAGGCGGACATCGTCATGGTGAATGACGGCACCGGTCTGCAATATCCGAGCAAAACCAATGGAGTAGGAATCTATTCCATCCCGATCCTCCCTCCTGGCCGTTACCACATGCAGGTGTCCAAGGTCGGTTTCAAAACGGTCATCAAGCCAGACATTATCCTGAATGTTCAAAGCGCGCTCGGCGTCAACTTCAACCTTCCAGTGGGCGCAGCCTCGGAAACCGTAACTGTGCAGGTAGGCAACTCGCTCCTGAACACGACCGACGCATCTGTCAGCACTGTCATCGAGCGCAAGTTCGTGCAGAACATACCCCTCAACGGGCGCAGCTTTCAGGACTTGATCTCCCTCACTCCTGGCGTTCTGACCCAGAGCCCCCAGACTCAATACCAAGAGCCGGGCGAGAATGGAGATTTCAGCGTAAATGGCCAGCGCACAGAATCAAACTACTACACCGTAGATGGGGTTTC
The DNA here is from genome assembly GCA_049799415.1 of Silvibacterium sp. Lineage (GTDB taxonomy): Bacteria > Acidobacteriota > Terriglobia > Terriglobales > Acidobacteriaceae > Silvibacterium. The sequence continues at coordinate 67,801 of JBARHV010000127.1, forward strand.
CGCCAATATCAGCGCAGGATATCCATCCGGGGCTCCGCAGACGGCCACTGGCGGAGGTCTCGGTGCATCAACGGCGCTTGGAACCACACAAAGCCTCGTCTCTGTAGATGATCTACAAGAGTTTCGAGTTGAAAGCTCCACCTACTCGGCAGAATACGGCCGGAGCCCCGGCGGGCAGTTCGCTATCGTGACACGCTCCGGAACAAATATGCTGCACGGGAGCGCATTCGATTACCTTCGCAATGACTATTTCGACGCGAACGACTGGTTCAACGACCATTATGGGGATCGAATTTCTCAATTGCGCCAAAACGATTTTGGTGGGACACTCGGCGGCCCGGTTGTTATCCCACGTGTTTACAGCGGGATCGGCAAGTCTTTCTTCTTCGCTTCTTACGAAGGTCTGAGGCTGACGCAACCTCAAGCCGCCACGATCCAGTATGTCCCTGACACCTGTATGCGCCAAAATGCCCCCGCCGCTCTCCAGCCTATTCTCAACGCTTTTCCCATTCAAAACGGCATAGACTACGGGACCTGCAATTCTTCGGAGACGAATCCCAGCTTTGCACAATTCATTCAGCCATATTCGTTGCCAAGCAAGATCGATTCGACCAGCATTCGCGTCGATCACACTTTTGCCCAGCCTTTGACTGTTTTCTTTCGATTTGCCGACACGCCAAGCTCGAGCTCGATGCGCTCTCTGTCGTCCCTAGCACAAAACAAGGTCAATACGAGGACCTATACCTTGGGGATCACGAATCAATTCTCGGGCAGGTTCGACAATGAGTTTCGGCTCGGATACGCCCAAGCAGAATCCACGCGTGCGTCTGCTCTCGATTCCTTTGGAGGGGCGACTCCGATTGATCTTGCGAGCGCTATGGGAATTAGCGGGTCCCCAAACGCAGAGCCTGTGTTTGACATGTCGTTTCTTGGCCTGGGACTTTCGGGGCTGGAAACAACACGCTCGGAGAATCAGGGGAGACAATGGAATGCCATTGACACCGCGAGCTTTCTTGCCGGCAGGCATCGACTCAAGTTCGGTATCGATTACCGGGACGTCAAATCTCCTTTGATTCCGTCGTCTCCGTATGCATTTTCCCTATTCTTGACACCGGGCAGCGTGTTAGCCAACGCTCCTTTGCTCTCCTCCATCCTCAAAACCGACACTTCCACGCCCATCTTTCATGAATTCGCGGCCTTCGTTCAAGACGACTGGCGTCTGCGCCCCAGCCTGTCTTTGTCGTTTGGATTGCGATGGGAAGTAGATCCACCCCCGAACGGAGAGCACGGCAACGATGCATATACACTAAGCGGCAACATCGACGACCCGGCAACCATCGCCTTAGCGTTCAAGGGAACGCCCCTCTGGAAGACCACGTGGTTCAACTTTGCACCTCGTCTGGGCATGGCCTGGGCAGTGAGAAACACCCCAGGGTGGGAGACAGTCCTCCGGTCCGGGGGCGGCATTTTCTTCGACACTGACGACGAACTGGCGACCGAAGGATTCGGGGGACTGGGCTTCATGGCAAGCAATACCCTGTTTGGGTCGCCCTTGCCGTTCACCTCTGCTCAGCTCAACTTCTCCCCTTCGACCACCCCTCCGTATACGAACGGCGTTGTCTATGCGTTCCCTACCCATCTTCAGCTTCCATACACCTATGAGTGGAACGCCAGCATTCAGCAATCACTGGACAAAAGCCAAGCCCTCACGATCACTTACGTAGGATCCAACGGGCGCCGGCTCCTATACCAGCAAGAATTGAACATAGAGCCAATCAATCCGGAATTCGGAACGATTCTTTTCACGTCGAATGGAACCTCTTCCAACTATCAAGCACTCCAAGTTCAGTTCCAAAGGTCGCTCCCTCATGGCTTGAATGCTCTTGCTTCCTACACTTGGTCACATTCCATCGATTTCGGATCGAACAGCGCGGCTCTGCCGGAAATAAGGGGGGACTCCGACTTTGACGTGCGAAACAACCTGGCCGCCGGCTTGAGTTGGGACTTGCCGAATATTCGCCGCCGAAGCTCCGTGGACGCTCTGCTGAATGGTTGGGGTATCGACGGCAGAGTGATCGCCCGCACGGGATTTCCGGTGACCCTGCAAGGGAACTACCTGACGGATCCAGCGACTGGAAGCACCTACTACGGGAATCTGGATCAGGTCCCTAACCAGCCAATTTACTTGTACGGCAGTCAATACCCGGGCGGACGCACCATCAACTCCGCTGCCTTCGCCTACCCAGCAGGGAATGGCGCCGGCAGTGCCCCCAGAAACTTCGTGCGAGGCTTCGGAGCATTTCAGATCAATCCAGCAGCGAGGCGGGAATTTACTCTGCGTGATCGACTGGCGCTTGAGTTTCGCGCAGAAGCCTTCAACATCCTCAACCACCCCAACTTCGGCTATATCGACAGCTACTTGGGAGACGCCACCTTCGGCCTTGCGACGCAGATGCTCAACCAGAGCCTCGGAACGATGAGTTCTCTCTACCAACAGGGTGGGCCGCGTTCGATGCAGTTTGCGCTGAGGCTGCACTTTTAGCTCAAACTCCATCCAAGCACGATCCTCGAAAAGGGACACAAGGCGAATGCCAGAACTTCTTAGGTTGCAGGAATGAAACATAAAACAGTAACCAAATATCTGACTGTTGTACTTCTCTCGACCACATCATTCGCACTGGGTCAGCATAAGCGCCCTGTCCTGCCAATCGACTGCGTTACCGTCCGGTATGCAGTCGACGACGCATATCACCACGCCATCGAGATCAATCCGCAAGGCACCTATGCCGCCTATTTGGTCAAGTCTCCCAATCTCGAAATGAACCGCAATGAATTTGAGCTGTACGTGAAGCCGCTTGCTGATGCAGCTTCAAGTCAAGAACGGCTCATCCTTTCAAGCCCGAGAATATCGCAGCTGCAGTGGCTGAATGACGGGAGGCACCTCGTCGCACTCGTGGATGTAGACGGACGAACCGTCGTCATGGAAATCGACACACGAAAAGGGTCGCGGGAACTTCTGCTTAAAGAGCCCGTCGACATCACGGAGTACAGCATCAACGGTAGCGGGTCCGTGTTGGTTGCCGCCATTGCCAAAGAGTCAGGCATCCTCCCGGACGCAATGCCGAATGCGCTCGAAATCGCCCGCGGGTATCGGATTCCTTTTCAGCAACCAGATAGCAATGGCCTTCCGAAACGCGCCCTTCTTGTGACAAGGCGGGTTCACGGTGGAGGATGGACCACTCCGCTGCCTGTCACCCTTCACTCGCCATTCACTGGAAGAGAGTTGCCCGCGCTTTTGTGCCAGGAATTTCTGAATTTAAGCCTGTCGCCCGATGGCCGGCTCCTCGTCGTTTCATACGTCGAAACAGAGCGGATGCCGGATCGCTGGAGAGAGAGCCCCTTTGTCGAACAAGTTCGTGCAGACGGCTTTCCGGGTATCCATGTGACCGCCCTCTACAACCTGCAGACCGGAAAAACGACGCTCCCGATTCAGACGCCATGGGCGTATAGCACTCCTATGTGGTCATCGGACAGCGTTTCATTTCTGATCGCAGCGCGATCGCCAGTCAGTAGTTCGTGGGAGAGAGAAGATTTCCGTGAACAAACAGGATCGCCGCATCTGTTCTGTGTGGACGTGGAGGCGGGGAGTATTGAAGAAGTGGCCAAGCAGCTTGTGTACCCCGTCGAGGCCCCTCTCGCATGGGATCGCAATACGGGGATCGCTGTGCAGACCGCTAGGCATGAGGTTTCCAAATTCATATTTCGTGCAGGGAAATGGGTTTATTCCTCCTCCTTCCACATCCCCATTCCAGGCCTGCTGCGAGAGGTTTCGAGCGATGGAACCGACGTCATCGGCGAGGTTGAAGCTCCGACTGATCCGCCGGAACTGTTCCTGTACCGAGCCGGAGAGGCCCACGCGGCCGTCTTCTCCAAGCTCGATCCGCAGTTCGGCCATCTGAGCCTCGCACCCGTGGAGCAAGTTCAGTGGAAAACTTCGACTGGCTATCCGGTACATGGGTTTCTCTTCCTGCCGCCAGACTATGTCGCAGGCAAGAGATACCCATTGGTGATCCAGACCAAGCCATCCATCGGACAATTCGCCTGCGACAGCGGCCAGGATCATTATCCTTCGTTCGCGCCGCAGCCCCTCGCCAATGCCGGAATCCTGTATCTGATCCAAGATGGCTCCGAGTCAATCAGCGACGAAATTGCCAACGCACCCAAAGGGTATCCCGGCGGAATCGGGGAAGCAGCTTTCCAGATGGATATGTGGGATAGCGCCGTAAACAAACTTGCTTCTTGGGGAATCGTCGACCCCACCAGGGTCGGCATTATAGGGTTCAGCCGCTCGGGCTGGTACACGGAGTTCATAGTTTCGCACTCAGCGGTTCGTTACCGGGCCGCAACCATCGCTGACAACGTGAATTACAGTATGGGCGAATATTGGCTCCTTCATACACCGGGAGTCATCCGCGGCTGGGACGCAATGTACGGCGGACCACCTTACGGCAAGACGCTCGAAAGCTGGCTGAAATATTCAATCTCCTTTACCGTCGACAAGATCCGTACACCTCTACTCATGGAAGAGATGGGATACGGCGTGCCTTTTAAAGATAAGGGCGCATTGCCACTAGACCTTGCCTACAGTTTCGAACTCTTTACGGGCCTGTCGCGGCTGGGAAAGCCGGTTGAGCTCTACTACTATCCGACCGAAGACCACCAACCAGACCATCCGCTGGCGCGACTCGCAAGCCTCCAAAGGAATCTGGATTGGTACCGCTTCTGGCTGCAGGGATTCCAGGCGCCG
>JBARHV010000128.1:0-12408 GCA_049799415.1 Silvibacterium sp.
GCTCCTGTTGATGGCGACATCCGCTGGAAGGGGAGCCGCAATGTGCGGCCCGCCGCCCGTGCTCCAATCGATGATGCGTGGGTAGAACCGGCATTGGCGGCATATCGCGCAGGGCAGCACTTTACGCACGACGCGCTGGTGGCAAATGAAGATCGCACCCTCGGCGCGCGGCTGGCGGGCGAGCTGGCCCTGCTCAATACGAACGGCACGCGCACCGACGCGCAGCTCACATTCAAGATGAGCGGCATTGCAGGGCAGTCTTTCGGGGCATTCGCCGCTCCCGGAATGCAGCTTGTTCTGAAGGGCCTTGCCAATGATTTTGTGGGCAAAGGGCTTTCGGGCGGTGAGATCATTCTTCGCGGTGAAGGCCGTGCGGCGCTGCAGTCAGAGCTGCATGTGATTCTTGGCAATGTGGCGCTCTACGGCGCGACCAGCGGAGCGCTGTTTGCGGCAGGTCGAGCGGGCGAACGGTTTGCTGTCCGCAACTCGGGTGCGCTGGCCATTGTTGAAGGCGTGGGCGACCATGGTTGCGAGTACATGACGGGCGGATTGGCCGTGATCCTCGGATCGACGGGCTTCAACTTTGGAGCGGGCATGACGGGTGGGCTGGCGTGGGTATTCGACGAAGACGGCAGCTTTCTTGAGAAGCAGCTTTATCACCCTGATTTCCTTTTGCCTGAGCCTTACAGCGCGTTAGACGCGGAGGCCAAGGAAGCAATCCAGGGACTTGTGCAGCTCCATGCTGAGAAGACGGCCAGCACACGTGCTTATTGGCTGCTTTCAAAGTGGGATGAGCTGGCTCCGAAGTTCGTGCGGCTGACTCCGAAGCCTCAGTAGCGCTGATGGCGCAGAACTGCTGATCCTTCAGACAGTTCTGTGCCCGCTCATCGGCTTGCGAGCACCGGGCTTTTCATCTACTGTTAAGTCGCTGTGCTCGAACTCAGAACTCTTAACGACGTCTTCTTTCTCATCGCTTCGGCCGATCGCGACCGCGTTGTTCTTACGCAGAACCCGCAGGGCGCGTGGCAGCCCGTCTCCAGCAATCAGATGTATCAGCGGGTCAGGGTTCTGGCGGATGCTTTCAGCAAGTGGGGCATTCGCAAGGGCGACCGCGTAGCTCTTCTTGCAGAGAATCGCTGGGAGTGGGCCGTTGCGGACTTTGCGGCGCTGGCGCTGGGCGCGGTGGATGTTCCGATCTATCCCACGCTCACGGCGGAGCAGACGGCTGCATTGCTGGGCGACTCGGATGCGCGGATCGCCGTGGTTTCTACGCGGGCGCAGTATGACAAGGTGGCGCAACACCGCGGCCAGACTGCGCTTGAGCACATCGTGATCATGGACGAGGAGGGAACTCCTGACGCTGTGCTGTTCTCATCGCTGATCGGCGATGCGGACAAGGCAACAGGGCGCGATGCGGCCTTCGACCGCGAGGCTTACAGCGTGGTTCCAGAGGACCTGGCGACGCTCATCTACACGTCGGGGACGACGGGTGAACCGAAGGGCGTGATGCTGACGCATGGCAACATCGCGTCGAATATCAACGAGTCGCTGAGCGGGTTTGATATTGGCGTAAATGATTCATGTATCTCGTTTTTGCCGTTGTCTCACATTACGGCGCGGCATCTGGACTATGCGATCTACTCGCGGCAGGCGACGGTGGCTTATTGCGGGAGCTTTGATAAGCTTCCGGCGGCGATGGCGGCGGTGAAGCCGACGGTTTTTGTCGGGGTTCCTCGGGTTTATGAAAAGTTCCGGCAGGAGGTTGAGCGGCGGGCTTCGCTGTCCGGTGTGAAGCAGCGGATGCTGCAATGGGCCATTGCGTCGGGGGCGAAGCATCGGGAGACGGTGGCGCGAGGCGAACAGCCTGGAGCTTTAGCGTGGAAGCTTGGAAACACGCTTGTTTACAATAAGATGCGCGGCGGTTTTGGCGGCCGCGTTCGTTTTTTCATCGCCGGGGGCGCTCCGCTGGGTTTGGACACCGCGCACTGGTTCGCGTCGGCGGGCATCCGGGTTCTGGAGGGCTATGGCCTGACGGAGACCTCGCCGGTGCTGGCGATTAATACGCCTGCTGCCAACCGGATGGGGTCGGTGGGCAAGCCGTTGCCGCAGGTTGCATGCAGAATTGCCGACGACGGCGAACTGCTGGTGAAGGGGCCAAACGTGTTCGAGGGATACTGGAAGCATCCGCTACGCGAGCCCGAGAATTTTGATGCCGATGGCTGGTTCATGACCGGGGACATCGGGCACCTGGATGCGGACGGATTTCTTTATATCACCGACCGTAAGAAGGAGCTGTTGAAGACTTCGGGTGGGAAGCTGATTGCTCCGCAGCCCATTGAAAACAAGTTGAAGGCGAATGTGCTTGTAGGCCAGGCGGCGCTGGTGGGCGACCGGCATAAATTTGCTTCGGCGCTGATTTCGCCGAATTTTGTTGCGCTCGAGGCCTGGGCCAAAGAGCAGGGGTTTGCGGCGGCCACCCGGCGCGACCTGGTGCGGCATACGCGGGTGATTGAACTCTATCAGGGCATTGTGGACCAGGTGAATGCTACGCTGGCGAACTACGAGACGATCAAGCGCTTTCTATTAGTCCCTGAGGAGTGGTCGCTCGAAACGGGCGAACTGACTCCAACGCTGAAGCTGAGGCGGCGGGTGATTCTGGAGAAGTACGCGCCGGAGATCGCCCGGTTTTATATCGAGCTGCAGAGACCCGCCACGGAGTAATTTTTTTTGCGTCCACGCTCTCCCGTATTTCGCCATGTGATTGATTTTATTCAACTTTCTGCTCGTGGTTTACGCCTAAGCTATTGATTCAACATGAGATTTCTGGAAGCCTATGAATCCATTCGTTGTTGTCTGGGCGAGTGCGGCAAATTCCTGATTCTGCTGAAGGAATGCGCGAAGTATTGATTCGAGAGCAGCTATCTCATTGAGGCGGTCCAAAGTGTGGACGAGGGTATAGCCGACTTCGGGGAATCTGAGCAAAGTTTTCGGCAGGGTCGTGAGTTTCTGGTTGAGGAAATCGAGGAGTTGGGCTGCGTCCATGGCATTGAGTTTGTCGCCGAGGCGATCCAGGCGCTCGCAAAGGATGCGTTCGCGGCTGAGAAGGCGGTGATTGCCGGAGTGGTAGTAGCAGAAGCGATTGCCACGCAGGGCGACGGAGCCGCAGCGCTTGCCGGAAGGCAGGACAAGAGTGCATTGAAGAGCGGGCTTGCAGACGGACATGTGATGGCCGCACGGCAATGGCTTCGCGTGGCCACTTTCTTGGGTCGTGGAAGTGGCTCGCAGGCGACTGCTTCGCGCGGACTCCTTTCTTTGATTTGGCTGTGAAATGGAAAAGGGCCGCTCACGGCGGTCCTTTTGAGAATTTTGCCTATATCTCTATTTTATCAAGCCGGGGAAATTCGCATACATTTGCGGGAGGATTTCTGGTGTTTGGAATGAATGGGTTGCGGGGTATTTTTGGGTGGAGGGGTTGACAAGATGTTGACAAGATCTGGATGCGTTGCCAACTGCCAGCAGAGAGGCCCAATTTTTGCGAGGTGGTTAACCGCACGCGCTACTCGTGCCGCAGCGTGCTCTGCGGATCGACCTGCGTTGCGCGCCGCGCCGGAATCCAGCACGCCAGCAGAGCCACTCCTGCCAGGACCACCGGCACAAACGTAAACGTCACCGCGTCGTGCGGATATATGCCGTACAGAAAGCTCTCTGAAAATTTCGCAGCGGCCAGCGCCGCCGGCAATCCCAGAAGAATCGCAATCCCGGCCAGCACCATTCCCTGCCACAGAATCAGCCGCAGCACCGCGCTGCGCTGCGCGCCCATCGCGAGGCGAATCCCGATCTCCTGCGTTCTCCGGCTTACCGAGTAGCTCATCACGCCATACAGCCCTACGCACGCCAGAATTAATCCCAGCAATCCGATCACGCCGAATAGCGTCCCCGCCAGCCGCGGCAGAAACAACGCATCGCGCAGATGCTCCTGCATCGTCTCCGCATCGAAGATCGCCATCGTCGGATCAAGCTGATGAATTGTGCGGCGCACCGCATCCGCAACCTCGCCCGCATCGCCGTCCGGATGCGCCAGCACCGCATAGCCCAGCATTGAGGGATCGCGCGCCACCGTCTGCGACAGCGGACGGAACAGCACCAGCCGGGTCTCTTCCCCAATCGTGCGCGATTTGAGGTTCTTCGTCACGCCCACAATCTGATAAGTCGCGCCGCCTCCGTTTACCGTCCTACCGATCGGGCTCGCGCCTCCAAAATAGTGCCGCGCGAACGCCTCATTCACAATCGCCACGTCTGGCCCGTTCCCGGGTTCATTGCCGAACTCGCGCCCCGCCATGAGCGGAATTCCCATTGTCTCGAAGTAGCCCGGCGTCGTCATGTACAGGTCCACCGAAGGCTCCTCCCCGCTCGGCTTCGGCTGCCCCTCCGCGGTAAACGCATCACTGCGATGCCCCCCCGAAAGCGGCACCACATCCGTCACCGCCGCTGAGCGCACCCCCGGGAGCGCCGCCACGCGCTCCCGTACCTGTTCCAGAAACTGCAGTGTCCGCTGCGGCGTATACCCATCCAGTCGCGGATCCACTGACATCATCACCACACCGCTTGACCGAAAGCCCGTGTTGATTCTCGACGCATGCTCCAGGCTGCGCAAAAACAGCCCCGTCGCGCACAGCAGCACCAACGACATCGCGATCTGCGACACCACCAGCACACTGCGCAGTTTGATCCGTCGCCCCGGACGCCCCAGCGCATCCTCGCCCTTCAGAGCGCGCGTCAGCACAGGCCGCGAAGCAATCCATGCAGGGAGAAATCCGAACACAATCCCCGCTCCCACGCTCAGCGCAAAAACATAAGCCAGCACCCGCCAGTCAACCGCGACGCTCACGTCCAGCGGAACCGGTACAGGCAGGTGGAACACCGACAGCGCCCGCGTCGCCCACCACGCCAGTGCCACGCTGATGACGCCGCTGCCCAGCGCCAATAGCACGCTCTCCACCAACACCTGCCGCAGCAGCCGCGCGCGCGTCGCGCCCAGCGCTGTGCGCACGGCCATCTCCCGCTGCCGGCTCGCCCCGCGCGCCAACAGCAGATTCGCCACATTCGCGCACGCAATCCCCAGCACCAGCAGCACCACCACACCCAGCACCGCAAGAAACAGCTCCACCACTTTTTGCAACTTCGGTGGCAGCTCGCCCGCGCGCTGGGTCATAAAACCCTCGCCCGTGTCCGTCGCCGGATACACCGCTGCATACCGCTTCGCAAGCGTGTTCAGCTCTGCATCCATCTGCGCATGCGTCACGCCCGGCTTCATCCGCCCGATCACCGTCACCCAGTGAAAATCGCGCTGGTCGCCATTCGGAACCTGCGGCAGGTTCGTCGCAAGTTCCCCCATATCGCCCAGCGGAACCCAGAACTCCGGATTGAGGATAAGATCAATCCCGTGAAATCCCGGCGGCGCAACCCCCACCACCGTGAACTCTCTGCTCGACAGCCGCACCGTCTTGCCAACGATCGCCGGATCCGCGCCGAACTGCCGCTCCCACAGCACATAGCCCAGCACCACAACATCCGCGTGCTCCTCCGTCGGCAGAAATCCGCGACCCAGCGTCATCCTGATCTGCGCCACGTCGAAATAGTTCGCCGTCGCGGCCTGCCCCCAGATGCGCTGCGCCTCGCCCGCTCCGCCAATCGACGCGGGCAGTACGTCAAAATATCCAGCCAGTCCTGAAAACGACTTCGCCTGGTCTCGCACATCCGTATATAGAGGCCACGAGAAATTTCCGACAAGCCTGCCATGATCGCTCGTCGTCATCACCGTCACCAGGCTTGCAGGATCGCCCACCGGCGGCGGTTGCAACACAAATCGGCTCACCACTGAGAAGATCGTCGCATTCGCGCCAATCCCCAGCGCCAGCGTCACCATCACCGTAATTACAAAGCCCGGATTCCGGCGAAAGCCGCGCAGCGCGTATCGAATATCCTGCATCACGGTCTCCAGCCACGCTCCCGGCCGTTGCTCATAGCACGCCTCGCGCGCGCCCTCCACGCCGCCAAACGCAATCCGCGCCTGCCGCCGCGCCTCCTGGTCCGTCATTCCTGCGGCAATGTTCACCTCAGTCAAATGCTCCAGATGCGCCTGCAGCTCTTCATCAATCTCCGCCGCGCGTCTCCGGGAAAACAAAAACCGCAGCCGTGTCAGGACCTCTCTCACCATCTCATCCCTCCTCCGCCTGCTGCAGCACCAGCGCAATCGCCGTCGTCAAACGGTCCCAGTTCGCCAGTTCCGCATCCAGTTGTTTTGCTCCCGCGCGCGTCAGCGAGTAGAACTTCGCCCTGCGGTTATTCTCCGAGCTCGCCCACTCCGCCTTAATCCACCCCTTGTATTCCAGCCGGTGCAGAGCCGGATACAGCGATCCCTGGCCGATCTGCAGCGCATCCTTCGAGATTTGCTGGATCCTCGCCGCAATCCCCCAGCCATGCATCGGCTCCAGTGCCAGCGTCTTCAGAATCAGCAGGTCCAGCGTCCCTTGCAGCAGATCAGTCGATGGCGGCATCCTCTTCCCCTCGATACTCGACAACAGTCTCTCCCCACTCCCTGTCGAATGTCAAGGGGAGAGCGAAAAATCATCGCGATCGCTTCCGCACGACCGCCCAGGCTCCAAAATGAACTTTCATCGGCACAGCGCGCGTCATCCTCAGCTGGGGAGTCTCTAAGAATGGTACGAATCCCCGTTGCGCAGACGGTTCACGTAGTCATCTCTGCGTCATACGGTGTGAATCGTAAATTATGTAACCAGAAATAGAGTGACTTGCAACGTAAACAAGAGTCTCATTGTCAGGACAAACACCCCTGCATTGGCAAGGAGACTCCTATGCTGGAATTGCGCCGTGTGTCGAAACACTTCTCGGGTATTCCGGCAGTGGATGATGTCAGCTTCTGCGCGCGGCCTGGTGAAGTCACGGGCTATCTGGGGCCGAATGGCTCGGGCAAGTCCACCACCATGAAGATGATCACCGGTCTGATCGAGATGACTTCCGGTCACATTCTTTTTGAGGGTAAGGCGATTCAAGATGACCTGATCTCCTATAAGCGGCGCATGGGGTATGTTCCGGAGGAACCGTATCTCTACAACCATCTTTCGGGGACGGAATATCTGACCATGGTTTCGCAGCTGCGCGGTTTGCCGAGGAGGGAATCGGCGGAGCGCATCGATGGACTGTTGCGATTGCTTTCTCTCCATGACGACCGGCACGCATCCATCTCCGGCTACTCGAAGGGTATGCGGCAGAAGGTCCTGATTGCTGCGGCGCTCCTGCACAATCCTGAGCTGGTGTTGCTCGACGAACCTTTTTCGGGGCTTGATGTCGGATCGGCCCTGATTCTGCGCAGCCTGATTCAGGAGCTGGCCGCACGCGGCAAGGTGGTGTTATTCAGCTCGCACGAACTCGACACGGTGGAACGTGTGTGCTCGCGCGTGGTGATTCTGCACCATGGCAGGATGATTGCGGACGACTCGATCGAGAACCTGCGTTCGCTTATGGAACTGCCGTCACTCGAAGCAATTTTTTCGCAGCTCGCCGTCGAACAGGATACGGATTCGATGGCGCGACAGATCGCGGACCTGATCCATGCGTAACCTGGCCCAACGTTTGCCGCTCCAGTTTCGCGTGCTCTATCGCCAGTTTCTTCTGCGCGTGGTCGATCTGGAAGCGTTGTCGATCCAGGCCGACATCCCGAGATTTCTTGGCCAATTTGCAGGTGTGCTCATCATGTTCAGCATGCTGAATGCCCTTCTTTTTCTGATACGCGCCGACGACCCGACGTTTACCGCTGCGCGCCGCCTGAGCGCGGCGTGGGGCATGGAACAGGGACTGCTTTCGCTCATGATGCTGATTGCCGGACTGATTGCTGTTGTAAGCTGGGACGCCACGTTTCCAGACCGGCGGGACGCCATGGTGCTCTCTCCGCTGCCCGTGCGTCCGCGCACCATTCTCATGGCCAAGGTTGCCGCCTCCGGCTCCATATTGGGGCTTGCTGTTCTGGCGCTGAATTTCGCGTCGGGTGTTGCGATTCCACTGGTTCTGGGCGGAGTTTTGCGGTTTCTTCCATTTCTTGCGGCTTACTGGTTCACGATGGCTGCCGCCACGTTTTTCCTTTATGGTTCGGTGCTGACCGTGCAGGGGTTCACTGCGCTCTTATTGCCGCGCCGGATTTTTCTGCGGCTTTCCGCGGTCCTGCAGCTTGCGGCGTTCGGGCTGTTTCTAGGAATGTATTTTCTGCAACCGTCGCTTCCAACTCCCGCTGCTTTGGAGGCTGCTGGAAGTCACCGAGCGCTGGCCTGCCTGCCTTGCTTCTGGTTCTTTGCGCTGTTCAATCAGTTAACCGGCTCTTTACCTTCGAGCCTTTGGTGGCTTGCGTGGCGGGCGTGGATCGGTCTCGGTGTGGTGGCATGTGGTGCGGCTGCCTCTTTGCTGCTCTGCTATCTGCGCACTATGAAAAAGACAGTGGAGGAGCCGGACCTGGTGCCGGGAGCACGCGGTTGGCATTGGACGCCGCGTTTCGGCAGTGGGCTTCAAACCGCCATCGTGCTGTTCAGCGTCCGGTCGCTCGCGCGCAGCAGGCACCATCGGGTTGCTTTCGCGTTTTATCTGGCGTTGGTGGTCGCCATTGCGCTTTTTACGATGAAAGGTGTGCTGTCGATTGCTGCACCCCGTCCGCTGACCGCGTATTTTCTCATGTGTACCTGCGTGATGATGAGCCTCGCGGTCCTCGGACTTCGGAGCGTTTTCTCGTTGCCTATTTCGCTCAACGCGAACTGGGTGCTGCGCATAACCCAGCTTCGTCCGTCAGAGAAGTACATCGCCGCGACCCGGCGGGCGCTGGTGTTGCTTGCCTTCCTTCCAGTCTGGCTCTGCGCAGCTTTGCTATCGCTCTGTTTCCGGCCGCTGTATTTATCCGCGGCCCATCTTGTCGTGTTGGCGCTGGTTGGTTCCATTCTTGTCGACCTCAGCCTGATCGGCGTTTCTAAAATCCCGTTTGCCTGCTCGTATCTGCCGGGAAAATCGAATATCCAATATATGTTCTGGGGTTTTCTGGTTCTCTTCACTACTGTCGCGATGTTATTTGCCAACTTCGAGCAGCGCGCGCTCCATCATCCGCTGCAATATGCATGGATGATCGGTGTTCTCGGGGCTGCTGCCCTGGGGCTTTGGATCTTCAATCGCTATCGGGCTAAGTCGGCGGTTCTTTACTTCGAAGAGCTGCCGCCGGAGGTGATTACGACGCTGGGGCTTGTATCGGTGCGACCGCCTTCGCAAATGGGGGCAACCGAGAGACTCAATCTGTCTTAAGCTTTGTCGAAGCTGAAGAAAAAAGCCCCGCATTGCTGCGGGGCTTTTGAGATTGTGTGTTCTGCGAGTCCCACCCTTCACGCATCGAGCTGCGCGAAGGATAGGGTACCCGGCAGATTCTTCGCTTCGCTCGGGGTGACTTTCGTTGAGGTTTGTGGTGGTGGATTGAGAATGAATGTTCTTTGACTTCCTGCTTCGCGGGTCGCTCAGGCTTCCGAGTAGCGCATTTGTTCGAGATCGGCGATTAGGCCTGGTCCTGTTGGATGCCATCCCATACGTTGCTGCGTCTTCGCGCTTGAGGCCACGATGTCGAGGCCCGCGAACATGGCGAGCCAGCCGAAATGTCCGGCCGCTTCTTCCGGGGTCATGGAGACAATCGGGACTTTGAGGCCGCGGCCGATGGCGTCGGCGATGTCGCGGGCGGAGACTCCTTCTTCTGCCACAGCGTGATACCGTGCGCCCGGCTCTGCCTTCTCGATTGCCAGCCTGTAGAGGCGGGCAGCGTCGAGAACGTGGACCGCCGCCCAGCGGTTGAGTCCGTCGCCAATGTACGCCGAGACGCCCTTCTGGCGAGCTGCCGCGATGGAGTAGGTGACGAGGCCTTGCTTGACCGTGTTGTGGACCTGGGGGAGACGCATCACCGACACATTTATGCCGCGGGCCAGCAGCGCGTCGCCGGCCGCTTCGGAGAGGCGGGGGTAGGTTGCCGGGTTGGGGGGCGGCGGCATGTCGTCCTCCGTCGCTGCGCGGCCGCGCGCCAGCAGCCCGAGACCGGAGGTGACGAGCAGGGGGCGGTCAGAGCCTTCGAGCGCGGAGCCGAGCGCCTCGATGGCGCGCTTGTCGATCTCGCAGTTTTCGAGGAATTTCGAGAAGTCATGAATGAAGGCGGTGTGAATGACGGCGTCGGACTGGGCCGCCCCGCTGCGCAGGCTTTCGAGGTCTTCGAGATGGCCTCGATGCACCTGGGCGCCGGCGGCGAGGAGAGACTCGGCGCCCGCGTCGGATCGAGTGAGACCGAGGACCTGATGGCCCGCGCTGATTAATTCCGGAACAAGGGCAGAACCGATGAAGCCTGTAGCGCCGGTGACAAAGATACGCATTGCAATTTCTCCTTTTCATCCTGACCGCATTCGCAGTCCTTTATAGGATGGAGACCAAAGAGATACGATCTATGCTGTGAGTCCGTAATATTGGCTCGATCGTCCGGAGTGACCCCGAGGTGATTGATGGATCCGCTTTCAGATGTCTTGTCGTTGCTGAAACTGCGCAGTTATGTGGCTGGCGGCTTTGGCGTGGATGGCGACTTAGCCGTCAAATTCCCGAAACATGAGGGCATCAAATGCTACGCGGTGGTTTCCGGCCAGTGCTGGCTTTCCGTGGATGGTGTTTCCGACGCTGTGCGCCTCACGGCGGGAGACTGCTTCCTTTTGCCGCGCGGCCTGCCTTTCAGCCTTGCGACCGATCTGAAGCTGACGCCTGTCGACTTCCGCATGGCTCTCCCGGCGCTGCGGAATGGTAGCGCCCTCTCGTCCAGCGGCGACGGGGGTTGCTTTCTTGTCGGCGGGCACTTCGCTCTTACCGGCAGCCATGCCGATATTCTGCTGGGGATTCTGCCTCCGATTGTGCATATCCGGAAAGAGTCGGACAAGGCGGCGATGCGCTGGTCTCTGGAGCGTATGAAGGAGGAGCTGCGCGATCCGCAGCCGGGCGGTTTTCAAATTGCACAGCAGCTCGCGTACATGATGCTGGTGCAGGCGCTGCGTCTGCATCTGGAGGAGGGGTTGCGAGGCGGGGTTGGGTGGCTCTTCGCGCTGGCAGATAAACAGATGAACGCGGCCATCACCTCGATGCACGATGATCCGGGGCATCGCTGGACCCTGCAGGAGCTCGCCGGACGCGCGGGGATGTCGCGCTCGCTCTTTGCACTGAAATTCAAAGAGACGGTTGGGTCGTCGCCGATGGAATACCTGACGCGCTGGCGGATGCTGCTGGCCGGGGACAGGCTGACGAACTCCGGCGATTCCATCTCCGTTGTCGCGGTGTCGCTTGGATACGAATCCGAAAGTGCTTTCAGCAAAGCCTTCAAGAGGGTCATGGGCTGTTCACCGCGGCAATATCGCCGTGGCCGCAGTTTGGCTGCGCCAGCCTCACGCGACAGGGAAGCTGCCCTTCGGATGGAAGCTGTTGCGGGTTGACTGCGCGCGGCTGGTCGGAGTAACTGATCCCCTTCGCAGGCAAAAGCCTCGCATTGCTGCGGGGCTTTTGAGGTTGCCGTGGTTGCGAGTTCTGCGAATCCATCCTTCGCGCATAAAATCGCGCGAAGGATGGGCACTCCAAATATTATTGGCGATCCAAATAGCCGATTAGTCTTGGATTCAACATGAACCTGCCTTCTTTGACTTCCTGACCAATTACTCCCGCAACGAGGGAGGTCGCTGCATGAAAGCATCGGATTCCGTCTGTCGGGAGCGTTTCATGATCCTCTGACCACCGGTGAAGATACCGGTTTCTAACTTCACGAATATCGTCGAAATTCTTCCGTGCTTTATCTCCAATGACACCGTAGGCCGAAAGGACTGAAACCCGCCTCTCCTGTCCAAGCTTTTCGAACTCCCCGCCGAACAAAAGTTTCTCGTCCGCGTTGGTTACAGAACGTCCGTTAATCCGGACATCCGTGATCTTCCATAGAACTATCGCTACCATCTCGGCCACCAGTCCTGACAGGGAGATTGTTCCCAAATAGTTGCCAACCATGAAGGAGCCCTTTGCGTTCCGAAGAGGCCAAATCAGCTTATCAAGGATCCTTTCCTCACTTGGTGCAACGGATATCCGTTCCGGCTCAGTGCTGATCTGCCGATACCTGGCGAGGAATTTTTCTATATCGAAATCGAAACGTTCCTCCGCCGGACATAGAAAGCGCAACACTTCTTCTGGTGTAGGTTTGTTCTGAGTTGCTGAAGCCCACGGCTCATCTGCTTCGAGGAAAGCCAATGGATTTATTTCGCACATTATCATTCTTTCGTCTGCCATTGCTGCTCCTTCGTAGCTCTCAGC
>JBARHV010000129.1:0-7532 GCA_049799415.1 Silvibacterium sp.
GGCCGTGGATGCTTCAGTACTGTTGATGCCGCTGATGCGATTTATCAGCCCGGTGGACCCGCGATGGCTGACGACGCTGGAGGCGATCGAGCAGAACCTAACTGAAGGCAGTCTGGTTTACCGATACAACAATGCAGCTACGCCCGTGGATGGGCTGCGCGGACAGGAGGGTAGCTTTACGGCGTGCTCCTTCTGGTATATCGAATGCCTGGCGCGCGCGCACCAGACGGAAAAGGCGCGCCTGCTTTTTGAAAAAATGCTGGGATATGCGAACCATCTCGGCCTTTATTCAGAGCAACTGGGATCGAGCGGCGAGCACCTGGGAAATTTTCCGCAGGCCTTTACACATCTTGCGCTGATCTCAGCAGCGACGTTCCTGGACCGCGAGCTGGACGGCAATAACAAGGCTCCGTGGCGTTAGGGCGCGCGCTGAAGAAAAGCCGGACAAAGGCCAATAAAAATCGTTTGAATATGACTTGCACGCACAGGGGGCCTTTCTGATACAAAGGCTGGTATGCCTAGATTCCTGCGCCGGTTCACTTTCCTGCTGACAGTTCTTGCGGTGTCTGCCACAGCCTTTGCTTCGGATATGCCACTGCGTGAGGGGTGGGCTCTGCAGTCCGCCTGCAAACTTACGGCTACGGGTGAGACGATCTCGACTGCAGCGTTTCATCCTGAAGGCTGGATTACGGCGACAGTTCCTTCGACGGTGCTTGCTGCCCAGGTTGCGGCTGGAGAGTTCAAGGACCCATTCTTTGGCATGAATCTGCGCAAGATTCCGGGCGGAAACTATCCAATCGGGAAGGATTTTGCGAACCTGTCAATGCCGCAGGATAGCCCCTATCGCTGCGGATGGTGGTATCGGAAGGCGTTTCGCGTTGCCGCAGCGGATAAAGGGAAATCGTTCTGGCTGCGGTTTGGGGGAATCAACTATCGCGCCGATGTGTGGGTGAACGGCAAGCAAGTGGCCGACAAGTCAAAAGTGGCCGGAGCGTACCGCACCTATGACTTTAACGTGACGGATAGCATCGTACCTGGCGCGGAAAATATTGTGGCGGTTGAGGTGTTTGCGCCTGAGGCTACTGACCTGGGCGTGAATTGGGTTGACTGGAGTCCAGGGCCTCCGGATAAAGATATGGGGCTATGGGGGCCGGTGAGCCTGGAGGTTACGGGGCCGGTGTCTGTGCAGTCGCTGATGGCGGCGACGCATTTTACGGATGCGTCGCTGAAAGAGGCTGATCTGACTGTCTACGGCGAGCTACAGAATGCTACAGACCATCCAGTCCACGGAATTGTCAGCGGCACCATTGCAAATATCCGCGTCGAGCAGTCGGTTGATCTGGCTCCGCATGAGAACAAGACGGTGACGTTTGCTCCGGAGAAGTTTGCGCAGCTGCGCGTTCGCAACCCACAGATATGGTGGCCGTGGCAGATGGGGAAACCGAACCTGGAGACGCTGACGCTGCGATTTACCTCAGAGGGAAAGCTCTCAGATGAGCAATCGGTTCGCTTTGGAATACGCGAGGTGACGTCGGAGCTGACTGACCAGGGGCACCGGCTGTTTCGCGTGAACGGAAAGCGTATTTTGGTACGCGGCGGCGGATGGTCGCAGGACATGATGCTGCGCCAGGACCCCGCGAGGTTGCGCGCGCAGTTCCGCCTGGTGCAGGATTTGCGGCTCAATACGATTCGGCTTGAAGGCAAGATGGAGACGCAGGATTTCTTCAACCTCGCAGACCAGAAGGGGGTCCTGGTGATGCTGGGCTGGTGCTGCTGCGACCAATGGGAGCATTGGAAACACTGGACGCCGGAAAATTATCAGGTTGCGCAGGAATCTGTGCGTTCGCAGATGCTGAGGATTCGCAGCCATCCAAGCCTGCTGGTTTGGCTGAATGGCAGCGATAATCCGCCGCCCGCGGACGTGGAGAGCGCTTATCTGAAGATCGAAGCGGAGACGCACTGGCCAAACCCGACGCTCTCCTCTGCCACGCAACGGCCAACGACGGTGAGTGGAGAGAGCGGCGTGAAGATGACGGGGCCGTATGACTATGTTGCGCCGTCCTATTGGCTGGCAGATACATCGAAGCATGGCGGAGCCTGGGGGTTTAATACGGAGACCAGTCCGGGGCCAGCAATTCCCACAGTGAGCAGCCTGAGGAAGTTTATTCCGGCAGACGAGATGTGGCCGCCGGATGCCACGTGGAGCTTCCACTATGGCGGCGGAGATTTTAATAAATTGACGGTCTTCAACAACGCGATGCACGCAACATATGGTCCGGCCACGACTTTGAATGAGTATGTCCGCATTGCACAGACCATGAGCTATAACGGCGAACGGGCCATGTTTGAGGCCTACGGACGCAATAAATACACATCGACGGGCGTGATCCAATGGATGCTGAACAATGCGTGGCCGTCGATGATATGGCACTTATACGACTACTACCTGGATACGGGCGGCGGATACTTTGGGGTGAAGAAGGCCCTGGAGCCAGTCCACGTGCAGTATTCGTATGACGATCACAGCATCTACATCGTGAATAGCACCTATCAGGCTACGCCTGAGCTATTTGTAACTGCGAAGGTATTTGATATTCACCTGAAGCAGCTTATCTCGAAGACTGCGAGTCTACCGGTCGGGGCGGACGCTTCGACGCGCGCTCTTTCTTTGCCCGATTCCGCCTTTGCTGATGACGGCGTTTATTTTGTGGACCTGCAATTGAAAAATAAGCAGGGAGAAACGGTCAGCCGGAACTTCTATTGGGTTCCTGCAAAGCTGACTACCTGGGACTGGACTAAGAGCGAGTACACCTATACGCCTGCCATTGAAGAAGAGAATATGCAAGCGCTGCGATCGCTGCCACAGGCGAATCTGGAAGCGAAGGCGGTGCGAACGGCTGCGGGCGTTGCGTTACATCTGCATAATCCGTCAAATACACTGGCGTTTCAGGTTGAGGTCGCGGCGCAGGACGGCGGCGGCGAAGATATTACGCCCGCTATCTGGTCGGATAACTATGTTGAGCTGATGCCGGGAGAGTCTTTGACCTTGGAAGGCGAATTACCCGCACACTTGAACGGGCAGACTTCGATTGTTGTTTCGGGATGGAATATTCCGAAGATCGTGTTGCCTTTGAAGTGAGCATGAGCTGTGTGCAAGTCGCTTTCTCAGGGGCTTACATACGCGTCGAGCAGGAAGCTGAAGTCTCCTGAGGGCGAGGTATGTACGTTCTTCAGCCTGCGGTTGTGAACGATGACCGTGTCGAGATACCAGAGATCGATGGTCGGTAGATCGCCGGCAAGAATCTGCTGAACCTTGACATAGTCTGCACGCTCCCGAGCCTGGTCAAGCGTGCCGGCTGCGTCGTCGAGCAGGGCATCAAGCGCGGGGTTGGCGTAGAATCCGCGGTTGCTGCCGTGCGGAGGAAAGCTGCGGGCTGAATAGGCGTAGCGGAAGATATCGGGTTGTTCATTGCCGCCGATCCAGCGGGACGGAGCTATTTGGAATGCGCCGCGCGTGAGATCTGAGTAGAAGGTGGCGAACTCATAGCTGCGCAGGTCCAGCGCGATGCCGACTTTGGTCAACTCCTGCTGCAGGACTACAGCAAACAGGCGCGTTGTTTCGTCGGTGGAAGTTTTTATGCCGATGTGGAAGCGCACGCCATCCGGGCCGCGCTTGTATCCGGCGCTGTCGAGCAGAGCATTTGCAGCCGCTGGATCATAAGGATACCGCTGTATATCGCCGGTCCATGCCCAGTGCTGCGTTGGGAGGAGACTTTCCGCGGGGCGGGCCAGATCTCTCCACAGGGAATGAATGATGAGCGGGCGGTTGATGGCCTGTGCGATGGCGCGACGTACGCGCACATCTTTGAGATACGGCGCGCGCAGATTAAAAACGAGAAAGACGATCTCTGAACCGGGACCATCGTCGACGACGAGATTCGGCCTGTGCTTGAGCGCTTCCACCATATCGGGCGAGAGCGCGTTGACGGCTACGTCCGCGGAGCCTTTCTCAAGCTCAAGTGCGCGGGTGGTGGCGTCAGGCACGACGGCGAAGTGGATACGATCGATGAGTGGCTTTGCTCCCCAATAGTTCGACGACCGCTCCAGGACCACGTCCTTGTCGACCTCCTGACTGATGAGGCGATAGGGACCGCTGCCGATAGGATGCTGCCAGAAGTCGCGACCGCTGCCATAGGGAACGATGCCGATTGCTGCATTGCAGAGGCTCCAGAGAAGCGCGGGATCTGGCTGGCTGAGATGGATGATGACGGTGGCTGGGTCGGGAGCTTCGATGCCGGCGATGTTTTTATAGGCCCCGGCCTTGATGGAGAGGATGGTTCCATTCATTACGGAGTCGAGGGTCCACTTTACGTCGCGCGAGGTGAGTGGGCGGCCATCCTGGAAGTAGACTCCGGTGCGCAGGTGAAAGATGTAGGTTTTGGGATTCGGTATTTCCCAACGCAAGGCGAGATCGGGGTCGAGTCCAAAGCGTTCGTTGCGCTGCACGAGCGAGTCGAAGATAAGAGGGTCGATGCGCTCGGCCACTGCGTCGGTTCCAAT
Source organism: Silvibacterium sp. (assembly GCA_049799415.1). GTDB lineage: Bacteria > Acidobacteriota > Terriglobia > Terriglobales > Acidobacteriaceae > Silvibacterium. The sequence goes on from JBARHV010000129.1 coordinate 4,561, forward strand.
GCGCGGATCAAGGCTGTTGGGGCTGTTTTCGATGAGCATGGTGACGGTGTTTGCAGGAGCTGGGCGGCGTCCACAGCCGGATAGAAACGCGGCGAGGAAAAAGATCGAGATGCCTAGCGTGTGGCAACGGCTAGACATAGGTGATCTCGCCGAGGATGGCCGGGCGGGACGCGCCGGTCGCCGCAGGAACGTTGCCGGGAAGGCGATGCCAGGTTTGCCATGCTAGGAGCGCGAAGGCCACAGCCTCCTTTGCCTGTGAGGGAAGGCCGGCTGCGTCGCTTGACATTACCTTGCAGCCGAGTGGTTCAAGGCGCTGACGGAGCATGGCCATGAGAGCAGAGTTGCGTGATCCTCCGCCGGAGACGATAAAGTCGGCAGGAGCGTTGCGGAGGTACGGCAGCACGAACCGATCGTAGGCGAGGGCGATGCTCTCCGCTGTGAGCGCTGTAGCGGTGGCGACTGCGTCTTCGGCGGTGCCTCCAGCTTTGTTGCAGGCTTGTAGAAATGCTGCAGTGAATTTGACGCCGAACTGCTCGCGCCCTGCTGACTTAGGCGATTGCTTTTTGAAGTATGGTTTGCGCAGCGCATTCTTCAGGACATTCTCCAGCACACTTCCGCTTGCGGCAGTGTGTCCATTGCGGTCGTATTTCTTTTTGAAGAGCTGCATCATCAGCGAATCAATCACCATGTTGCCGGGGCCGGTATCGAACGCGATCAGGTTTTTCGCCGCGGCGTTGGCGGGGATTGCGGTGAGGTTTCCTATTCCGCCAATGTTTTGCAAAACACGTGCGCGGGTGGCGTGAGCAAACAGCGCAAAATCGAGCAGAGGAACAAGCGGTGCGCCTTGCCCACCGGCAGCCATATCCGCCGGCCGGAAATTTGATACGACGGGAACGCCAATCTCATGAACGATGAGAGCCGGTTCGCCAATTTGCCAGGTGCAGGCGATTTGCTTTCCTGCATAACCTGAAGGCTGAGCCTGATGATAGAGGGTTTGTCCGTGGCAACCGATTAGATCCAATTTGACCGGATGCTTTTTGAGCGCGGCGCGCACAGCATCGGCGTAGGCGATGCCCAGACGCCAGTTCAGACGCGCCAGCTCCGCGGTTGATGTGCGGGTGGCATCCATGGCTGCGAGCACGGCCTTGCGCAGGGGCGCGGGGTAAGCGACGGCATGGTGCGCGAGCAATTTAATTTTCGGAGCCGCTGCCGAAGGGCTGATGCGGACGAGTGCTACGTCGACTCCGTCGGCGGAGGTTCCGCTCATGACGCCAGCTACGATCATAGCGCGTGGAGTGGTCACTGGATTCCCTCGGAAAAGTTGATGATGGCATCGCGAAGCTTCTGGATTTGCGAAGCGGATGCAGGGCGCGGCATGTTTGCGTTAAGAAGCCGTTCTTTACATTCGAGAATGCGACGACTGGAGGTTGCGACACGGCGGCGAAAAGCTGCAGAGCGTTCGGCCTCTGCGAGCAAAGCCTCGTACGCGCGCAGGATGAGCGAGGGGTCACGGCAGATTTCGATGAGGTCAGTGCCGGCGAGGATGGCCTGGATGGATGCTTCTTCGATCGATGCCTGCGTAAGGATGCCACCCATTTCCATGTCATCTGAGATAACGAGATCGCGAAAGCCGATACGCTTCTTCAGGATATTGGTGATCCAGAAAGGCGAAATTGATGCCGGTGTGCGGCCCTTGATCTTTGGATAGGCGGCGTGCGCGACCATTACCAGTGGCAGTCGGGAAGCGAGCGCGCGGAAGACAGTGAGATCCTGAGCCCAGAGCTCTTTCCATGTGCGCTCGATGAGCGGCATGGCGTGGTGCGAGTCGAGCGTTCCGCCGCCGAGGCCGGGGAAATGTTTGCCGCAGGCGAGCACGCCTTCGGCGGCGAGTCCTTCGATGAATGCACTGGCGTAGGCGATTACGCCGGAGGGTTCGGCGGAGATGACGCGGGTGCGCATGATGGATTCTGAAATGGGCAACGCCAGGTCGAGCACCGGGGCGAGGACCACGTTGAAGCCGAGTGCTTTCGCTTCGCGTGCGATGAGGCGTCCGTGCCTGATGAAGCTGGCAGGCTTTCCGGTTGCAAATACGGCTGCCGCCGAGGGCATGGGCGCGATGAGATCGCGGAGGCGGTCTACGAGTCCACCTTCGAGGTCGACGCAGCGGAAGAGCGGGGCACCAGCGATTTCTGTCGCCTCGCGCAGCAAGGCCGTGACCTGTGGGGCCTGTTCGATGTTGCGGCGGAAGAGGATGATGCCACCGGGGCGGATCAATTTGAGCCACGCACGCTCGAGTGGAGACAACTTTGTGGCATCAACACCGGCGATGATAAGCTGACCGACTTGTTCGCGCAGGTTCATGCTTTCGCGCTCCCGTCTCTGCTAGTTCCGGCCTTGATTTCAGTCTTGAGTTCGTCGAGCAGGCTAAGAGCCTGCAATGGGGTCAGAGAATTGACATCCGTTTCCTCAAGACGGTCCAGGATGCGCTGTGAGAGAGGTGTGAACATGGTCATTTGCAGTGAGGCTTCGGTTTCTACGGCGACGTTCTGCCGCTCGGAGCGTTCGTGCTGTTTGAGGACCTGGCGTGCGCGGTGGATGACTTGCGGCGGAAGTCCGGCGAGCCGCGCTACATCGATCCCATAGCTCTTGTTTGCGGGGCCCTCTTCGATGGCGTGAAGAAAGACGATGCCTTGCGGAGATTCCTTGACGGCGACACGCAGGTTTTTGAGCTTGGTTAGCTGCTCGGCGAGGATGGTCAGCTCGTGGTAGTGCGTTGCGAAGAGGGTGCGCGCGCCTACATGAGCATGCAGATATTCGACGGTCGCCCAGGCGAGCGCAAGACCGTCGAAGGTAGAGGTTCCGCGGCCCATTTCGTCGAGGAGAATAAGAGATTGCGACGTGGCAGTGTTGAGGATGGTTGCCGTCTCCGTCATTTCAACCATGAAGGTTGAGCGCCCGCGCGCGACGTTGTC
>JBARHV010000130.1:0-8621 GCA_049799415.1 Silvibacterium sp.
TCTCCAGGGTATGCCGCGTCTGCGTCGCCGCGTCGGCCTCATCCGCGCCCACCGGCCCGGTGCCCGACACGTGAACCGCATTGCCCACGCGCACCGCACGCGAAAAGCCGATGATCGGTTCGTAGGGAGAACTTCCAGAAATATTCTGCCGCATAGGAATATCAGAGCCCTCTATGCTCCGCGCGCCGGACAGAGTGTACTGCCCGGCGCGGGATTTTAGTTTCTACTGCGTGTGCTTTACAGGCCCTTCTTCGTAAGCAGCAGGATCAGGTCGCGCACGCGGTTCGAGTAGCCCCACTCGTTGTCGTACCAGCTGATCACCTTTACCGAGTTGCCGACCACCTTGGTCAGCGGCGCATCCACAATCGACGAGCGCGCGTCGCCCTTGAAGTCGCTCGAAACCAGCTCGCCTGCCTCATAACCCAGAATGCCCTTCAGTTCGCCGTCCGCAGCCTTCTTCAGCGCTGCGTTCACCGCTTCCGCCGTCGCCGGCTTCTCTGAGATGAAGGTAAGGTCCACCACGGAAACGTTCGGGGTTGGGACGCGAATCGCAAAGCCGTCCAGCTTGCCCGCCATCTCCGGAATCACCAGCTTCAGCGCCTTCGCAGCGCCGGTCGAGCTGGGAATGAGGTTGATCGCGGCAGCGCGTGCGCGGCGCAGGTCCTTATGCGGAAAGTCGAGGATGACCTGGTCATTCGTGTAGCTGTGAATGGTGGTCATAATGCCCGACACGATACCGAACTCCGAGTGCAGCACCTTCACTACCGGAGCAAGGCAGTTCGTCGTGCACGATGCGTTCGAGATCACATGGTGTTTCGCCGCGTCGTACTTGTCCGCGTTCACGCCCAGCACAACCGTAATGTCCTCGTTGGTCGCCGGAGCCGAAATGATGACCTTCTTCACCGAACCCTGCAGGTGAGCCTTCGCTTTGTTCGCGTCGGTGAAAATGCCCGTCGACTCAACCACAACCTGCGCGCCGGTTGAGGTCCAGTCCAGCTTCGCAGGGTCGCGCTCGGCAAATACCTTGATCGTCTTGCCGTCGATGGTGATCGAATCAGCGGTCGAAATAATGTCGTTCTTCAGGTTGCCCAGGATGGAGTCATACTTCAGCAGGTGGGCAAGCGTTGCGGGGCTCGTCAGGTCGTTGACGGCGACAATCTCAATCTCTGGATTGCCAAGCGATGCGCGAAATACGTTGCGTCCGATGCGGCCGAAGCCATTAATTCCAACCTTTACAGCCATTGAAGCGTCTCTCCTTCGTCGTTTCGTAAGAATCTTTTTGGTTATGGCCTATACCGGGATCATTCAGCGCAGCGCCAACAGCCGCACACCCCCAATTACCGATGCTAGCACCGTAGTCAATCGTTTTGTATAAGAAATTTCCAGGGCCCGAATTTAATTTCGCAGCACGCGCCTCCGAATCCGCGTCCGCGTTGCTCAATCCGGTTCTCAAATGGTCCCGCGCCAGCAGCTTGTGTTTGCGGCCCACCGCTGAGTGTGTTACATCCCATATATGCGCGAATGGATGCGCGAAAAAATGAGACGACGTTCCAAGCGTGGCCCGAACGATTCGGAAGCCACAGGAAAGATAGGCCAGGAAATCCCCGCGAACCAGCCGGCTCCCCTGCGCCCCTCTTACGAAGCTGGGCCTGCCGAAGCAAGCGCCTCGCAGACCACCAGCGCACACCAGGAGCTGGAAATTCCACCCTCGCCCCCTCCGCTCTCGCCGGAAACCGCCGCCGCTGTCGGTGCCCCGGGGGATACCGGTAAGTTAGAGGTAGAAACCCAACCGGAATCGCCTTCGACCCCGCCTCCTGCGCCACAGGCAGCTGGCGGCCCCAAAGGATTCGTGGTGCTCACCATCGGTCTGCCCGGCTCGGGCAAAACCACATGGTTCAAGCGCCGCGGCGTCACCCCTCTCTCGTCGGACATGCTGCGTTCCATCCTTTTCGACGACATCACCGAGCAGCGCTACCAGGGCCTGGTCTTCTCCACCCTGCGCTCGCTGCTGCGCGCACGGCTCATCGCCAAAATGCCCTGGAACTACGTGGACGCGACCAACCTCTCGCCCCACGAACGCCGCCAGTGGATCAAGATGGCCAAGAGCTTCGGCTACGACGTGCAGGCTGTCTTCTTCGACGTCCCGCTCGAAATCTGCATGGACCGCAACAGCAAACGCGAGCGAACCGTAAGCGATGACACCATGAAAAAAATGGCCGAACGCCTGCGCCCGCCCAACTTCAAGGAAGGCTTCTCAAAGATCGTCGTCGTGCGCGTAAAAAACGCAGGCACACCGGAAGCCTCCGCCGAGTAGGTGGCATACAATCGCAATCAAACCAGAAGCCGGGCACAACAGCCCGGCTTTCTCGTTCACTCATCGGGAGAACGAGTTATAAACTCAGTGCGATGCGAGAAGAAATCCTAAAACAGTTCTTTCTAGGCCACACTGGTGGCCCACAACTCCAGGAAGATCTCCGTGATTCTGTCCGGCAATTGGACCCTGTAGGTTCAGAGATTCTGATCGAGGATATGGAAGACTCATTTCAAGTGAACAGAGCGCACTTGATCACTCTTTGCGATGCCATAGCCAATGGATATCTTCAACCGGATGCGCTCATGCCAATCGGATTCGCACTTCAAGCCTCAGACAACTTTGAATGGGACGATGAACTGATGAGTGAGGTTATAGCCGACTGGTCATGTCCGGAGATAAATTACTCGTTAAACACCTCTACAGTTGAGCAATTCAAACGATGGCTGACTGGCGAAGAATCCTACCCGACGAAACCAACTCTGGGAAGCAGGCCGCAGCAAAATCGCCTCATTTCAATGAGACGAAAAAGCGGTGGATAAACCAGAATCACAAATGAACCCCGCCATCGAATTCCGCGAAGTAAGTTTCACCACCCCGCAGGATCGCAAACTGCTCGATGGCATCTCGTTCGCCATCGAAGCAGGAACCACCACCGCCATCCTCGGACGCAGCGGCTCCGGCAAAACCACTTTGCTGCGAACCGTGAACCGCATGGTCGAGCCCATCACCGGAGACGTCCTCGTCAACGGCCAAAGCGTCCGCGCCTCCGACGCCATCTCCCTCCGACGCGGTATCGGCTACGTCATTCAGGAAACCGGCCTCTTCCCGCACTTCACCGTCGCGCGCAACGCGGCCCTCGTGCTTGAGATCGAGGGTAGGTCGCGCCCAGAACGCAACAAAAAGAGCGATACATTGCTCCAGGCCGTCGGACTCGACCCCGCCAGCTTCGCCAAACGCTACCCTCACCAGCTTTCCGGAGGCCAGCGCCAGCGCGTCGGACTCGCCCGCGCTCTTGCCGGCGACCCACAAATCCTGCTCATGGACGAACCCTTCGGCGCACTCGACCCTCTCACCCGCGCCGAAATGCAGGATATGCTCCGCGCTCTGCTCGCGAGCCTGAAAAAGACCGTGCTCCTCGTCACGCACGACCTCGACGAAGCCCTGTACCTAGCCGACCGCATCGTGCTCCTCGCCGACGGCAAGCTCATCGCCCACCTAAAGTCCGAGGACTTCCTCGCATCGCTGTTGCCCGAAGTACAGTCCTACGTCCAGGCCTTCCATCGCGGCAGCAAATCTGCAGCCGCGCCCGCGCCGACTTCCGGAGCCAGCGCATGACCAGCTTCCTTTCTCAGTACGGAGGCGAAATCGCCACGCTCACCGTCGAGCATCTCTGGCTCACCGGAGCGGCCATGCTCTTTGCCACTGTCATCAGCGTCCCGCTAGGAATCTGGCTCACCCGCGCCCCGCGCTGGTCCGGGCCCGTTCTCACCGTGGCCAACATTCTGCAAACCATTCCCTCGCTCGCCATGTTCGGCTTTCTGCTGCCGCTGCCCTGGCTCGGAGAACGCGCCGCGCGCATCGCCATCGTCGCGCTTATCGCCTACGCGCTGCTGCCCATTCTGCGCAACACCTACGCCGGAATCCGCGGCATCGATCCCGCCGTCCTCGAAGTCGCTCGCGCCCTCGGCATGACCGGCACACAGCGCCTCTTCAAAGTTGAACTACCGCTCGCCGCCTCCTTCATCCTCGCCGGACTCCGCACCGCAACCGTAACCTGCGTCGGCATCGCCACCATCGCCGCCGCTGTCGGCGCGGGCGGTTTAGGCGAGCTCATCTTCCGCGGAGTCGCCTCCGTAGACAACCGCCTCATCCTCGCCGGAGCCATCCCCGCCGCGCTGCTCGCCCTCGCCGCCGACGGAATTCTCGCCCTCCTTGAACGCTGGCTGCGAGTGCGATCAAAATGAAAAACAAAATTGTTGTCATCCTGAGCGGAGCGCAGCGGAGTCGAAAGCCTGCCCTGAGCCTGCCGAAGGGGACCTGCGGTTTGTTTTGGTCGGCACAAACATGGCTTCCTCAATGCCTATCAGCATTTGTAACTGTTTTAGTTACTCTCTGTTTATTTCTCTTAACATCCTGCGCTCCGCCGCACCCTGACTACCCCATCATCGGAGCCAAAAATTTCACCGAGCAGGTCGTCCTCGGCGAACTCCTCGCGCAGGAGATCGAAGCCAAATCCCATCTCCACGTCGAACGCCGCTTCTATCTCGCCGGCTCTTACATCTGCAATCAGTCGCTCATCGCCGGACGCATCGACGCCTATGTCGAGTACTCTGGAACCGCGCTCACCGCCATCCTCAAACAGCCTGTAAATAGAAACCCGCAACAGGTACTCGACACCGTCCGCCGCCTCTACGCCGCGAAATACCACGTCACCGTCGGCCCGCCGCTCGGCTTCAACAACTCCTTCGCCATGGTTATCCGCGGGGACGACGCGCGCCGTCTGCACCTCACCACGCTCAGCCAGGCCGCTCCCTACACGCCGCACTGGAAGCTCGGAGTAGGCTACGAATTCGAGCAACGCCCTGATGGGCTCCACGGCCTGAGCGCCGCCTACGGCCTCAAATTCGACGGCCCGCCGCGCACCATGGACCTCGGCCTGCTCTACCGCGCCCTCAACGCACATCAGGTGGACATGATCGCAGGCAACACCACCGACGGCCCCATCCAGGCCTTCGGGCTCACCATCCTCCAGGACGACAAGCACTACTTCCCGCCCTATCAGGCCGTGCCCCTCGTCAACGACACCGCACTCAAACGCTGGCCGCAAATCGAGTTCGCCCTCAACGCCCTTGCGGGAAAGATCACTGCCGACGACATGCGCACCATGAACGAGGCCGTCGACGGCCAGCATCGCGATCCCGCCGAGGTCGTGCGAGAATTTCGTAAGAAGAAGGGACTCTGAGATGACCACCCCAGCAACAACAACGCAGCCCAAACCGGCGCCGCAGCCCGAACCCTGGCTGCGCGGAACCCACTCCGAACTGCCCGCCGTTCTCCGCGCCGTGCTGCATGCCTTTGAACTCGCGCAGGAAGATGTTCACAAGTGGACCGTGGACCTCAGCGAGGCCGATCTCCACGCCGCGCCCTTTGGACTCACGCCCATCGCCTTCCACCTGCGTCACATTCCGCGCAGCCTCGACCGCCTGCTCACCTACGCCGAAGGCCACTCGCTCTCCGCCGATCAAATCGCAACGATGAAAACCGAATCCGAACCCGGTACAACGCGCGAAGCTTTATTTGCAGAATTCAATACAGGATTGGAAAGCGCATCCCAGCGCGTCCGCGCCTTCGCCGCAACCGATCTCGAAACTCCTCGTGCCGTCGGCAAAAAACAGCTCCCCACCACCGTCGGAGGCTTGCTCGTCCATCTCGCCGACCACACCCAGCGACACACCGGGCAGATCGTGACCACCGCCAAAGTCCTCAATGCAATGCGCGCCGAAGAAATTCCAGGCGGGGTCCACGGCCTCACCTAAACGCAGCGAATCAGCAGGATCGTCTGGTCGTCTACCTGTTTTCCAAAATTGTTGGCGGCGTCGAGAATCTTTGCCGCCAGCTCCGGCAGTTCAGTCCTGGCGTGTGTTGCAATCGTCTGCTTCAGCCGTTCCACGCCATACTCCTCTTCGCGCTTGTCGCACGCTTCCAGAATCCCATCCGTCGCCACAACCAGCAAATCGCCGGTGGCCATCTCCAGCTGCTGCCCGTCGAACTCCGGCACCGGCAGCAATCCCAACGGAAACTGCTCTACCTCCACCTTCGACAGCGCTGTACCGCTTGCATGCCAGTGCAGAATCGGTGGACTCGCCGCGAGCGCATAAAATACGGCGCCATCCGCGCACAGCCGGAACGCGCTGAAGGTCGCATACATATGCGCTTCCTTCACGCTCGGCAGCACGGTATTCAGCCGGTCCAGCAGCACCGGCAGTGTCCGGCTCGGTTCACGCTCGCCCGCATCCAGCAGAGCCGTGCGCGTCGCCGTCTTCAGCATTCCCATTAAAATGCCCGCCTGCAGCCCATGTCCGGCAATGTCGCCCAGATATGCGATCGCATCCCCATTCGAAAGCAGGAGAGCATCCACCAGATCACCACCTACCTTCTCGCTCGGCTTCGATATGCCATAAATCTCAAAGCGCACCGTGCGCAGCATGAACGGAGGCACCAGCGTCTGCTGAATCCCGTGCGCCAGCTCCAGCTCATTCTGCAACTTGATCGTTACTTTGCCTACGCTGCGAATAAACGCCACGAAAAATACGTAGGAAATCATGATCGCGACCATTGTGGCGATCGCCGCAAACTGGATGCCGGTGTGGCCATCAACTGTTCCTAAGACCCGCGGAAGAGCCTTACCCAGCCATACTGTGAGAAACGCGTTAATAACCGATGCTGTAAAAGCGACAGACAAGTAGACGAGGGGCAGCCGGGCGAGGATGAGAATCCACAGCGTCGGTTGCAACCCGTTCAGGACCGCATTAGCAAGCACGGCCACATACGGGTCGCGGCCCCCGTTCATGATGTCAGCGAAGAATCCGAAGGTGGAAAACAGCGCGAAAACGGCAATCAGTAACAGTCGCAGCCGTGAAAAAGGCACGGCCTGAAAATGCTGCCATTGCTTCGGGGTGCGCAGATACCAGGGAGTTTGCGAGTTCGATGCCATTGCCAGCAAAGATAACAGAACGAGCGAAGCTCTCGTTGGCGTGCATCCCTGGCATGACTTGAAGCATGACGCGCGTGGTAATCGGCCTCCGCGTGGAGCGGATTACGCAAATGAAGATCGCGGATGAGAGAAGGGATCTCTTCCCCTTCTCTCATCCGCGATATGCCCGTCTGGCAAAGACCGCTCGCCGCGTAGGCGCCGCCGGAGGCAGGTGTTACAGAAACAGCGGAGCCAGCACCAGCGTTACGGTAGCCAGTAGTTTGATGAGCACGTGCAGCGAAGGCCCAGCCGTGTCCTTGAATGGATCACCCACCGTGTCTCCGACCACTGCGGCCTTATGTGCTTCCGACCGTTTGCCGCCAAATGCCCCGGTTTCGATCAGCTTTTTGGCGTTGTCCCACGCGCCGCCGCCGTTGTTCATCAGCATAGCCAGCATAATGCCGCTGATCGTTCCCACCATCAGCAGCGCCGCAACCGACTCCGCGCCGCTCAGGTTGATCGCCACTCCATGAAGCATCGGCACAGCCATTCCATCCGATGGACTGAACTCTGCGCCGAAGTGGCGGAAGATCAGCCCGACGCAAAGCGGCATGGCCACCACCAGAATCCCCGGCAGCACCATTTCCTTCAGCGCCGCGCCGGTCACGATGCGCACGCAGCGCCCGTAGTCCGGCTCCGAAGTGCCTTCCATAATGCCTGGGTTCTCGCGGAACTGCTCATGCACATCTCGAATCACCGTCTGCGCCGCGCGTCCCACTGCCTTGATCGCCATCGACGAGAACAGGAACGTAAGCATCGCGCCCATCAGAGCGCCCACAAACACTGGAACCGATGCCAGATTCACATTCGAGAAGCTCCAGTGAGGCGGCAAAACACCACCGGCAGCCGTGACTCGCTGCTGCACGATGGTGTGGACCGTATCCAGGTACGCCGAGAACAGCAGAAACGCCGCCAGCGATGCTGATCCGATCGCGTAGCCCTTGGTCAGCGCCTTGGTTGTGTTGCCCGCCGCATCCAGCTTGTCGGTTTTTTCGCGGATCGAATCCGGCTGGTTGCTCATCTCGATGATGCCGCCCGCATTGTCTGTAATCGGCCCGAACGTATCCATCGCCAGAATGTAAGCCGCCGACGAAAGCATGCCCATCGTCGCAATCGCCGTTCCGTAAATGCCCTTCGCGTAACTGGAGATGCTATTTACGTCGTTCAGTCCCAGCGTTCCAAAGTAGTAGCTCAGCAGCAGCGCCGCGCCAATCACAATCGACGGCAGCGCGGGCGTCTCCATGCCCACCGCGAGCCCTTGAATAATGTTGGTTGCCGGCCCCGTCGTCGAAGCCTGCGCAATCCCCTTCACTGGGCGAAAGCGCGTCTCCGTGTAGTACTCCGTGATGCGCACAAACAGGAACGAGGTCACGATGCCGCAGATGCCGCAGCCCAGCAGCCACCAGCGCGCTCCCAGCATGAAGTAGATCGCGGCGGCAAAGCCCGCCAGCGCCAGCAGGGAAGTCACGTAATAGCCGCGATTGAGCGCATGCATCGGGTCTTCGGTCTCGCCGCTGTGCACAACACTCACGCCGACGATGCTGGCCACTAGAT
>JBARHV010000131.1:0-2284 GCA_049799415.1 Silvibacterium sp.
GGTGCCGGGCCCAGTGATCACCCATCTCACCCCAACAGCCGCCTCGGCCGCCCCGGAAGTGTTTGCGCGCTGCGCATTCGCCAGCCGCGTCTTCAAAATGCTTTTTAAACTCTTTTCTAAACATAGAAACCTTTCTTGATAGCCTTAAGATATATCTTTCAGCTACACATAAGATATATCGAAACTCGATTTCGATGCAGAAATTTTGTGGAAAACCTCAAAATGTGGCGGAAACGCCAATTTTGCGAGAGCAACCGCCTTCCCGCACCCCGGCTCTCACTCAATATGGACAACATGGAAAAGCTCGCCGCGCAGACCGATTTCTGGAGGGGCATCCTGTTCGGGGCCATGGCCGGGATGGTCATCGCAACCTATGCTTACGCCATCACCGACTTCAAATTCAAAGAGCCGGCGGAAACCTCGCAACAAGCCAAGCCAAAATTAAGCGGACAAGCCGTAGCCTGACCCTCGACCAAGGTCGATAGTCGCCGACCAAAGGGAGGCCCACAGAGGCTAGTACGAGGATGGCGCGAAGCGCGCCCGCCCAGCCTGCCCTGAGCGAAGTCGAAGGGGCCAGTCACTTCCATTTGTTTAGGAAGTCGGTCACCGACGCCGGATCCATGCGGCGCATTGCCTCGAACTCGCCATCTTTCTGGCTATAAAGCAGCTTGCCGTGCGAGCTCAACACTGCCAGCGCCGGAACCCCGCGCTTCAGTGGAACCTCATACGTGTCGGCCACGTCGACGTTTTTGTCCATGCGTCCAATGTCGACGTGCACGACCACAAAATGCTGCTCCAGGATCGCCTCGTTCGGTGCCTGGTGGAAGTAAATGTCCAGAACCTGGCAGTCGCCGCACCAGTTGCCGCCAAAGTCCAGAATAATGCGCTTGTGCTCCTGCGTTGCCATGTGGATGGCCTGGGCAATATCGGCATGAGCATTCGCCGTCGCCGAGTAGATGACGCGGTTCTGCGCCGCGGCAAAAACTCCAGCGGTCAGAAAGAGAAGAGCTGCAACGGATTTGCGCGCGGTACGGAACATGGGAAGAGTCCCTCCAGAAGCTGAATTCCAGAATGCCACACCGGGCAGCAGATGAAAACACTGCCTACCCCTAGTTCCGCTACCCGGACATATCCGCGACCAACGGGAGCGGCCAGGCAAAGCAGTACGCCCGTAGAGCATGCCCTGAGCGAAGCCAGAGGTGCCATTCACCGACCAAAGGGAGGTCCGTAAAAGCAGGCACCAGGAAGGCGCCGAAGGCGCGCCCGCCTGGACGGCGAGTCCTCCTGTATTGTGGATGGCATGAAAACTTTGCTTTGGCCTGCTGCTCTGCTCGCTCTCGTTTCCGTAGCCGCCTTCGCGCAAACTCCGAGCCGTCCGCCGATTACCGGCGTTTCGCATCTCGCCGTTTATACCAGCCATCCCGCGGAGTCTGAGCGCTTCTACGTTCACGACCTCGGCCTGAAAAAGGGGTCCGATCCCGAAAACCCCGCTGGAGTCCGCTACTACGTCAACCCCACCCAGTTCATTGAAGTGCTGCCGCTTCCGGCGGACGCCGGCAACTCGCGCCTCGACAACATCGGCTACAAAACAGCCAATGCGGAAGCTCTTCTCAAATATCTCGCCGCGCATCACTACACCGTTCCCGCGCATGTCGAAAAAGGCGCCGACGGCAGCCGCTGGTTCGACGCGCAGGACCCCGAAGGCAACAAGGTTGAGTTCAACCAGGCCGCGCCCCATCCCATCAGCATGGCCGGCTCCAACCCGGTTGGCCACCACATCATCCACGTCGGCATGCGCGTCAAAAGCAAGGCCGCGGAAGATCCCTTCTACCGTGACCTCCTCGGCTTCCGCCCCTACTGGTTCGGAGGCATGAAGCCGGACAAAACCGATTGGGTCTCGCAGCAGACGCCCAACGGACGCGACTGGCTGGAATACATGCTCGAAACCGGCCCCGGCGAGATCTCCCAGCGCGAATACGGCGTCGTCAATCACTTCTCCATCGGCGTCGTGAATATGGAGAAGGCCGTCACCGTCCTCGACTCCGAAGGCCGCCTCAACAACCAGCGCGGCAACATGCAGATGGGCAAAGACGGCAAATGGCAGTACAACCTCTTCGACCCCGACGACACCCGCGTCGAGCTCATGGAGTTCACCCCAGTAGAAAAACCCTGCTGCTCCGCATTCACCGCGCCCAATCCGCTGCCCACCGAGCAATAAAGACAAAACCGTCCTACGCGGACGGCGGTCTTCGCCAGACGGGCACACGACGGGGACAGAACCATC
>JBARHV010000132.1:0-2732 GCA_049799415.1 Silvibacterium sp.
GCCGATTTTCGAAACGGCGGCTTCGCGCCGACCAATTGCCCGCTGGAACCCACGTCTGCCTGCACAACAAAGCGGGCCGCGTCGCAGAAATCGAGCTAGATGGCATAGATCCAAAGAACCGCCGACTGCAAATCGCGTACGTGACTTGGGCGAAATAGGCCGGTCAGTTCGCCGGGTGTCCCTGGGTGGCGAGCGCCGTGACGGGATCCTTCGGCATCACGATCCACGCGACGATGTAGGAGATCAACCCGAAGCATGGCAGCGGAAACACCGTCAGCACCACCCAAAGCACTCGCACCAGCGTGACATCCAAACTGAAGTAGCGAGCGAAGCCGGCGCAAACCCCCGCAACCTTGGCTTCGCTCATCGGACGGCTGAGCCGCGCTTCCACACGCGGCGACGGTGCGAATTTGCCGGTTGTAGCTCCACAAGAGGAGCAAAATCGATCCTGATCTCTCAGCTCAGATCCGCATTTGGTACAAAACATCGCGTTCGTCCCCGTCTTGAATTACGAACCTTTGTTGGTCCTTGTTCCGTAGGAAATTTTACCCAAAACCAGCGCCTGGCGCGCCCCAGTGGCTGATGGCAGATTTCCCGCACGCCCATGGTACGTCTGGTACGCGAGCAATGCAAACAAGATCGCCTCTTTGGAATCGACGCCAATTCCGAATGCCGCCGAGGTAGTCACGCGCGGCTGCACCAAGGCGGCCAGCCGCTCCATCAGGTATCCATTGTGCGCGCCGCCGCCCGATACGATCACCTGGCGGGTATCGGGATAACGCTCGATCGCCAGCGCGATGGTCCGTGCCGTCAGCTCCGTCGCGGTCGCAATGTCGATGCTGGTTTGGCGCACGAGCTCCGCACCGTATTGCTCGCGCCCGCAGGATTTCGGAGGGTCGCGCTGGTAATAGGGATCGGCCAGCAACCGATCGAGCAGCGCCGTATTCACTCGGGCTCCGCGGGCTCGCGCGCCATCGCGATCGAACGGCGGCGCCACCGCGTCCATCACCATGTTGCCCGGCCCCGTATCGAACGCGATCACGTCGTCCGGCCTTGCGCTCGCCGGAATCACCGTGATATTCGCGATGCCGCCGATGTTCAGCGCGATGCGCGCATGCTCGGGATGCCGGAACAATTGATAATCGAGAAACGGAACCAGCGGCGCGCCTTTGCCCCCCGCGGCGATATCGGCGGGCCGAAAATCCGCGATGGTCTGGATGCCCGTCCGCTCGGCGATCACCGCCGCCTCGCCAATCTGCATGGTGCTCGCGACCTTGCGGCCCAGAAACTCCACTGATTCGCCTTCGTGGAAAATTGTCTGCCCGTGCGAGCCGATCAGCTCGATGGCCTCGAGCGGAACGCCGGTCTTCTGCAACGCTTCGGCAAACAACTCGCCCAGCAAAAAGTTCAACCGCGCAATGGTGCCCGTGTGCGTCGCCGCGTTGGAAACCGAAAGAATGGCCGCGCGAACTTCCGGCGGATACGCTACGGTAGCTGTCGCCACAACATGAATCCCATCCCCAACATCCACCACTGCGACATCGATGCCATCCACCGACGTGCCGCTGATCAGCCCGGCCACTCTCATAAGAAGAGCCGCACTAGCGCTTCAGCTCCCGCTGCAACTCGCTTAATAATTGCAGCGCGTCAATGGGCCGCAACTCGTCCACCTTCAAATTGCGGATGCGCTCGGCGATTTGATAATTGACAGGCTCGAACAATTGGATCTGCGTGGGTCCAGCCGAGCGTGGCGTTAGTTCTTCGGTCACCGCATGTTCGGATCGCTCATGCAGCGTCAGAATCGCTCGCGCGCGCTCCACCACCGACATAGGCAACCCCGCCAGCCGCGCCACTTCGATGCCATAGCTGCGATCCGCGCGCCCCGGTTCCACTTTGCGCAGGAAAATCACCTGATCGCCCGCCTCCTTCACCGACACATGCAGGTTCGCGACGCCCGGCAACAGATCGGCCAGCTCCGTTAGCTCATGATAGTGCGTGGCGAACAGCGTGCGCGCGCGAATGCGCTGGTGAATGTGCTCGACCACAGCCCAAGCCAGCGCGAGCCCGTCATACGTCGCGGTTCCGCGCCCGATCTCATCCAGCACCACCAGACTGCGCGCCGTCGCGGTGTTCAAGATCACGGCGGTCTCCGTCATCTCCACCATAAATGTCGATCGCCCGCGCGCCAGATTGTCCGCCGCACCGATCCGCGTGAACACGCGATCCACAATACTCAGCGCCGCCGAATCCGCCGGCACGAACGAACCCATCTGCGCCAGAATCACGATCGCCGCGGCCTGCCGCAAATATGTCGATTTGCCGCCCATGTTCGGGCCCGTAATCACCGCGATAAATTGCGACTCCGAGTCGAAATAGAGATCATTCGGAATGAAGCGCAGCGCCTCTTTTTCCGTCAGCTTTTCAATCACCGGATGCCGCCCGGCGACGATCCGCATCTCACCTGAATCAGTGAAGCTCGGCCGCACGTAGCGATTTTCAGCCGCCACCTGAGCCAGCGCGCAGGTAACGTCCAGTTCCGCGATTGCCGCCGCCGTCAGCCGGATGTGCGCCGCGTGTTCAGCCGCAAACAGACGCAGTTCCTGGAAGATCTCGCGCTCCAACGTAAGCATCTTGTCTTCCGCATCCAGAACTTTGCTTTCCAGCTCCTTCAACTCCGGCGTGGTGAAGCGCTCGGCGTTCACCAGCGTCTGCTTGCGCTCATAATCGGATGG
>JBARHV010000133.1:0-8088 GCA_049799415.1 Silvibacterium sp.
GGTTGGGGAAAAGCGTGTCCTGCCGGTTATCGAACAGCGCGCGCAGGTTCACTGTGCCTGTCGTCGTATTGATCTGGTTGTCCATTGCCGTCAGCTTGCCGGTTCCGATCTTGGCCGCCTGCGTCCGGTCCCATGCTTCTACTGTCAGCACTTGCCTGGCCCGCGTCTGCTTCAGCACCTGCTCCAGGTTGTCCTGCGCCACCGTAAAGATCACCGTGATCGGTTCAATCTGCGTTACCACTGCCAGCGGAGTGCTGCCGCTGGCCTGCACCAGGTTCCCCGGATCGATCAGCCTCAGGCCCACCTTCCCCGCAAACGGAGCCACAATGTGGCAATACCCCAGCTGCACCTTGTCGAAATCGAGCGTGCCCTGGTCTGACTGCACCAGCCCCTGGTCCTGCAGCACCAGCTTCTCCTGGTCATCAAGAATCTGCTTGGCAATCGCATTCCGCGCCCACGCCGCCTGGTAGCGGGCCAGGTCCATCTTCGCCTGCGCCAGCACGTTCGTATCGCGCTGCAGATTGCCCGTCGCCGTGTCTACATTGGCCTGGTACTGCCGTGGATCGATGTCCACCAGCGGCTCGCCCTTCCGCACCATCTGGCCTTCGCGATAGTGCACCGCCGTAATCACGCCCGTAACCTGGTTGTAGATCGTCGCCGTATACACCGGCGTGACCGTCCCAATCGCGTTCAGGTAGACCCCGATGTCTCCCTTCGTCGCCGTGGCAACCGTCAGGGTCACCGGCCCGCTGAAGCTGCGTGATGCGCCCGGCCCGTGGGCCGCCGCCTGCTTCTTCCCGCCGGAACGGAAGATCAGGTAGAAAATAAACGCAAAAATGAGCAGCAAAATCAGGATCCACAGCCATTGCCGATGCTTCTTCCTCGGCGTTGGTTCGGCAGAGCGTGTGGTCGATGACAGACGGTTGTCTGGAGGCGTAGGAGGCGCTGTTGGCTTCTGTTCCATTCTTCTTGCACCGTTCCCGCAAACCTGCCGCGGCAGGCTGCGTGGACTCTTATGAATTCTTGATCTGGCTGGCGGTTGCTTGCAGGGCGTTAACTGCTTTCACTTTTTGAAGAAATATCGAACTGGCGCAGGTGTCGCAAAGTGGAAGATGACACTTCTCCAGGGGACACTTAGCATTGTTTATGGACGATTGAGCTCCTTGGATTGTTGCAAATGAACCGTTAAGAGATCGCAACAATTCCTCACCCTTCACCAGGTACAGCCACAATCTTAATATGCAGCCATAACCCAATGGAACAAAGGCGCCTGCATAGGAATGAACCGGTTTCAAGGGTATGGGCTTAGCCCCCAAGAGGGATGGTTCCTTTTCAAACCAGCCACAGCCGCCTGAAACCTGTGACCTGATCCCTGATCCCTGTGCCCTGATCCCTGTGCCCTGTGACCTGATCCCTGTGCCCTGAAACCTGTGACCTGTGCCCGCCGTTACCCCAACAGCACCACAGCTGCCGCATGGCCCCGCTCTCGCGCATAATCGCCGGGCAACTTGCCCTGGTCGCACCGCGCATCAACCCGCGCGCCATGCTCCAACAGCAGCTTCACCAGTCCAGACTTTCCCGCCGCTGCCGCCTGGTGCAGCGGAGTAAATCCACCCGCCTGCGTAGCATTCACGTCAGCGCCCGCCTCGATCAGCAGCAGGATCGTCTCTTCCGATCCGCTCAGCGCCGTCGCCGCATGAATCGCCTGGTTGCGCTGCGGATTATGCGACACGTTGTGCGCGTGCGCGCCATGTTCGAGTAGCAGTTTCACCGCGTCCGGCCCCGCAAACCCCGCCGCCAGGTGCAGCGGAGCCCATCCGTCCGCCGATACCGCCCACACCTGCATCGCATCGCCCGCCAGGATCACCCGCAGCCGGTCGCAATCCCCAAGCGCTGCGGCCTCAAATACATCCAGGTCTCCCGCCGCCGCGCGTAAACAGTCCCGGATCTCGCGCTGCCCCGTGTAAACCGACCACATCAGAATGGAAACGCCCTGCGCATCCCGCGACCGCGCCGCCGCAGGCTCCTCCGCCACAATGGCGGCAATCTCCGCCGTCTGGCCCCTGCGAATCATATTCAGCAAATGCTGGCTCATGGCCCCAGTATAGTGTCCAGCCTGAAAACAGAAATGGCGTCCACCGCGTGGGCGCCATCCATAAAATTGAAACCGCAAAGTTCTTTAAATAGAAGATAAAAGCAGGAGAAAGCTCCTTTTAGCTCGCAATCGAGAGCAGCAAAGGATCAATTGCGGGTGTCGCCTTGATCTCCGGCATCTTCACCTGCACATAGTTACCGTTCGCAACCTCGGTAAAGACCTGATTCGTCGTATCTTCTACGCGCGTCGAGTTGATATGAAGCCTGCGCACCGCGTTCATCGCGACCGTGGAAAGCAAAAAGCGGTTGGAGATCTGAATTCCCGCCGAATACACCAATTCTGAACGCATCTATTCCCCGTTTCATGTGAATCGTTGTTTCATGTGAATCGTTTTCACAGGCCAGACTCAAACAACGAGGAGGACCGAAAAGGGCCGAACGCCCCGCAGCGTCACAAAAATCCCAAAAACGGGAGAATTCCGAAAACCGCCGCTCTCATCAGCATACGCGGAAAACCCCATTTCCACCGATAAATCGGCGTCACTGGAAAGCTATTCGTCTCGAAGAACCTTCAGCGGATCCATCCACGCGGCGCGCCGTGCGGGCAGGATCGCCGCAAACATGGCCACGCCAACAAGGATGAGCAAAGTGCTCATGATTACACTGATCTGAATGGGCGACGTGTCGTAAAGGAAGCGGCGTGTGAACGTGGTGGTAAAGCCAATCAGCAGCATGCCGGCGACTGTTCCGATCGCCACCATCGAGAGGGCATCCACCAGAATCAACCGGAGAATATGACCGCGCGAAGCGCCGATCGCCAGCCTTACTCCAATTTCCGGCCTCCGCTGCTGAACCCGCAGCGCCAGGACCCCGAACAAGCCGATCCCGCTCAACAGCAGGGCAACCGCGGCAAAGATGCCGCTAAGCCGCGCAATCAGCCGTTCGCTGCCAATGGACTGGTCAAGCTGTTCTGAAAGAGGAAGAAAAACCATATAGCCGGTAGAAGGAGCAAAGCGGGCAAGTGCCGCGCGATACGCGCTGACCGCCTCCGCCGCGGTCTGGCTGCGGATAAAGAAGACAAGATTGTTGCTGTACGAACCCGCCCCCACCGTCGATACGCCAGCGGGAAAATAAACCGTAGCCGGCGCCGGGTCGCGCAACGAAGAATAGCGTGCGTCTTCTGCCACGCCCACCACACGGCAGGTCGTGGTGAACTTGTTCACTTCGCCATTGTCTTCCTGCTCATCGGCCTTGAGGGAATCGCCTAAAGGCTGCGCGCCGCCGAAGACCAGCTTCGCCGCCGCCTCGTTGATCACGCAGGTGGACCGGTCGCGGTCTTCCTGCGTAAATTCCCGTCCGGCCAGCAGCCGTGTGCCGATCGTCGCAAAATAGCCGTCCCCCACGTCATTCCATGTGATCGAATGAACATCCTGCGGGCGCGCCATGCTGTTTACGTTGAGCTTCGGAGCAAAGCCGGTAAGCGGCGTCACCCAGGTATACGATGCGGACTCAACTCCCGGGCTGCTCCGCAAAAAATCAGTGATCGAACGGTAAAGCCCCATGATCTCCTGCGGACTCTTTTTGAGCGTCTGGAACTGCGCGCACACTTCCATCACATGCTCCGGATTGAAACCGGCATCGTTATTCCGCAACCGCACCAGCGTGTGCGTGAATAGTCCTGCCGTAAATACCAGCGCCAGGGCCAGAGAAAATTGCGCCGGAACAAAGAAGCGATGGCGCAAAAAACTATGCCGTACATTCGATCCTTTGGCTTTGAGAACGGAACTGGGTGCGACCCGGCCCGCCAGAATCGCAGGCGCAAGCCCAAACAGCAGCGTAGTCAGAAGCGCCAGCGCTCCGGTAAACAGCAGAATGTGCGCATCCGGCTGGAGCTGCATCGGATCACCCGAGCCTGCCGGAGTGAAGAAACCGGAGATCGTCTTCACGCTCGCCCACGCCAGCCCCGCTGCAAGGATCGAGCCTAGCAACGCCAGCACCAGTGACTCAACCAGGCACTGCTGCAGAATCCGCCGACGCCCCGCGCCCAGGGCCGAACGAACTGCAAATTCATGCTGCCGCGATTCAAGCCTCGCCGTCTGCAGCCCAGCCAGGTTCACGCAGCACAGCAGCAGCACCGCCAATACAATTCCCTGCACCAGCAGCAACGGCTTGCTGTACTGCTCGGCAATCTCGGAGAAACCTCGCGACGCTGACTCCGCCGTAAGATAGGCCCTCCGGAATGGGGGAAGATTGCGCATACGCGCAGGCACCAGCGTCTGCATCATCGCCGGGCTCATCGCCCGCAGTTGCGCATTCAGCCCCCGCAGCGTGGTTCCCGGCTGCAGTCGCACAACAGCAAGCATGGCGAGGTTTTCAGGGTGACGGAACGGGTCCTGTGCAGGCGTGGTCGCAAGGGCGGAAATAAAGTGCAGCGGAAGATACACCCTCTGCGGATCGCCCACAAACAGCCCATGAAAATTCTGCGGAAGTACACCCACAATCACCGCAGGCTGTCCCGAAATGCTGAGACGGTGGCCCACAACCCCTAGATCGCCATGAAAGTTCGACAGCCAGAAGCCGTAGTCCAGCACCACCGGCCAGCCGCCCACAGGTCCCCCCGGAACATCGTCCGCCGGGGCTAGCAAACGGCCCAGCAGGGGATGAATGCCAAGCATGGGCAGCGCATTTCCGGTAATCAAATTCGCGGGCAGAGAGCGAAGCGTGTTCTGGTCGTCCGGCACCGTCACCATCTGGCCGCTCCATCCCGCCACGCTGGAGACGTCATGCAAGCGGTGGTTCAGCTCCTGCATCACCGGCCAGAACTGTATGCCTATATAGCGCGGAACATCCGGGCTGCGATACCCGATGGAGACAAGCTGGCTTGGATTCTCAACCGGAAGCGCCCGCAGCATCGCATCGTCGATCACCGTAAAAATCGCGCTGTTCGCGCCAATCCCAATGGCCAGTGTCAACACCGCGGTCAGCGTGTATCCGGGAGACTTATAGAGCTGATAAATCGCAAAGCGCAGATCGGCCCAAAGCGATTCAATCCATCGGAACTGCCACACCTCGCGTCCGCGCTCTTCCGTCAA
The DNA here is from genome assembly GCA_049799415.1 of Silvibacterium sp. Lineage (GTDB taxonomy): Bacteria > Acidobacteriota > Terriglobia > Terriglobales > Acidobacteriaceae > Silvibacterium. The sequence goes on from JBARHV010000133.1 coordinate 5,187, forward strand.
GGTCACATTGCCGAACGCGCGCCGCGCCGTTTGCTCCGCCTGTGCCCGCGGCATGCCGCCTTCGATCAGCTCTTCCGTCTTCTGTTCGATGTGCTCCCGGATCGAAACCGAGAGGTCGTCATACCGGCGGCGGCGCGAAAAAATTCGTCTGAGCCAGGCCATAGTCGTCTCCTACGGTTTCGCCACTGCCAGCACGCGGCGAATGCCCGTAAACATCGTTTCGAAGCTCGATAATTCCTGCTCCAGGTGCTGAAGTCCCGCCGCCGTTAACCGATAGATCCGCGTCGGGCGTCCTTTGGTTGAAATCCCCGTCTCCGCTTCCACCCATCCCTCCCGCAGCATCCGCTGCAGCGCCGGGTACAACGATCCCTCTTCGATCTGCAGCAGATCATCCGAAATCAACTGAATATGTTTCACCAACCCATAGCCGTGCATGGGTCTCAGCCGAAGAGACTGAAGAATCATCATCTCCAGCGCTCCCGGAAACAAGTCGCGACGTTTAGGCGTCCTCACCATTTGCAAGAAATTTATACTCAAAATACCTATTTGTAAAATAGCTATTTTGCCATAAATAGCCCAGCAGTACCATTCTCAAACCGAGCGAGCTGCCCGCCGCGACGCCCACGCTCCGCGAAACCGCCAGCCGTAGATTCCCAGGTTCAAAGCGCATAGGCTCGCGCCCACTGTGCCCACCAGCCACCACGGCAGATTCGGATACACCACCAAATCCAGGTAATGCAGCAGAAAACTTCCCTGATAGACCTGCATCCCCGCCAGCACCTCAAAATGTTGCTCCGCCAGCGTCAGCGGACACGGCCACGGCCCCACCTCCACCACAATCCCCCAGACCAGGCAAAGAATATGGACCGCGCTCCACACCGGGCGTCCCCGCGTAAAGAAAGCCCCAAAGAGCACCCCAAGAATCCACACAATGTGAACCAGAAGAATCGCAATGGCCAAAAACTTCATAAGCATCCAAATCCCCGGCAAATAAAACAACCGGCCATAGCCAAATGGCCAATGGCTATCGGCTAACGGCTATCGGCTATCGGCTATCGGCTAATGGCTAATGGCCAATGGCTATCGGCTATCGGCTATCGGCTATTGGCTATCGGCTATCGGCTATCGGCTAATGGCTATCGGCTAATGGCTAATGGCTAATGGCTAATGGCTATTGGCTATTGGCTATTGGCCAATGGCTATCGGCTAACGGCTAACGGCTATTGGCCAATGGCTATCGGCTAACGGCTAACGGCTATCGGCTATCGGCTATCGGCTAATGGCTATTGGCTAATGGCTATTGGCTAATGGCCAATGGCTATTGGCTATCGGCTATTGGCTATTGGCTATCGGCTATCGGCTAATGGCTATTGGCTATTGGCTAATGGCCAATGGCTATCGGCTATTGGCTATTGGCTATTGGCTAATCCCTATCTTCCAGCAACTCCCCCAGCGTAGGCTTATGCTTCGCCTCGCGGCTGTCCGCGCGCGGCTTTTCCTCGATCACCCGCTCTGTCTTCGGCTGGCCCACGCGCTCCCGGGCATTGGCCTTGACCGCTTTCACCACCGAAAACTTCTTCTGCGCCCGTTTCTTCGCCATCGATCCCACCCCGCGCCGCACTTTCCGTCCGCGCCCGCTATCCATACAATAGATTGAGTCACAATCAGGGGGAATCACATGGAAGAGCGAGATTTTTTTGACGAACGGCCCGAGCAGCGCACCCACACGCTCACCTGCCCCCACTGCGGCCAACCCGGAGAGTACCAGCTCGGCTGGCTAGTCCGCCGCAAGAAGAATGGACTGCCCCGCAATGCCGACGAGCGCGATCGCGCCCGCTTTGCCAAGGCGCAATCCTACATGGTCCGCCAGGACGACATGGTCGCCTGCAAAAACATCCGCTGCCGCAAACGCTTCGACGTCGCCGGAATCCAGTCCGTAGCCTTCCTCCAGTCCGCCTGAAGTCCGCATCAAGAAACCACCGTGAACTCCCACATCTCGCTTTTGAGATGTGGGAGTTCACAATCTGCCGCAAAACCTGCAAACAGACCCATGCGGCAGACAACAACTGCTACGCGCCACAAATCCCGCACTCTGACAACACATTTCTCGACATCGATACCAGCAATTCAGCAGACCCATCTAAGGGCAGATAACCACCCAGGCACATCTCCCGGCCAAGGCACCGTCGAGCGAACAGCAGCTAAGAGAAAGTCGGAGCAAAGCTCCGGTGTTCTCTTAGCCCGCCCGTGCGGCCAGCACCGCTCGCCGCGCAAACCGGGGTCCCCAATACGCGGTCTTTGCGTGTTGGGGTGGGTAGGCGCCGCCGGAGGCGTTCTTAGCGCTGCGCTCTCAGTACGCGTGAATCAGCTCCACGCAGATGCCGCCAATCGAATCCGTGGTCATGTAATCGTATTGGCCGGATCCCTTCTGGCCCACATCGCCCCAGGCGCCCGCCTGCCACACGTGGTAGCCAAGCTTCTTATACGTCTCCACTGCTATCGGCAAATCATCCACCGGGATTCCCATGTGCTGAATCCCTTCGCCATGCTGGATCAGGTAATCGTTATAGATGTTCGGAGGGGTCGGCGGCGCCGCAATCCATTCGTAGGCAAAGTCCTTGTTGTAGCGTTGAAAGCCCACGTCGAAGTAAAACCACAACGGCTTGCTCCGATACCGCATGTCCTTCCGCGGCGTCGCATGCTCAATCGGAATCGCCGGAAATCCCAGCTTCTGCCAGTACGCCGAAACCGGTTCGATCTGGCTCACGACCGCGCCAAAGTGTGAAACCATCGCCTTCCCAGTCGGCGCGGGCGCTCCGCCCGGCCAGTACACCAGGCCGATCGCAAACTTTCCCAGCGGCTCCGTATCGAAGTAGGCAAACGTAACCGGAACGCCGTTCTT
>JBARHV010000134.1:0-4013 GCA_049799415.1 Silvibacterium sp.
CTTCGGCAGTTGCTCCGTAAACCGCAGATCATCCGGACGAGCCAGCGCCCCAATTTCCTTCGCCACCCACGCCCGCAACTCGTCTTTCAGCGCGTCAGAAGGCTCATTCCCGCTCTCCAGCGTGACGAACGCCGCAATCGCCTGGCCCTTCATCTCATCGGGACGCCCCACCACCGCCGCTTCCGCCACTTTAGGATGTGCCACCAGCGCCGACTCTACTTCCATCGTGCCCAGCCTGTGCCCGCTCACGTTGATCACGTCATCCACGCGGCCCATCAGCCAGTAGTAGCCGTCCTTGTCGCGTCGTGCGCCGTCGCCCGTGAAGTACGATCCCGGAACCTCCGACCAGTACGCCTGCTTGTACCGCTCCGGATCGCCATAGATCGTCCGCGCCATCGAAGGCCATGGCTTTCGAATCACAAGCAGCCCGCCCTGTCCCTCCGGAACCGGCTCGCCTCTGCGCGTCACCACCTCCGGCACAATCCCCGGAAAGGGCAGTGTCGCCGACCCCGGCTTCGCCGGAACCGCCCCCGGCAGCGGAGTAATCATGATCGTGCCCGTCTCCGTCTGCCACCACGTATCCACAATCGGGCAGCGCCCCTTGCCGATCACATCGCGATACCACATCCACGCCTCAGGATTAATCGGCTCGCCCACCGTCCCCAGCAGCCGCAGCGAGCTAAGGTCATGCTTCGCCACAAACTCATCGCCGTTTTTAATGAACGCCCGAATCGCCGTAGGAGCCGTATAGAACACCGTGACTTTATGCTCGTCAATAATCTTCCAGAACCGGTCCCACGCCGGGAAATTCGGCGCGCCCTCATACATCAGCGTCGTCACGCCGTTCTGCAAAATCCCATAGACAACATACGAGTGCCCCGTAACCCATCCAATATCCGCCGAGCACCAGTAAACGTCATCGTCTTTCAAATCAAACACCAGCTTGCTCGTGTAGTAGGTCTGCACGCCATAGCCGCCCGTCGTATGCACCAGGCCTTTGGGTTTTCCTGTCGTCCCCGACGTGTAAAGAATGTAAAGCGGGTCCTCCGAATCCATCTTCTCCGCCAGACAATCCGCCGAAGCCTGTGCCACCAGCTCATGCCACCAGTGGTCGCGCCCAGCCTTCATCTCCACCGCCGACCCCGACCGTTTGTACACCACCACGTTCTTTACCGAAGGACACTGCCCCACCGCCTCATCAACCGTGGCCTTCAGCTTCACCTCGCCGCCGCGCCTGTAGGACGAGTCCTGCGTAAGCACCGCCACGCATTGTGAGTCGTTCACGCGGTCTACAATCGCATGCGCCGCAAACCCTCCAAAGATCACCGAGTGCACCGCGCCAATCCGCGCGCAAGCCAGCAGCGCAATCGCCAGCTCTGGAGTCATGCCCATATAAATCGCCACGCGGTCGCCCTTCTTCACCCCCAGCGACTTCAGCGCATTCGCAAACTTGCTCACCTCAACCAGCAATTCTCCAAACGAAATCCGTCGAACCTCGCCCGGCTCGCCCTCCCATAAAATCGCCGTCTTGTCCCGCTTGCCGTTCAGTACGTGCCGGTCCACGCAGTTGTAGCAAAGGTTCGTCTTCCCGCCCACAAACCACTTCGCCCACGGCTCCTGCCAATCCAGGACCTTCGTCCACGGCGTAAACCAGTGCAGCTCCTTCGCAATCCCCGCCCAGAACGCCTCGGGATCCTTCACCGACCGCGCATACAGCTCCTCGTAAGCAGCCATGCTGCCCACATGCGCCTTGGCCGCAAACTCCGCCGAAGGAGGAAACACGCGATGTTCGCGAAGAGTGGAGTCCAGATTCGGATCGGTAGAAGTAGTAGAAGCCATGCGCGTTGTTCCTGCCTTAAAACAGAATTCACGGGCCTTGAGACCCACGCACAACCTTAAAGGTTCAACAGAACCCCACGCAAGCGGCTAACCGGGGGTTTTCTGGCAATTTATTCTTGCAGAATTGGCGTAAACTTTCGTTCTTCTCCAAAGTCAAAATTGTTGGATAATAAGCGTCGCACCCAGCATCAAGAGAGGTCGCCCATGAAAATCAGAGGACTCCGCCAGTCGTTGTACCTTCCTGTGGTTCTGGCAATGGTTTCCTGGGCAGCTTCCGCAGCGGCCGCCACGCTAGACCCCGGCTTCACCATCAGCGGAACCCCGGTAACGGCCTTTGTCGGCCCAACCGTTGGAAATAATTCCACCATCACCATCACGCCCGTTGACGGATTCACTGGTAGCGTAACGCTCACTGCTGCCGTCACCTCCAGCCCCGCGAATGCAGTGGCCATACCCACTCTGAGCTTCGTCAACACCAACGTGGTGAGCATTACCGGGTCCAATGCCGAAACAGCCACCCTCGCCATCTTCACCACCGCCCCAGTCTATCCATGTGCCGCCGCCAACTCTGTCTTTCCAAAAGCCCCTTGGTACACTGCGAGCGGCGCGGCCTTTGCCTGCATACTCATCTTCAGCATTCCGGCGCGGCGTCGAAGCTGGCGAACCATCCTCGGAATTCTTTTCCTTTTCGCAGCTCTCACCAGTGGTACGCTGGCATGCGGTGGCGCCCAGATGACGGGGCATGCCTGCCCTCAAATTGTTAGTGCCGGTACGACGCCCGGAGCCTACACCATCACGGTAACCGGCGCTTCCGGCACGACCACCGCAACGGGCACGGTCAGCCTCACCGTAACTGTTCCCACGGCCAACGCTCGGTAGCCCATCCTTTGTCCAGCACTCTGCGCAACACCATTGCCTTTCCTCCCGCTCGGCGATAGCCTTCAACGGGGGTTATTGGATGCGTTTTCTTCACCGTGTATTGTTCGCCGTTCTGTTCTTGGGTTGCACCGCCGGTTTCGCCCAGGCACAAACCGCCAGCCTGTCTCTCACATCGGCTCAAAAACAAGACCTCAAAGGCGCCTACCGCTTCGAGCGCGCCAACTGGGTCTACGTGCATCTCCACGGCACGCCGCATCAAATTGGTTTCCAGCACGGCTACTTGCTTACACCGGAGATCGAGCAGGCCTTCCGCGTAGCCCGTCTCGATAACACCCACGGCTCCGGCCTGCCCTGGCAATTCTTCCGCGCCACGGCAAAGAACATCTACTGGCCGCATATCGAGACCCAATACCGCGAAGAGTTGCAGGGAATTGCCGACGGCCTCAAAGCGCATGGCGTGCGCAACATCGACCTTTGGGACGTCATCGCCATCAACGGCTTCCTCGAAACGCCGCAATACTATATCCCCTGGCTCCAGCAGACGCAGCACATCAAGAACTCCGCTGATCTCAAGGCTCCCGGCAACTGCAGCGCCTTCGTTGCCACTGGAGACTGGACCCGCGACCACCACCCCGTCATCGCCCACAGCATGTGGTATCCCTTCATGGCCGGCGAAGACTGGCGCATCATCTTCGACATCGCGCCTGAGCACGGCTATCACATCCTTATGGATGGCTTCCCCGGAAAAATAGACAGCGGCGATGACTTCGGCATCAACTCCGCGGGCATCGAAATCACCGAAACCACCATCACCGGCTTCACCGGCTTCGACCCCAACGGCGTCCCCGAATTCGTCCGCGCCCGCAAGGCCATGCAGTATTCCGCCAGCATCGACGACTTCCAGCGCATCATGCTCGCCGGCAACAACGGAGGCTACGCCAACGACTGGCTCATCGCCGACAACCGCACCAACGAAGTCGCCCGCCTAGAGCTAGGATTAAAAGTCCATCGCCTCTGGCGGACCAAGAACGGCTACTTCGTAGGGTCGAACTTTCCCAGCGACCCCACTCTGATCAAAGAAGAGACCGACTTCAATCCCAGCGATCCCACCAGCTCCATGAACGCGCGCCACAAGCGCTGGGACGAGTTGATGGCCCAGTACAAAGGGCAGATCGACGCCAAGCTCGCCCAGAAATTCCTCGCCGATCACTTCGACGCATACACCGGTAAACAGGGGGCCGACGAGCGCACCCTCTGCGGCCACATCGACGCTTCCAAACGCGGAGTCCCCGAGT
>JBARHV010000135.1:0-1547 GCA_049799415.1 Silvibacterium sp.
CTTCCCAATTCAACTTGTCTCCTCGTTGCCACTCGATACCGGCGAGGTACTCACCCATTGACCCTGCGAAATTCAGAATTTTCCAAGAGGCCGGGTCTTTTTGAAATGATAGTCCCGAGTCCGCCGCAAGCGATTCTAAGTCCTCGCGGGTTTCCGCTGTCACAGCGATTCTGGCTGGAAACCTCGTAGATTCGTCTTGCTGATCGTGGACAGCGAGGAGTACCCTATTACCTCGCTTTTCCACTTCCGCTCGGAGAAGCTCCAGTGTGTTTGGCGATCGAGCCCCTGCAAGCACTGCCTCCGGTAAGCCGGATTTCGGTAGGACAGCCAGAATTGGAGGGGCGGCATACAACCGGGTCGTTGAAGCAAAGTCCATGTCCACATGTCCGAGAGCATCCAACCCACGAGCGGTCTCGTAGCGTGCGAAATTTATATCCTTCAGCTCGCGTTCACCGAGATGCTCTCCGCACAATTCCTCAAAGGTCTTCTTGAAAGAGGGCCAGCCCAGCTCTCTCTTGGCTGAGATCGCATATAGCAAGCGGTCACCCGATGTCATAGCCTTCGAGCCTCCTCTTGATATGACAGCCACAAACTCTTCAAGGCGTCGTGGGCCGGAGGATCAATGCGCTTGCGCCAGTACCATAGAACTTCTTTCCAGTCCTGAATTGATCGCCTTTCACCCTTGCCGTTTGCAATCGGTGCGCTCTCTTTCAGGTCCGATCCGCAAAATATCGCGTACCCTTTCCGCCTGTGCATAACGATTGCCCATACGGGATGCCAGCCGTCTGCACGTGCCCCGGAGCTCACACGTACAATCTGCCCAGGCACTCGCCCGATTAAGATACGCAGCCCACCGTCCTTGGGTAATGGCAGAAAAAAGCCACGGTACGGCAGTGCGTCCGAAGGTGCTGCAGCTCCCGCGACAAAAGGTTGGCCGTTTTTGTTCGGGATCATTCGGCCAAACCGGTCCCCGGCAAATTCGTAACTGCCAAATATCGGAACATAATCGCTTACGAAAAGACTACGCTTTGCGAGAACCGAATCTCCGGACCTAACTTCAATCGACGTCCTTCCGGTGCCGATCGCCGGCTCCGGAATAGTGTACCGGCCGTTCTCTTCCGGTTGAAGAAGCGTAGTCCCGCAGAAAACCGAAGCGTTCCCTATATCGCCATCAACAATTACTTCTGGCAATCCGAACGTGAAGTATTGATTACCGGTACTTCGAACCCCGTTTTGGAAGTAAAGTCTGATTGTCGAATTGAATGCCAGTGAAGGAAAGCGGCTCCGAACGAGCGCATCACTCATCGCCCCGCTTGACTGATATAGTTTCCAGCCTGCGGGAAGTCCCGCTTCAATCCGTAAATCGACCAAGTCTTTACAACCGGATCTGCCCCACTCTTCGATGACGGTCGTCGATGCGCTGTTACATGCGAGGTAAAATGGTCGTTCTTTGAGCAGCCGTGGAACCTCGACAATCCCGGAGATCGAGTTGGCGCCTCCATCCTCAAAAACCCTCACCTCCGAAGCAGGTAGTCGAAATCTCCACT
>JBARHV010000136.1:0-9594 GCA_049799415.1 Silvibacterium sp.
CTCAGGGCACAGGGCACAGGGCACAGGGCACAGGGCACAGGGCTCAGAAAAGGCGAGCATAAACGCTAGGCTGTATCGACATATAGGAACAGTAGAAACTCTCGTTTTCCCAAAGCTTGGGAGGCTATCGAAGCCAACCGCAGGTCCTTCGACTGCGTTTGGCGCGAAAGCCGCGCCAAACTACGCTCAGGATGACATCTCTTATTTATTGAAATCAATAATTTAGCAGCCAGCTATATGTTGATACAGCCTAGTATTGTGCGGCCGAGGTTTTCTGGGCGCTGAGCCCTATACCCTGTTCCCTGGTTTTTACGGATGGCGGTGCAGGACGTGGGTGGCGATGTCGGGCCAGAATTCCCGGAAGGTGTTGGTGGCGGCATCGCGCAGGAGCGAGTAAGCGTACTTGCTGGCGAGATCGCCGGCGGTGCGGTCCTGCGAGGGGTAGTAGGTGGTGGAGATGCCCTGAGCGATACCGCGGCCGAGCAGTTCGGAGCCATTGATGGTGTTGTGTCCCTGGTAATCGGGAGTGATGAAGATGCGAGAGCTTGCGTAGACGGCGCGTTTGAGGATGGACCCTTTGCCCAGAGAGTAGTAACGCTCATCCTCATGCAAGACGGTGGGCAGGGCGAAGATGACCCAGTAATTGCCGTCGGTTTTGTCGAGGAATCCGCGCCAGGAGTAAGCCCAGAAGCCGCCAACGCCCTTGCCGAGCTGCGGGTGGGAGTCGTCTCCTTCGGCAATCATGGAAGTGAGTCCGGTGAAGATGAAGGCGGAGTAGTCGAAGGAGTTGCTGGTGGCGATGCCGAAGGCTTCCTTTGGCGTGGGCGGCGGAGGGATGGCTCCCGCGCTGACGGCCCGGTAGTTGGGCATGATGCCGAGGATGCGCTTGGGCTGCTGGTGGGAGACGGGAGTGGCCTGAGTGCCTGACTTGGTCTGTGTGCTGGTCTGGGATGTGGTCTGGGATGTGGTTTGGGTTGTGGATGCGGCGCTGGCGGAGGTTTGCTGGAGGAGCGCGTCGGGGGCGTTGGGGAGTTCCGCAAAGGTCTGCTGCTGCGGTGCGGTCGGTTGTGGCGGCACGGTTTGCTGCGCGTATGCGCCGGTTGCGCAGAGAAGGAGGGACAGGGAAATGATTCGACGCAAAAATGGTCTCCGGAAGGCTAGGTGGTGCGGGACGTCTAATACTTCTAGACGTTTGTGGGGCCAGGAAAGATTCGTTTTCAGCGGGAGATGAAGCGCGATGGGTGGAAGCCTTCGCGGCGCAGTCTGAGGCAGTATTGCGCTTCGTTCCAGTCGCGGACGGATTTATCGAGGATGCCGAATTCGTTGGGCCAGGGCGCGGCGTCGGTCCGCCAGGCGATGGGGAAGTGGGCGAGGATGAGCGCGGCGCGGGGCAGATGGCTCCATGAGCTGACAACGTCGGCGGACTTCCATCCGTGGGCCTGCATGATGGCGACGGTGTAGAAGACATTCTGGATGGTGTCGTGGGCCTGGCGGTCTTCGAGAATATCGCCGGCGGGGACGCCCTGCTGTTCGGCGAGACGCGCCATGCAGTCGGCCTCGACCCACTGATTGTGGGCGGCTGCTCCGCTCATGACGATGCGAGGGGCGACGCCGAGACGCCACTCGCGCACACCCTGGAGCACACGCGCGCGCTGCTCGGGCGAGGAGCTGCCGTCTCTGAGGCAGGGCGTGCCGAGCACGAGGACGATGTCGAATTTTTTCTGCGCGGTATTCGAGAGCGGGCCGGAGCGCCACAGAATCCAGGTTGCGGACAGAGCCGCGATGATCAATGCCAGCAAAGCCAGCGGTATTGCACCCCATGCACGCCGAAACTTCCGCATGTATCGACCGTATCAGAAAAATTTTTGGGGTTGCGACGCTGCGGTTTTGCGGAGGCGCGTGGTCAGGGTTGGATGAGTCCCTTGCCGGCGACGGCGACGTTGTCGCGGGTAGAGCCTTTGACCAGGTACATCATGACGTCGGCGGCGCGGATGATTTCGTGGATGGAGCTGCCGTCTTCGGGCCAGGTGGCGACGCCCAAGCTGGCGCGCACCTGAAGCGAGAGCACATTGCCGAAGTGGCGGTGACGCATGTTCTTCAAGACACGCTCGGCGACGTATTGCGCGGCGCGCTTATTTGCGCCGGGAAGCAAAATGACGAACTCGTCGCCGCCGTAGCGAAAGACGGCGTCCTGTTTGCGCAGCCCGGCGCGGAGGGTCTGGCCGACCTCTTTGAGCAGATGGCTGCCGACGAGGTGTCCGTGCTCGTCGTTGACGCGCTTGAAGTGATCGAGGTCGATGAAGATGAGGCTGAATGGAGGAGAGCCGGAGGGAGCGGAGTCGATGCGGGAATCAAGCAGCTTATAAAGATGGCGGACGTTGTAGAGCCCGGTGCAGTCGTCGGTAATGGTGAGCTCCTGAATGCGCTCGACGGCGCGCGCATTGTCGATGGCGATGGCGGCGTAGTCGCAGAGCACATGCAGGAAGGAGATGGTGTAGTCGGTGAGGGTGTCGAGGCGGTAGTTGAAGAGCTGAATGACACCGAGGGTGCGCTCGCGCGAGCGGAGCGGCATGCAGATCGCGGAGCGGACGCGAAAGGGCGATGCGGCGCCAGCGGTTTCGGCGAGGGGCGCGAAGCGTGGGTCAAAGCGAGGATCGCGATTGACTTCAGGGACGATGAGGCTTTCGCCGTGCTCGGCGACCCAGCCGGCGAGTCCGTGGCCGATGGGAACGCGGAGGTCGCGCAGATCCGCCTCAGCATGGCCGACGGCGACGGCGTAATAAAGGTCGTGGCGGTGCTCATCGATGAGGAGCAGGGACCAGGTTTCGGGCTTGAAGAACTGCTCCATCTGCTGCATGATGGCGCGCAGGATGGCGTCGCGATCGAGCGACGAGGTGAGGGCGCGAGCTACATTGTGGAAGACGAGCAGATCGCGGAGATTGGCGTCGGCGGCGAGCGTGTTACTGGAAGCAGATTTGGGAGCGAAGGCAGGCGGTTCCATCTTTTTACTCTTGCTGCTGATTGTCACATAACTCCAAGGACTTTGGGCGGGGACGGGAGATGCCGGAAGTCATGTGGGCGTGGGGTCATGTTTGAGTCGTTACGCGTTAGGTGTTCTGTCCCGAAAGTTCACATCATAATTTCCCTGAGATTAGAGGGAGTGTCAACGAAAGAAACTGCTGGTCCCTCCACTCCACTTCGCTCCGGTCGGGATGACAATTGTGTGCCAGGTATTTCAGGGACGGGACACTAGCGGATGGCGAAGGACATGGCGATGGTGAGGGCGAAGGCGATGACGGAGATGAGGGTTTCGCAGACGGACCAGGTCTTGATGGTGTCGATGACGCTCATGTTGAAGTATTCCTTGACGAGCCAGAAGCCTCCGTCATTGACGTGAGAGAAGATGAGCGAACCGGCCCCGGTGGCGATGGCCAGCAGCTCAGGGTGGACGCTGGGGCTGCGCAAGGCGATGGGCGCGACGATCTGCGCGGCGGTGACCATGGCGACGGTGGCTGAGCCGGTGGCGAGGCGTATCAAGGCGGCGAGCAGCCACGCGAGGAAGAGCAGCGAGATGTGGCTTTGCAGTGCAAGCGTGATGACGACGTGGGAGACGCCGCTGTCGAAGAGAATGCGGCCGAAGCCTCCGCCAGCGCCGATGAGTAGAGTGATCATGGCCGTGGGCGCGAGGCATTCGTTGGTGTACTTGAGGATGGTATCGCGGGTGACGCCGCGCATTTTACCGAGCGTGTAGAAGCTGAAGAGTGCCCCGATGAGGAGCGCGATGTCGTCGTTGCCGATGAAGCTCAGCGTCTCATTGAGCCGAGTGCCGGGGCGGGAGACGGCGTTAGCGGCGCTGCCGAGGAGCATGAGCAGGACGGGCAGCAGGATGGTGATGAGAGTGATTGCGAAGCTGGGCAGGCTGCGGCTGTCGTCGTGCTCGGCGAACTGCATGGCCATGGGGTTTTCATCAGGCAGGTGGATGTGCGGCGCGATGATTTTGGCATAGACAGGGCCGGCGATGATGGCGGTGGGTATGCCGATGATGAGGGCGTAAAAGATGGTGCGGCCGACGTTGGCGTGGTAGATGGTGACGGCGAGCATGGCGGCAGGATGCGGGGGCACCAGGCCATGAACGACGGAGAGTCCGGCGACCATGGGCAGGCCGACGAGCACGAGCGACGTCTTTGTGCGGCGGGCGACGGTGTAGGCGATGGGAATGAGGAGCACGAAGCCGACTTCAAAGAAGGCAGGCAGGCCGATGATGAGTCCGATGAGGACCATGGCCCAGTGCACATATTTTTCGCCGAAGAGACGGATGAGGGTGTAGGCGATCTGGTCGGCGCCGCCGGACTCCGACATCATTTTGCCGAGCATGGTGCCGAGGGCGACGATGACGGCGATGTGGCCGAGGGTCCCGCCCAGGCCCGCCTCAAAAGATTGAATGATGGTGTGGGCGGGCATGCCGGTAACGGCGGCGAGGGCCAGCGAGACGACGAGCAGGGTAATGAAGGGATTGAGCTTTACAACGGCGATGAGCAGAATGAGGCTGATGACGGCGACGACCGCCGAGATGAGCAGGAAGAGGCTGTGGTGATCGATCATTTACCAGCCTTGTACGCGACGCATTCGATTTCCACCTTGCAGTCGACGACCATGCTGGAGACGACGCAGGCGCGGGCGGGCGGATGCTGGCCGAAATACTCCCTGAAGACGGCGTTGAAGGCGGAGAAGTCGCGAGGGTCATCGAGCCAGACGCCGCAGCGGACGACGTGCTCGGGGCTGTAGCCTGCTTCTTTAAGGATGGAGAGCAGGTTCTGGATGGCCTGATGGGATTGCGCGGTGATGTTGCCGGTGACGACCTCTCCATTGAGCATGGGCACCTGGCCTGAGACGTAGAGCCAACCATCGGCCTGGACTGCGCGGGCAAAGGGCAGGTGCTGACCTCCGGTTCCCTTGCTGCCTTCTGTTCCATATCGCTTGATGCTCATGCTGCACTCCTGATCTTTGCTGAGGCGCGAGGCAAAAAACGCCCGGCGCGATTTTGCGTGGCTCCCTCGACGGTATAGGAGAGAGCGCCGTTGACCCAGACTTTTACGATTCCCTTTGCGGGCTGCACAGGGTCTTCAAAGGTTGCGGTGTCGCGGATGGTTGCGGGGTCGAAGAGGACGAGGTCGGCGTAGTAATTTTCGCGGATGAGGCCGCGGCGATGGATGGAGAAGCGCGCGGCGGGCAGTCCGGTCATTTTGTGGATGGCTTCGGTGAGCGGGAAGAGTTTTTCGTCGCGGCTATAGCGGCCGAGGACGCGAGGGAAGGTTCCCCAGAGGCGGGGATGCGGGCGCGGGTCGTTGGGCAGGCCATCGGAGCCGATCATGGTGGCGGGATGGCGGAGGATGCGGCGCATGTCGTCTTCGGAGATGGAGTGGTAGATGGCTCCGGCGGGCTGGAGGCGTTTTGCGGCTTCGAGCTGCGGGAGGTCCCATTCCTGGGCAATCTTGGAGAGCGATTTTCCGGCGGCTTCGGGGTGGGGCGTGCTCCAGGTGATGGTGATCTTGACGCGCTCGTCGACCTGGCGGAGATCGAGGGTGCTGGAGCCGGCGGCGTAGGGGTAGCAGTCGCAGGCGACAGGTTGGGATTTTTGCGCGGCTTCGAGTGCATGGAGAATTTCGGCGCTGCGTCCCCAGTTGTCGATGCCCGCGCACTTGAGATGCGAGATGAGGACGGGGACGCGGGTGCTGCGGCCGATGACGAAGGCCTCGCGCATGGCTTCGAGGATAGCTTCAGTCTCGGTGCGCAGGTGCGTGGTGTAGATGGCGCGCGCGGCAGCGAGAGGTTCGGCGAGGGCGATCACTTCTTCGAGGGTCGCGGCGTTGGCGGAGAGATAGGCGAGTCCGGTGCTGAGGCCGATGGCTCCGTGATCGAGCGACTCCTGAAGCTGGGCGCGCATGGCGTAGATTTCGGATGCGGAGGCGGCGCGGTCGAGACGATTCATGTGGTTGTTGCGGAGGGCGGTGTGTCCGACGAGCGCGACGACGTTGACGGCGGGTTGGGCTTTGTGGATGGCTTCGACATACGCGGCGAAGGTTGGATATTGAAAGGCGTCGGCGTTGCCGAGGAGGTTCATGGGGTCGGGCGGATTGCCGTGCAGGGTTACGGGCGCGGCGGAGATGCCGCAGTTGCCGGTGATGACGGTGGTAACTCCCTGCGAGATTTTGGGCAGCATGGACGGCGCGTGGAGGACGGCGGTGTCGTCGTGGGTGTGCGTGTCGATGAAGCCAGGGGCGAGCGCAAGGGCTTCGGCTTCGAGGATGGTTTCGGCGTGGACGCTGAGGGATGGGCCTACGGCGACGATGCGGTCTTCGCGGATGGCGACGTCGAGGACTTCAGGCGCGGCATTGCTGCCGTCGTAGAGGGTCGCGTTGCGGATGAGCGTGTCGCAGCGGTGCATGAGTTTCCTCAGAATACAGGGGCTGGCCGCACAGACGAAAGCAAAACCGCCTTGCGCGGGCGAAAGACAAGACCGCCCTGCGCGGGCGGCGGTCCTAGCCGGACGGGCGGACGACAAGCAAAAGCCATCCCGAGTGCTGGATGGCTTTTGCTTGTCCATGAGCCACCGAACTTATGCGGCCACTCTGTCCGTGCCAACTTCAGCATTCAACATGGACGCCTGTGATTTCCACGCCTATGCGCGAAGATTGTGCGTGATGGGGACTCAGGTCTTCGCATCAGATTAGATTGGTGTGAGGGATATTTTGGAGCGGCGATGGATGCGTTGAATAAGGGTCTGGGATTTGTGAGGGCGGGGGACGCTGTGCGGCCTGTCCGCGAGCTGGGCTGGAATTTGCTGCGCGAGGATTTGAGTTTGCCTTGCGCGGTGCTGTATGAGGACCGGCTTCGACACAACCTGGAGTGGATGCGGGAGTTTATGGCGGCGTATGGAGCGAAGTTGGCTCCGCATGGAAAGACGACGATGACTCCTAAGCTGTTTGCGATGCAGCTGGCGGGGGGCGCGTGGGGGATTACGCTGGCGACGGCGCACCAGACGGCGGTGGCGCATGCGCAAGGCGTACGTCGGGTGCTGATGGCGAACGAGCTGGTGGGCAAGGAGAATATGGCGACGGTGGCGCGGCTGATGGAGGACGAGGCGTTTGAATTTTATAGCCTGGTGGATTCAGCGGCGCTGGTGGAACAGCTGGGTGCTTTTTTTCGTGAGCGCGGGCAGCGGTTGCGGGTGCTGCTGGAGTTGGGAGTTGCGGGCGGGCGCACGGGTGTGCGCGATGAGGCGCAACTGAAGGAGGTTCTGGGGGCGTTGTCCAAGTGGAACGACGCGATTGCGTTGTGCGGCGTGGAGATTTACGAGGGCGTGCTGGAGGATGAGGCTTCGATTCGCGCGTTTTTGCAGCGCGCGGTTGCGTTGACGCAGCGGCTGGTGGTGGAGAAGCAGTTCGCGTGCGAGCCTGCGCTGCTTTCCGGCGCGGGGTCGGCGTGGTATGACGTGGTGGCAGAAGAGTTTTCGGCGGCGGGATTTGGGGATGCGGTGGAGATTGTGCTGCGGCCGGGATGTTATTTGACGCATGACGTGGGCGCGTATCGCGAGGCGCAGAAGAGGATTGCGGAGCAGAATCCGGTGGCGCGCAAAATGCGCTCGGGGCTTTTGCCTGCGCTGCAGGTGTGGGCGTATGTGCAGTCGGTTCCGGAGGCGGAGCGGGCAATTGTTGGCATGGGCAAGCGGGATGCTGCGTTTGACGCGGGGCTTCCGGTGGCGGCAGTGCGGTTCAGGCCGGGAGATGCTGCGCCTAAACCTGCTCCGGCGCACTGGACGGTGACGAAGATGATGGACCAGCATGCTTACCTGAAGATTGCGGCGGGCGACGATGTGCGCGTGGGCGATATGATCGGGTTCGATATTTTGCACCCGTGCCTGACGTTCGACAAGTGGCGCACGCTGGTGGTGGTGAATGCGGCGTATGACGTGGTGGATGTGGTGGAGACGTATTTTTAAGGCTTCCTTCGCGATGAAGCCGCTTATTTCCCCATCTGGTTCAGAGGCATACCGGGGAGGGCCATGATCATTCCTATCAGGCCGATGAGATCGACAATGAAGACGCCAATGGAGCCAATCTGTACGGCCCGTCTTTCCGGACCATAGCTCTTGCGCACCTGAAGCATGCTGATAGCGGCACAGGCAAAGCTAATGACCAACGCGAATGTCCAGTTGGAAGTCTTCTCACTGTCGGGAAGCACCGAAGCAAGAGCGGCTCCCGCCAACGCCGCGCATATGGAGGCTGTGAATACATACAGCGGGATGCGATTGACGATACGACCATCGGTAGGCGGTTCCAAAAGAATCTGAACCCAGGCGATGATCAGCAGCATGCCTCCAAAGCCGCCTGTGAACAAAGTCATCAGCATCGCAAAAACAAAATGATCTGTCGCGCCCACCATTTTTTTGCTTCTCCCGTGCAACAGCTGGGATTGATGACTTAAAAGCGCTATTCCAGTCCGTGCAGTGTTTCCAGCAAACTTGCAGGCATCGGTTCCCTCTACAGTAGCTGGAGAACCGCTCTGTCCACCTTGAATTACACGCTGTTCCTTCTCAAGAATATAGCCCAACCGTCCGGCAGCCAATGCCTAAGCGGGTACTGGGTGTCAGGCGAGGGTTGTGTAGCCCATGCCGGCGAGGACCCCGCGCATGTAGGCAAAGCTGCTGATGACTCCGGGCATGGGGTTGTCGGGGTGGACTTCGTATTCGAGATCGACGTAGCCGGGGTAGCGGATGGCGATGAGGGCCTTGAAGATTTCGCGCATGGGCATGAGGCCGTCGCCGACGGCGACCTGGCTTTCCTTGTCATTGAAGTTGGTGAGGTCTTTGGCGTGCATGTCGAAGAGGCGCGAGCCGGCGGCGTGGATGGCCTCGACCACATCTGTGCCGGCGCGGACGCAGTGACCGATGTCGATGCAACAGCCCATGCGCGGGTCCATGCCTTTGACGGCTTTGAGCGCGTCGAGCGGGGAGGGGTAGAGCTTGGCTTCGGGGCCGTGGTTGTGGATGGCGATGCGGATGTTGTACTGATTTACGAATTTTTCGATGCGGGGGAGGGTTTCGTGCGCGGGTTCTCCGGCGACGATAACGGAGACTCCGGCGCGTTTGGCGTATTCAAATTTGCTTTGGATGTCCGCGTCTTCGTTTTTCGGAAAATAGATGGCTCCGACGGCGTGGAGCTGGATGTTGTTGGCAGAGTAGTCGGCCAATGCAGCTGCTTCCTGCGCGGGGTCCATGGGGAGATGGTCTTTCGCGTCCTTGGCGTTGAGCGCGGTGATGTTGAGCTGCTTCATGTTGTCGATGAGCTGCGCGCGGGTGAAGTTGCGGAAGGTGTAGCTGGCGAGGCCGAGACGGATGGGCGAGGGAGAGCCGGATTTTGTGGAAGGCTCGGCAAATGCGGGCAGGGTTGCAGGGGCAGCGAGCGCGGCTGCGGCTGCGATGGAGCTGGCGCGGAGGAAGCTGCGGCGTGTAGTCATAGAGTCGGTTCCCAGCCTTTCTGATATTCGCGGGTCCACATTTTCATGGCTTCGGGGTCGTTGAGGATTTTGCCGTCG
>JBARHV010000137.1:0-1656 GCA_049799415.1 Silvibacterium sp.
TCCTCGCCTATCTCGCCGAGAAGTTCGGCGCCTTGTTGCCGACCGAGCGCGCCGCGCGCGCCGAATGCCTGTCCTGGCTCTTCTGGCAGATGGGCAGCACGCCCTATGTCGGCGGCGGCTTCGGTCATTTCTATGCCTATGCGCAGACCAAGATCGAATATGCCATCGACCGCTTCGCGATGGAGACCAAGCGCCAGCTCGACGTGCTCGACCGCCGCCTCGCCGAGGTCGCGTATGTCGCGGGCGATTACAGCATCGCCGACATCGCGATCTTTCCCTGGTACGGGCTCTTGGTGCTCGACGGCGTGATGTACAACAATTGCGGCGAGTTCCTGTCGGTGCATGAATACAAGCATGTGCGGCGCTGGGCGGCGGCGATCGCCGAGCGACCGGCGGTAAAGCGCGGGCGCATGGTCAATCGCGTCTTCGGCGAGCCGTCGAGCCAGCTCCACGAACGCCACGACGCCAGCGATTTCGAGACGAAGACGCAGGATAAAGTGGCGGCGAAGAGCTGAATTAAACCCCTCTCCGCAACGCGGAGGGGTAATTGCGATCGTTGCCGGACTTCCACACTTTTGACCACACCCATTAAATGCTCTGGTTGGTTCAATTTCCGAGCCCCTCTCCCTAGGCTCGCCTCTCGCTCACTCTTAGTAGCTCGATGCCGCGAAGTCGTGACTCGTACACGCAGCAGCGGCGGCATTGACGTGAGCCCCTTATCTCATCCGGAGATGAGGAGAGTCTGTTGCTCATTTGAGCCTATCTGGCTCGGTGGCGCAACGGGACGGGGCGCGTAGCCCCCGATCGAGCGCAGCGTCCCGTCCCGTTGCATCGCGGGGGCGCTGTTCTTGGCATAGATGGCGGGCGGCAGATTGCCGATCGCGCTGTGCGGCCTGACGGTGTTGTAGTCGTCCCTCCAATCGGCCAAGACTTGGCGGGCATGATCGAGCGAGACGAACAGGGTCTCGTTCAGCAGCTCGTCGCGCAGGCGGCCGTTGAAGCTTTCGACGAAGGCGTTCTGGGTAGGCTTTCCCGGCGCGATGTAGTGCCATGCGATCGCGGTCTCCTGGGACCAGCGCAGGATCGCCATGCTGGTGAGCTCGGTGCCGTTGTCGGACACGCACAGGCTGGGCCGCCCGCGTTCGGCGATGACGGTGTCGAGTTCGCGCGCCACCCGCATGCCCGAGAGCGAGGTGTCGGCCACCAGGCACAGGCATTCACGGGTAAAGTCGTCGACCACCGCCAGGATGCGGAAGCGCCGGCTGTCGGTGAACGTGTCGCTGACGAAGTCCAGGGACCAACGCTGGTTCGGCCCTCGCGGCAGCGTCATCGGCGCCCTGGTGCCGAGCGCGCGCTTGCGCCCGCCGCGCCGACGGACCTGGAGCCGTTCCGCCGCATAGAGCCGGCGCGGCTTCTTGTGGTTCATATGCAAGCCCTCGCGATCGAGCAGGAGATGTAAACGCCGATAGCCAAAGCGCCGGCGGATCGCGGCGAGCTCCCGCAGCCGGCCACGAACAACGCCGTCGTCCGGCTTGCGCGATCGGTACCGGATCGAGGTTCGATCGGCTCCAATCACTTGGCACGCCCGCCGCTCGCTCGCCTCATGGGTTTGGCGGAGGTGAGCCACGGCTTCTCGTCTGGCGACGGGCGTCACCA
>JBARHV010000138.1:0-2390 GCA_049799415.1 Silvibacterium sp.
ATTTTCGCTCGTCATCGGCGGGCTTCCATAAAGCAACAAGTTCCCCCAACCGCACGTGCTGACCGCTTGGAAGTAACGCAAGAATGTTCGAACTCCGTGGAAAGAAGGTTACTGCCGGGTAGAGAGGTGACTGTTGTACCGAGCGAAGTCGATCCAGGAAATCCGAGTACCCCCCGAGCCATTCCGGACCGCGATGCAGAGCTGAATCAGGAAAACGTGGCAAGCATTTGAAAATAGGAGGTTTGCTCCTTAATGGAGGGTATGGAGGGTATTCGATTTCCTCGTAACCTATTGAAAATATGGAGCGGGAGACGGGGCTCGAACCCGCGACGTCCAGCTTGGGAAATTGGGCAATCGTTTGTTTTTAACAACATAAGCGCGCAGGGCGTTGATTCAGGGCATGAAAAACGCCAGCAAAACGATAGTTCGTTTCCAAGCCTGCCTTAATGGAGGGTAAATGGAGGGTAGGGCAACCCAAGATCTCCCACCGAGGTATCCCTGCGTTTCAATCTCGCGAATGGCCCGGGGAATCCGATTTCACACGACATTCACAACAACGAGTGTTTCGGATGGGTTTCTGACACGCGAGAAATCGGTGGATTCCGCCGAAGGGGATCGGCTGCGCCCAAGGGACCGGAATCGGTTCCAAAGGCTCCATGGCGTTTCGCTAACTATTAACGTTTCCAACAAACCGGGGAATCTGCTTTCTCTCAAAACGCAACTTCCACGGATCGAACAGATGGGGTTCGGACACAGTTCTGGCACAGCAAGATGGGGTGAACCCCTCCATTGAGACAAACTGCGATTGGCACACTTGCTGTTCGCTGAAATCTCATTGCTTGTCGACATCGTCTTGCTCAGAATAACTCTCGGCTGATGAAGCAGAAGCGAGCTCTGCTGGAGAGCAACTCGCCGAGGAATAGTCAGCCGGAGACTCATCGGTACGATGAGCTGGGGGGCCGTCTAGCAACGGCTCCCTGCCTTTGTGCCCATCGGGCCGGTAGATCTCCTCATGCCTGAAAAAACTCATGGTCGCACCCTTCGAAATCGTCGCGGCGAGGGCCGCCCCTTCGAACTCTTCCGGCGGTTTGTAGCCGAGCGCCGAATGAAGGCGCACGCGATTGTAGTAGCGATCGAGGAACGCGGCGAGGTTCTCTCGCAAGTGATCCAGATCGCGGTATTCGTTGGCGTAGATTTCTTCTCGCTTGAGAGTCTTCATGAAGCTCTCACAGCTGGCGTTGTCGTACGGATTCGCCGGCCGGCTCATGCTGGGAATCATGCCGTGCTTTCGCAGCAGACCGACATAGGCACCACAAGCATACTGCACACCGCGGTCGGAATGATGCACTACTCCGGGCGGCGGATTGCGATCCGCGAGGGCTTTGTCCAGCGCCGCCATCGCCAGCCGCGCGGCCAGCGTCCGATCCAACTCCCAGCCGATCACCTTACGCGAAAACGCATCCAGGATCACCGCCAGAAACACAAATTCACGGTGCAACCGGATATAGGTAATGTCGGCCACCCAGAGCTGGTTGACGCCGGTGAGTTTCATCCGGGCAGCCAGATTGAGATAGACCTCCAACTCGTGGTCGGAGTCGGTCGTGACCACGAATGCCTTCGGCTGTACCGCCAGCAGATTGTCCTCGCGCATCAGCCGCGCTACGCGCTTGTGATTCACCAGCATGCCCCGCCGCCGCAGTTCTTTGCTGACGCGGCGATATCCATAGCGACGTTTGTGCTCGGCGAAGATCTGTTGAATGGTCGATCGTACTTCCAGGTCCTCTTCGACGGGCGCCCGCTCTTGCAGTGACCGGTAGAATCCGGCCCGGCTCACGCTCGCCAACTGACACATCCGCTCGACACTCAGGTTGCCTTGCATCGACATCAGCTCCCGAATTTGGTCGTAGATGCCGTCTCGCCAGGTCGCCTGCTGTTCTGGCGTCGAGCCTCGACTTTTTGCAAGGCACCTCTGAAAAAATCGGCTTCCAGCGTTTTGTCCGCCACCAGCCGCTTCAGTTGCGCGACCTGCTGCCGCAGTTCACGTTCTTTGGAGTTTTCCGGCGGACCTTGGCCGTCTTCGATCGGCTCCAATTGATCGCGCCACTTATAGAGCAGCCGCCGATGCACGCCGAGTTCCTGGGCGAGCGCAACAATGTTGTCGCAGCCCCTCAGTCGCTCGACGGCCATCTTCCGAAACGCTTTCGGATACCGCCCGATTGTTCGCTTTCTTCCCACTTGCAGTTCCTTTCCCTGCAAAGTGTGCCAAATGCGATTGTCTCAATTTCGGGGTTCAGTCCAAAGAAAGCAGGGGCGTCAAGCCCCCAAGTTGATCCGCTGCGCGATACGCAGGCGCGTCTCCTCCGAGAGTGTTCTGGCTTGACTACCTGGTC